>JAFASC010000296.1 GCA_019244955.1 Methylobacteriaceae bacterium | reverse complement strand
CACTCCTGCTCTTTGTTCGGTGCTCTGTCCGAAAAGCTTGGCGCTGCCTCACCGGCGGCGCACCCGGTTGCGCCGTCGGCGGTAACTCCGTGAAGCGCGCCGGTTCGTCAGGGCTTCAGCTTCAGATCTGCGATTGGTCTGCCCGCGTCCAGTTTAGCGGAGATACGCGTAGCATAAACGCTCTTTCCGTGCAGATCGATTCTCTTGGATTCTTCAGCTTGGAACTCCTGCGGAAGCTCTGCGGGCTTGAACGCCTTCTGGGTCACTACGTCGAGAACCACGTAAGAGGCTGGCTCACCGATCAACTGAGTTAAACTTAGAGGAAACCAGATCGTTGAGGACTCGAAACTGATCTTTGCTGTTTCCTGAGGAACGAAATTTACAGATTGGCCACTGTCGCTCGTGCTATGCAAGCGAGAACTTAGATGCAGGGTTTCCCGACCGTCTATGTATTCAATCACACCTCTCTGTAGAACTACGCTGCAGCGTACAGCAACATCGCCCGAGCCTCCAAGCTGGGGATGTTGCAGGAGCCCCACCACGAAATCCTCGCCCGACTTGGCGTAGGCTTCAAACACGCCGACGGCATCCTTGCTCATCTCGATTCCGAAGCGTTTTTCGGTTTCAAGAAGTTGCTGGACATCCCACGCCATTGTTGAATTGAATATTTCGACCCGTTTTACGTCACGATTATATTTTTCGGGAAATCCTCCGGGGATTTCGGAGCCCACGTGGGGAGCGATCGCCTCAATCATTCCTCCCTGGACGAACTGCACTTTGGCGTTTCGCGGGACAGGAATTGCCCATGGGATGACGAACTCATTTTTACTGAGCTGAAACAGTCGGTGTCCCCCACCGTTACCGCATTTACCATCTGCCCATGCAGGAAATGCCCAAGCGGTTGCGATCATCGCCACGGCTACTGAGAGATTTCGCTTCATCGTCGTCTCCATCATGCGCGCGTCCTGGTTGCACTCTGCAGCTTCTCTCTTTCGTTGTCAATTAAAAATAATTCAACCAGCAGCATCGCCGTTCAGACCCGACGATGGCTGCTCTGAGCCCGTCTGGTGTCCCCGCCTCACCAGGGCTGAAGTCGAATTGGCTGCGGCTATTCCCCAACTCCCAGGCGCCGCTTCAATTCGGTCGCGATCGCGCGCTCGCGCGCGAATGGACCTCCTTTGCTATTGAGCTGGCGAGCGGCGAGAAGTCCCGCCGTTCCGAATCGGCCGCGAACGGTTTCTTCAACCCACATCTCGTGCTGGAGGGCGCGTCTCGATAAAAGGCGTCCGCCCGCAGCCAAGTCGGCCTGATGACTGGCAATCGCGGCAATCAATTGTGAGAGCCCCTCTCCGCGCGGGGCGGAAACGAGGACAACGGGCGGCCGCCATCCGCCGGTTTCTCCAGTGAATAACGTCAACGCACCTTGGGCCTCACTCTGCGCTCGAATTGCTGCCGCACCAAGATCGGCCTTCGTGACGGCGATGACGTCCGGCAATTCCATGACCCCAGCTTTCATGAATTGCAGGCTGTCGCCCGACGCGGGCTGGATGCACAGCACGACCGTGTCGGCGACAAGCACGATGTCTGCCTCCGACTGGCCGATGCCGACGGTCTCGACGAGTACATGATCGTAAAGCGCGCGCAGCATCGCGACTGCGGCAATCGCCTCATCGGAAAGTCCACCAAGCCGGTCGCGCGCGGCCATCGAACGAATGAAGACGTCGCGGTCTTTGGGGTCACTCACAATGCGCGCCCGGTCGCCGAGCAAAGCGCCGCCGGTCACGCGTGACGATGGGTCGACGGCTATGATCGCGACCCTTTCGCCGGCATCGCGCCAGATTCGCAAAAGCGCGCTGGTGAGCGTCGACTTCCCGACGCCGGGCGGTCCGGTCAGCCCGGTCACGTGAGCGCGTGGATGGGCGACGGCCTCATCAAGGAGCGCCGCGAGTTCCGCCGTGCCGCGCGCCGTTTCGATCAACGCCAGGGCCGACGCGATGCCACGTTTTCCGCCGGCGGCAATGTCAGCGAGCGAAGGAATACGCGGTGGTTTCACGAGGCAAGCTACTCGAGGATCACTCGCCGATCAGATGAAGTATGAGCTCGCGCGTGTGCGGGGCCCGCCGATGCTCGAACAGATAGATGCCCTGCCAAGTGCCGAGCGCGAGCTCGCCGTCCATGACCGGAATACTCAGATGCGTCTGCGTCAGCGCGGTTCGGATATGCGCGGGCATGTCGTCGGGACCTTCGGTGGCATGTTCGTATATCGGCGATTCCGGCGCGATCCGCTCGAAATAGGTTTCCAGGTCCCGGCGAACCGAAGGGTCGGCATTCTCCTGGATGAGGAGCGACGCCGAGGTGTGCCTGCAAAAGATGGTCATCAGTCCGGTTTGGCAGGGGTGCCGGGTGAGGAAGCCTCGGACAATGCCGGTGAACTCCGTAAAACCGCGCCCGGATGTCTTGATGGAGAATTTATGCTGCGCCTGCTGCATCACGCCTGAAGACCTGTCCCCGTGTTTGGGTCGAGGATGGGCGGGAGCCCGAGCGCCCGCAAGTATCGCTCGGGCGCGCGCGATGGCAAACAACCTTGACGCTTGTCAAATCTGCGGGGGCGGCGACAATTGCGGCGTTGCAACGAGACATGATCATAGAGCTAGCCGTTCGCTGCGGCGCATTCCCATCCGGCACGTCAGAGCGAGGAATTCCGTGAAGCAGCGCGTTTTTGGCGAATCGTTCTCTGGTGTTCGGGCGGAACGATGGGTTCGTTTCATCGACAAGGCGCGCGCTCCGACCTAGTGTTTCCCTGACCGTCACACAGAGAGGGAGAATCGTATGGCTCAGCCAGCTCTGAAAAAGGAGGCGCCACCGCTGCACACGCCCGGGCGCGGCCGCATCTATGATTCGATCACGGATACGATCGGCGACACCCCGCTGGTGCGCCTCGAGCGCATCGCCAAGGCCCACAATGTCCGCGCCAACCTGTTGGCGAAGCTCGAATTTTTCAATCCTATCGCCAGCGTCAAGGACCGCATCGGCGTCGCCATGATCGATGCCATGGAAGCGGCGGGCAAGATTTCGCCGGGGAAGACGACGCTGGTCGAGCCGACGTCCGGCAATACGGGTATCGCCCTTGCCTTCGTCGCGGCGGCGCGCGGCTACAAGCTCATCCTCGTCATGCCGGAGACGATGTCGATCGAGCGCCGTAAGATGCTGGCGCTGCTTGGCGCCACGATCGAGCTGACGCCCGGCCCCGGCGGGATGAAGGCGGCGATCGCCAAGGCGCACGAGATCATCGCCTCCACCCCGAATGCGGTGATGCCGCAGCAATTCGAAAATCCCGCCAATCCGGAAATCCATCGCCGCACGACAGCGGAGGAAATCTGGAACGATACGCAAGGCGAAGTAGACGTGATCGTATCCGGGGTCGGGACGGGCGGTACCATCACCGGCGCCGGCCAGGTGCTGAAACCGCGCCGGCCGGGTCTGAAGATGGTTGCGGTCGAGCCGAAGGAGTCTCCGGTCCTGTCCGGAGGACAACCGGGGCCGCATAAGATCCAGGGTCTCGGCGCCGGCTTCGTTCCCGCAATTTTGGACACCTCGGTTATCGACGAGGTGGTTCAGATCGACAGCGCGACGTCCATGGAGACGGCCCGGGAGGTGGCGCGGCTCGAAGGAATTCCGGTCGGCATTTCTTCCGGAGCGGCGGTCGCGGCTGCCCTGCAGGTCGGCGCGCGGCCCGAGATGGCCGGCAAGAACATTGTGGTCATCATTCCCTCGTTCGCCGAGCGGTATCTGTCGACCGCGTTGTTCGACGGACTTTAATCTCCGGCGCGCCGCCGATCGCGCCAAAAGGGGGCCGCTTCGTGCGGCCCTTTTCATTTACGTCCCCCTCCGCTAGAGCGCTCGGCAGGAGGGCGCGCATGGCGTACGCGAATGTCGAGGTCGAGACGCATGATAAAGTCGGCCTTGTCCGGCTCAATCGCCCGCAAGCGCTGAACGCGCTGAATTCCGCCCTGATCGACGAACTCGGCGCCGCGCTCGATCAATTCGAGCGCGACAAAGACATCGGCTGCATGATCATTACCGGGTCGTCGAAAGCCTTCGCCGCCGGCGCCGACATCAAAGAGATGCAGGCGAAGACCTATGCCGAGGCCTATCTCGGCGATTTCATCGCGAGCTGGGAGCGCGTCTCGCGAACGCGCAAGCCCATCATTGCCGCAGTTGCCGGCTTCGCGCTCGGCGGCGGCTGCGAACTCGCCATGATGTGCGATATCGTGATCGCCGCCGACAACGCGAAATTCGGTCAGCCGGAGATCAAGCTTGGTGTAATGCCGGGCGTCGGCGGCACGCAGCGCCTGACCCGTTTCGTCGGCAAGGCGAAGGCCATGGACATGTGTCTCACCGGCCGGATGATGGATGCCGCGGAGGCGGAGCGCTCCGGCCTCGTGACGCGCGTCGTGCCGGCCGACCAGCTGATCGACGAGGCGCTGAAAATGGCGACCACCATCGCCTCGATGTCCCGGCCCGTCGTGATGATGACGAAGGAGAGCGTCAACCGGGCTTATGAGACGACGCTTGCCGAAGGCATCCGCTTCGAGCGGCGCGTCTTCCATTCGATGTTCGCGCTTGAAGACCAGAAGGAAGGTATGACCGCCTTCGTCGAGAAGCGCTCGCCGAGCTTCCAACACCGCTGAGGTCTGACATGAGTGCTCGTCTCTCCGGCGTCATCGCCGCTATCGCCACGCCGGTTTCCCCCGAACTCGCGCCGGATGTGCCGCGCTTCATCAAGCTGGCACAACACCTTCTTGAGAACGGCTGTGACGGCCTCAACGTCCTCGGCACGACTGGCGAGGCGACGTCCTTTTCGTTCGAGCAGCGCGCCGGCGTCATGCGCGCCGCGGCGGCGGAGCTCGATCGCTCGCGTCTGATGGTCGGCACCGGGGCGGCTGCGCTTGCCGAAGCGACCGCTCTGACGCGGCTTGCCGGCGAGCTCGGCTTCGCCGGCGCGCTCGTCCTGCCACCGTTCTATTATAAAGACATCGCTGCGCAGGGCGTGTTCGACTATTTCTCCGCGCTGATCGCCGCGACCAAGGCGCGGCCGATCCCGATCTATCTCTATAACTTTCCCGCGCTATCGGGCGTGCCCTATACGCGCGAAATCGTGGCCCGGCTCATCGAGGCTTTTCCCGATCGGCTTGCCGGCCTGAAAGATTCGTCTGGCGACATGCCGTACGCGCGAGCGCTGGCGAAGGGCCATCCCGGGTTTGCCGTCTTCCCGTCGACCGAAGCGGTGCTGGGCGAAGCGCGAAGTGCGGGCTTCGCCGGCTGCATCTCGGCGACTGCCAATCTCAATTCCGATCTGTGCGGACAGGCGTGGCGAAATGGCGATGACCGCGCGCTCGATCGTGCCGTCGCCATCCGCAAATTGTTCGACGGCAAGCCGCTTGTGGCCGGCGTCAAAGCCGGTCTTGCGCACATCCATCGCGACGAGCGCCTAGCGCGGCCGATGCCGCCGCTGGTGGCGTGGCCGCAGGCCGAGCGAAACTGGCTTGCCGGCGCAATCGACGAGATCCGGGCCGGCGTGCCGGCCTGAGTTCCAAAAGTTGACCGGCTATGCGGGCCCCTCTATAAGCCCGGCTTCGCTGTCGTCAGGCCGCGCGTTTGCACGCCGCGGCGCGATCAGGCCGTTTCATCACATCGCGCTGCTCGCCGGATTGGGCGCGAGCGCCTTGAGGAAAGTCCATGGCAAATACCAAATCGGCCAAGAAGGCCGTCCGCCAGATCGAGCGCCGCACCGCGGTCAATCGCTCCCGCCGCAGCCAAATGCGGACCTACGTCCGCAAGTTCGATGAAGCCCTCGCGAGCGGCGACGCCGCTGCCGCGACATCTGCCCTGCAGGAAGCCGCGCCCGTGGTCATGCGGGCGGCGCAGAAGGGAATCTTGCACAAGAACACCGCGTCGCGGAAAGTGTCGCGGATGACGAAGCAGCTGAACGCGCTGGCAAAATAAGCTGCGATCTTGCGGCGTTGCGGCAGCGAAACAGACCCGGCGCGAGCCGGGTTTTTTCTTGTGCTCACCGAGGTCACGGGTCGGAATTTTTTTCAAACCCGAATCTGGAAGGTTAAAAATAAGTTAACTTGGACAGAGCTTTATTCCCCAAGCGTTTTGCCGGGTTTTTGCCGCCGCTCTTGACTCGCCGGATATTCCCTTAACGTTCTCATTTGCGCAAAATCCGCGCTGCCGTAACCGGCAACCATCGCGCCGGCGAGAGCGGGCTTTGAATCAGTGACTTGCCTGCGTCAACATGACTCCTCCGTGACATAAAGTTCGTTCGGCGGCACCTAGTGTGACGGCGTTGTGACAACTGCATTGCGCTCGCCGAAACCGGAGTCTACGTTTTTCTCGAAGCCGGGGGCTTGTTCACTTCGCACGCGAAAAAAGACGGAAACGCTGGAGAACGGCAGGTTTGCGCGCGGTGCGCGACAATTGCTCTCTCTTGCAAGAGGCCGCCCTTCGAAACGTGCGGGGATTGAGCTGGGCACCGTAAAGGTGCCGCGGAAATGCGCGTCTCGTTCCGCTCGGGTTCAGCTGAAAAGTTTTGCTTTGGGCTACGACTGCGGCATCGCTGCCGCAGAGGGGGAGACAATGAGAGGCCAACGGAGCGCCAACAAGTATAAGCAATGTGGAGATGCGTCGAGGGTTCGAGGACTACAGGCGAGTTTGCAAATCGAAAGCGTTGTCGGCAGGGGGTCGGCCTACCGTGTTTTTGCCGCTGATTTTCCCATAAGTTGTCATGAGTCCGGTTGGGTTCTTAAGCTCGGGCCGCCGCTTGGCTAATTGCCCGCGCCGGTAGGCGTACAAGCACACATCACGTCCATTCCTGACCTTGTTCGAACGATTGCGCGCGCCCCGCGCCGTCGCAAGGTCGATTTGCGCCTTCGAGGTGACGACAATGATCGCACAGCCGCATTCTGCCCCGTTTTCGCAGTCGCGTTCCGATGACAATTCCGTTCCAACCGTCGAAGAAGCATGGGCCCGCGCGTGCCGGCGCTTGCGCGTCGAGCTCGGCGAAGCCGTCTACGGCTCTTGGCTTGCCGGGCTCGAACTCGTGCGGATCGAGAACGGCGTCGCCTATGTCTCGGTGCCGACGAAATTCCTGAAGAGCTGGATTCAATCGCACTACACGGATCGCGTTCGCGCGGCGCTGTCGAGCGAGTTCGGTGGCATCGATAAACTGAACGTCGAGGTTCGTTCGAGCACGAAGATTCGCACGCCATTGCGTGACGCCGGGCTCGAGCGAAAACAATTTGCGGCTGGCGGCGGCATGCATGCGCCGGCGACGCCGGCCGGCACTGCCGGGGCGGCATCGGAGAGCGGCGAGACGCGGCGCGAGCCGACATCGACGCACACGGAAGTCAACGGCCTTTCCGGCTCGCCGCTCGACAAGCGCTTTACGTTCGCAAGCTTCCTCGTCGGCAGCTCCAACCAGCTGGCGCATGCGGCGGCGATGCGCACGGCTCGCACCAGACCGGGCGACCCGATCCTGTTCAACCCGCTCTACATCCATGCCTCTGTGGGCCTCGGCAAAACCCATCTCTTGCAGGCGATTGCGCATGAGGCGGGGGTGAACGCCCGACGCATCATCTATCTGACCGCCGAAAAGTTCATGTACGGCTTCGTCGCTGCCCTGAAAGCGCAGACCGCGATCGCCTTCAAGGAGAAGCTCCGCGGGATCGACGTACTCGTCATCGACGACGTGCAGTTTCTGCAGGGCAAATCGATCCAGCAGGAGTTCTGCCACACGCTGAATGCGCTGATCGATGCCGGTCGCCAGATCGTTATTGCCGCCGATCGTCCGCCCGGCGACCTCGAGAGCCTGGAGGAGCGGGTGCGCTCGCGCCTCGCCGGCGGGCTCTGCGTGGACATCGGCAACCTTGACGAGGCCTTGCGCGTGCAGATCATCGAGGCGCGGATCGCCGCCGCGCGTGAGTTGCAGCCGCAATTCACAGTGCCCCAGGCGGTCGTCTCTTACGTCGCCAGCGCGATCCAGACCAACGGCCGCGACTTGGAAGGCGCGGTCAACCGGTTGCTCGCGCATTCGACGCTCACGGGCACTTCGCTGACGGTGGAGACGGCGGAGGCCGCCATCCGCGACCTCATCCGCACGCGCGAGCCGAAGCGGGTGAAGATCGAAGACATCCAGAAGCTCGTCGCCAGCCACTATAACGTCAGCCGCGCCGACATTCTGTCGTCGCGCCGCACCGCGAATGTGGTGCGCCCGCGCCAGATCGCGATGTATCTGTCCAAACTGCTGACCTTGCGCTCGCTGCCGGAGATCGGGCGGCGCTTCGGCGGTCGCGATCACACGACCGTTTTGCACGCGGTACGCAAGATCGAGGAGCTTGCCGGGCGCGACGGCATGCTGCTCGACGAGATCGATCTCCTCAAACGCATGCTTCTGGAGTGAAAATCGGCGCTCCAGCCCTGTTGATAAGCTGTGGAAGGCCTGTGAAGAAGTTTTGGGGCGGACGCAGATTGTTTGTGCTCCGCTCCCTATTTGTTCGCCGGGAGGGGGGTCAGTGTCTCAGTTTGAGTCCAAAGCCGCAGGATGTGCTTCGGCGCACCGCATCCGGCTTGCTTCCCTCACTAAAGAGGAGCAAGGCGTTCAACGCCAATGTGAGGGAGCACGACCCATGGCGCTGAAGCTTCCCTCAAAGAGCCTTCCTCAGCCCTCAGCAGCGGCGCCTCCGCAAAGGCCGCCACAGCTTCGGCCGCTCGCCGTCAGAAGCGGAGACGTGCTGGCCCTGAAAATGGTCCGGAGCAGGCGCGTTCCTGTCGCGCAAGAGGCGCGCAAGACCGTAGGAACTGATGTGCGGGAGGAATTCAGCCTCGAGCGTTAGCGGCCGCACTTCCGCAGCGGTTCGCGGGCCTCACTTGCCCGTCTTCACCCGCGTCCATTCGCGCGTGACGATCCTCTGCGTCGCTTGATCGTAACCGGTTACCGTGAACAGCCGCGCCATGGTCGCCTGATCGGGATAGACCGACTTGTTGTCGAGCACTTCCTTGTCGACGAAGGCGCGCGAGGTGATGTCGCCATTGGCAAAATGCGTGACGCTGGTATTGCGCGCGGCAACCTCGGGGCGCAGCAGGAAGTCGATGAACTTCAAGCCCTCATCGGGATGCGGCGCGTCCTTCGGCATGGCCAGCGTATCCATCGACATGAGCGTGCCCTCGCGCGGGATCACGTAGTTGATGTCGATGCCGTTATTCGCCTCGCGGGCGCGATTGCGCGCCTGGAAGGCATCGCCGGCCCAGCCGATCGCGAGGCAGATGTCGCCGTTGGCGAGCGCGTTGATATATTCGGACGAGTGAAACTTCTTGACGTAGCGCCGCATGGTGCCGATGAGGTCGGCGGCGCGGCGGATGTCGTTCGGGTTCTTCGAGTCCGGATTTAGCTTCATGTAGTTCAGCGCGATGCTGAACAGATCTTCGGGAGAATCGATCACGTAGACGCCGCAATCGGCGAATTTCTTCAGATTCTCCGGCCTGAACACGATGTCCCAGGTGTCGAGCGGCTTGTCGCCCAGGCGCTGCTTTGCCGCCTGCACATTGTAGGCGATGCCGGTCGTGAACCACATGTAGTCGACGGCATATTCGTTGCCGGGATCGTATTTGGCAAGGCGCGCCATGATCTCCGGCCAAAGGTTCTTGAGATTGGTGAGCTTCGACTTGTCGAGCTTCTGATACACGCCGGCCTTGATCTGCCGCGCCAGAAACGTCGCGGAGGGAACGACGACGTCGTAGCCGGTTTTGCCGGCGAGCAGCCGCGTCTCCAGCATCTCGTTCGAATCGTAGGTGTCGTAGACGACCTTGATGCCGGTCTCATGGGTGAAATCCTCGAGCACCTTGGGGTCGATGTAGTCGCTCCAGTTGAAGACGTTGACGACCTTTTCCGGCGCGGCGGCCTTCGGCTGCGGCTGCGCCGCGGCGAGGGCGCCGGGCAAGGCGAGCGCGCCGGCAAGGGCGAGGACCTTCAAAACGCGCGTTGTTGCCATGGGTTTTCCGGCCTCTTGCGTCGAACCGCAGCAATTATCATGCTGCGCGCGGGCAGGTAAAAGGGCTGCCTTGAGAAGGATCCGCTGGACGTGAGCCTCATCCTGCATGCCGCCGCGCTCGCTCTGCCCGTCGACGGGCGCCAGTCGGAGATGGCGCTCGACATCGCGCGCGGCACCCGCCGCCTATTGCGCGCCGCAGGCTGGACGAGCCTCACCGAGCTCGCTCTGCCGAGCGGCCGGCGCGCCGATATCGTGGCTGTCAGCGGCGATTCCTCGCTGGCGATCGTCGAGATCAAATCCTCGCTCGCCGATTTCCGTGCCGACCGCAAATGGCGCGACTATCGCTTGCATTGCGACCAGCTGTTCTTCGCGGTCTCGCCGGACATGCCGCTCGACGTCCTGCCCGAAGACGCCGGGTTGATCATCGCCGATGCGTTCGGCGCCGAGATCGTCCGCGACGCGCCGGTCCACCGCATGGCCGCGGCGACGCGCCGCGCCATGCTGCTGCGCTTTGCAATGGCCGCGGCCGATCGCCTGCACGCGCTCGCCGACCCCAGCGCCGCGCTGCCGCGCGAATTGTAGTCAGCCTTTCAGCGCCAGCTCCGCCCCGAGCAGCGCCATGCCGACGAAGAAACAGGCCCGGAATACCGGCGGGCTGATGCGGCCGCGCACGATCTGTCCGATTCCCATGCCGGCAAGAGCAGGTGCCAGGGTGAAGAGCGAGGCGCCGAGCGTGGCCGCCGGAAGCGAGCCGTTGAGCGCAAGGCCGATTCCCAGGGCGATCGTCGAGACCGTGAAGGACAGGCCGAGCGCCTGGATGAGGTCGTCGCGATCAAGGCCGAGCGCCTGCAGGTAAGGCACGTTCGGGATCATGAAGACGCCCGTGATCGAGGCGAGGACACCAGTGACCGCACCGATGATCGGCGAAAGGATCGGTTCGTCGCGCTGCTTCACGTGGAAGCGCAACGGCGACAGGCCGAAAGCCGAATAGGCGAGCAGCGACACGCCAAGCCAGCGCTTGGCGCCGGGATACTGGACGGTACCGAACAGATACGAGCCGACCGCGATCCCGACGCAGATCGAAACGAGCATCGTCCATTGCCGGGCGAGCAGCGGCCGAAAGCTCGGCCCGATCGCCAGCTGCCAGATATTGGTGACGAGCGACGGCACGAACAACAGCGCGACCGCTTCGACCGGCGCCATGACGAGGCTCAAAAGCCCGATCGACACGGTTGGCAGGCCGAGCCCGATCACGCCTTTGACGAACCCGGCGAGCGTGAAGGCGCCGGCGACGATCGCGATGTAGGCAAGAGAATGCATGGTCAGCACCTTTGCCGCCCGCCGCCGGAATGCACAATCGGCTATTCTTCGCTCTGGACCGAAGCGCGATCGACAGGAGCCCGTCAGATGACAATGAAACCGCGCATCGCGATCACCTATTGCACGCAGTGCCATTGGCTGCTTCGCGCCGCCTGGATGGCGCAGGAGCTTCTATCGACGTTCAGCGAGGAGCTCGGCGAGGTGGCGCTGAAGCCCGCGACGGGCGGCGTCTTTCAGATCGCCGTGGAGGAGGAGGTCCTCTTCGACCGCAAACGCGACGCCGGTTTCCCCGACGTGAAGGCGCTGAAGCAGCGGGTGCGCGACCATCTCGCCCCCGGCCGCAACCTCGGGCATGTGGACCGCTGATCAGGGCACCGGCACCGGGGCCCCGACTACAGGCACGACATCCACTCTGACATCCACCTCCTGCTCGCCGGCACCGAGCACGATGCCGTGGATGGGCGAAATGTCGGAATAATCGCGTCCATGGGCAAGGATGATGTGATCGTTGCCGACGACAAGATCGTTCGTCGGGTCGAGATCGACGTAACCGGCCTCTTCGCCGCACCAGAGCGACACCCAGGCGTGGGTTGCGTCCGCGCCTTCAAGCCGCGGCTTGCCCTCCGGCGGAATCGTGCGGATGTAGCCGCTGACATAGGCCGCCGGGAGCCCGAGCCCACGCAGGCCTGCGATCATGATGTGGGTGAAATCCTGGCAGACGCCGCGCCGCTTCTCGAACGCCACCGAGAGCGGTGTGCGCACGTCCGTCGCTTTCGTGTCGTAGCGAAAATCGCGGCGAATGCGGCCCATCAGTTCGCACGCTGCTTCCAACACCGGCCGGCCCGGCGCAAAACTCTGATGCGCATAAGCGATTGCCGGTTCGAATAGCGGCACGAACCGACTCGGATAGAGGAACTGCGCCGGCGACATCGGGTCGAGACTTCCAACGTCGAACGCCTCGTCGCGAACCTCTTCCCATGCGGACGTGCTTTGCGGGGCCGGAGCGCGGTCGATCTCGACGCGTGCCCGCGCCTCGGCCCGCAATTCACGATGCGGCGTCTCGATCCGCGCCCGCACGACGCGGTTGCCGAAAAAGCAGCGCCGCTCGTCGGATTCGACCGCCTCGGGCGTGATTTCAAGCTGGCTTTCGATCACCTTCTGGCCGGGCCCATCCTTCGGCAAACAACGCAGATTGCAACGCGAATAGGTGACGTTCGCGCCGTAAGAGCAGATCGTGACGTGGCGAAGATCGTAAAGCAGCGAGGCGGCTCCGGGCAGCGAACGCTACGACGCCGGCTGCCCCGGTTCAAACCTTCTCTGCGTTTACGGTGTGCGCAACCGGCGATATCCGCAACGCAGTAATTCGGTTGCGGGTCTTGCGCAGCACTTCGAAGCGGAAACCGTGGAAGGTGAAGACCTGACCCGCCTCGGGGATGGCGCGCGCTTCGTGGATCACGAGGCCGGCGATGGTTGTCGCTTCCTCGTCGGGCAGGTGCCAGTCCATGACGCGGTTGAGATCGCGGATGGGCACCGCACCATCGACGGTGACCGAACCATCGCCGTTTTGCCGCACGCCCTGTATCGCGAGGTCGTGCTCGTCGGAAATATCGCCGACGATCTCCTCCAAAATGTCTTCGAGGGTCACGAGCCCCTGCACCTCGCCATATTCGTCGACGACGAGGGCGAAATGCGTCTTGCGCCTGAGAAACGCTTGCAACTGATCTTCCAGCGAGGTCGTATCCGGCACGAACCAGGCTTCGAGTGCGATATCGTCGATGCGCAGCGAATCGAAATCGCCGTGCGCGGCGAAGAGCGCCCGCAACATATCCTTCACGTGCAGCACGCCGACGATATTGTCGGGCCGCTCTCGCCATAGCGGCAGGCGCGTAAAGGGCGAGGCAAGCACCTCGGCGACAAGGTCGCGGGGCGGCAGGTCGGCATTGATCGAGCGCATGCGCGTGCGGTGGACCATCACGTCGGCGACGGTGAGCTCGGCAAGATCGAGGACGCCGCCGAACATGTCGCGATCGGCGCGGTCGACGCCGCCTTCGCGATGCAGGAGATCGACCGCGCTCTTCAATTCTTCGCGCGGCGAGAGGATCGAGCGGTGTACGCCGAGCTTCAGCCCACCGACACGCAGCGCGCCGCGAACCACGTATTCGACGCCAACCAGAACCGGGCCGAAAATCGCGACAAAGAATCGCATGATCTTCGCGATCCGAAGCGACATCTGGTCGGGGTAATTGATCGCCACCGTCTTCGGCATCACCTCCGCGAAGACGAGGAGCAGCATGGTCATGATGATTGTTGCGTAGATCACGCCGTGATCGCCGAAAATGTCGACAAGCACGCTCGTCGTGAAAGCCGAGGACCCGATATTGACGAGCGTCGCGCCTAATAGCGTGGCGCCGATCAGCCGGTCGCGGCGCTTGAGCAGGCGATTGACGGTCCGTGCGCGGCTATCGCCGTTCCGCTCGAGCGCGTGCATGCGGGCACGCGAGGCGGCGGTGAGCGCCGTCTCGGAGCCGGAAAACAACGCGGAGAGCGCGATGCAGAATAAGATGATCGCGATCGCCATCCACAGATCGACCGGCAGCGGGCCGGCATCGGCGCCATGCATGGCTAATCCCGATATTGTCCTGAGCCGCCCTGGCGCAACTCAGCTTCGAGGAAGTTTCGCACGTCCGCGGCTGCGACGTTTTTGGCGATGAAGCTTTCGCCGATGCCGCGTGCAAGGATCAGCGTCAGCGCGCCGCGTTGCACCTTCTTGTCCTGGAGCATGGCCTCGAGGATCGCATCAGCATCTGCACTCCATTGTGGAATCTCTTGGATTGTCGTGCGGAAGCCGACATTGTCGAGATGGCGCACGACGCGTTGCGTGTCCTGGCCCGAACAGAGCCCCTGCGCGCTGGAGAAACGGAAGGCGCAGGCGATTCCGAGCGCGACCGCTTCGCCATGCACCAGCCGTTCGCCGTCGTAATCGGTGAGCCGCTCGAAAGCGTGCGCGAATGTGTGGCCGAGATTGAGCAGCGCGCGATCGCCCTGTTCGGTCTCGTCGCGGCGCACGATCGCCGCTTTCGACGCGCAGCTCTTGGCGATGGCGCGCGTGCGTGCCGGCCCGCCGGCGAACACATTGCGCCATTCCGCTTCGAGCCAATAGAAGAAATCGGCGTCGTCAATCAGGCCATATTTCACGACCTCGGCGTAGCCGGCGCGGAACTCGCGCTCCGGCAGGGTGGCCAACACCGAGCTGTCGGCGATGACGAGCGCAGGCTGGTGAAACGCGCCGACGAGATTCTTGCCGTGCGGCGAGTTGATGCCGGTCTTGCCGCCGACCGACGAATCGACCTGCGCCAAGAGACTCGTCGGGATTTGCACAAATCGCATGCCGCGGCGCACGGTCGCGGCGGCAAAGCCGGCGAGATCGCCGACGACGCCGCCGCCGAGCGCAACGACGATATCGCCGCGTTCCATCCGCGCGGCGAGAATGGCGTCGCAGACGCGTTCGTAAGTCGCGAAGCTCTTCGAGGATTCGCCTGGCGGGATCGTGATGGCGGCATGGCGGATCCCGGCGGCCTCGAGGCCCGCGGCCAATTCCGGCAAGTGATCGCGCGCGACATTCGAGTCGGTCACGACCACGCAAGATGCGCCGGCGGCGATCCTGGAAATGAGAGTGCCGCTTTCGGCAAGCAGGTTCTCGCCGATGATGATGTCGTAACGTCGCCCCGGAAGTTCGACGCCGATCTCGATGCGCCGGTCGTCTTGCACCGTCGGCGGGGCGGCGCGTGCGGACACGTGCGCTTCAAGCGCTTGGACGACGTCTTCGACGACATGCTCGTGCGAGGCCTCGCGCGAGCAGACCGTCACATGGGCTTGAGCATAGACCGGCTCGCGCTCCGCAAGCAGCTGCTGCATCGTCGCAAGCGGGTCGGGTGTTTGCAGAAGCGGACGGGTCGGGCGCCGCCGCACGCGGCGCATGAGCGTGTCGAGGTCCGCCTTTAGCCAGATCGAGATGGCCTTTTCGCCGATGCGGGCCCGCGTCGCATCGTTCATGAAGGCGCCGCCGCCGGTCGCCACGACGCGCGGGCCGCCGGTGAGCACGCGCGCCATGACGCGGCGCTCGCCGTCGCGGAAATGGGCCTCGCCATGCCGCGCGAAAATGTCAGGGATCGGCATCCCCGCCGCCTCGACGATCTCCTGGTCGACATCGACGAAGGGCAGGTCGAGCCGCAACGCCAGCCGCCGGCCGACGGTGGTCTTTCCCGAGCCCATCATTCCGACGAGGACGATCGAGCGCCCGGCGAGCGCTTCGACAAGTGCGGCGGACCGATCGTCCCGGCCCCCGCTCGTCTCCAGGATGGTTGTGGCCGGCTCCGCCTCCGGCTCGTTCGAAATTCCGCGCATGGCGTTTCGTAGCACGCCGTTGGCCGCGATTTAAGACGCAAGCGTCGCCGGCCGATCCAGGAACCTCATCTCGCACCGGCCCTCATGCAGCGACGGCGGCGCACCCAGCCCGATGCGCGCAGTCCCGATTACGAGACGGGCGGCAACAAATACGTGCGCGATCCGGCGGATAGGACCCGGACGTGAGGGCTGCTTTTTAAAGCACCGACTCAATATCAGTCTTCGAAAAATCGTTGCCGACAAACAGCAGAGGGCAGGAGTGCTCCTTTGCAACGAGATACGCGAAACAGTCGCCGAAATTAAGCGCCGCCGGATGCACCCCTCGGCCCCAACGTGAATAGGCTTTCGCGATACGGCGGGCGGAAGCAGCGGTCACGGGAACTATCGTGAACTTAAATTGCTCCAGGAGACCAGCCATCTCCCCCGCTATTCCTCGTCGGGCGGCCACGACCAGGGTCTCGGCGACAGTTCCAGCCGAGATGAAAACCTCATCTGCTTGGGTAAGCGCGGAAAGACACGCATGGCCCTGCCTTTCCGTCTGCGCGATCGCAATGAGCGCCGACGTATCAACGGCGATCACTTGGGTAAGCCGTCCTCGCCGTAAAGGAAGTCCTGGCTGTGTGCCGCATCAGGACCCGGGGTAATTTTCGCAGACGCAGCCGCCCGGAACTCTTCCAGTATCTTGCGCCGCGTCTCTCGACTGGGCCTGCTGTTCACTGGCACCAAGCGCACCGCGGGCTGGCCATGACGCGTCAAAATTACCTCGTCGCCGTCTTCGGCGCGGCGGACGAGTTCGGTCAGTTGAGCTTTGGCATCGCTAACAGAAACTTCCATATCCGGGATTATGGACCATTGATTGGTCCAAATCAATCCTTGGCCCGCTCGACGTAGGAGCCATCCTCGGTCATCACCACGATGCGCGTGCCGGGTTGGATATGCGGTGGCACCATGACGCGAGCGCCGTTCGACATTTTGGCCGGCTTGTAGGACGAGGATGCGGTCTGGCCCTTCATTGCCGGCTCCGTCTCGATGACCTCCAGCGTCACGCGCTGCGGCAGCTGGATCCCGACGGCGGTGCCGTTGAACAGCGACAGTGTCACTTCCATGTTTTCCTGCAGATACGCCGCCTGATCGCCGATCACTTCCTTCGGCACGATCACCTGATCGTAGGTCTCCGTGTTCATGAAAGTGTAGCCCTCGCCGTCCTGGAAAAGGTAGGTGAACGGCCGGTCCTCGACATAGGCGCGCTCGACCTGTTCGGTGGTCTTGTAGCGCTCGGTGGTCTTCACCCCGTCCGACAAGCGACGCATGTCGATCTGTGTCGTCGGCGTGCCCTTGCCCGGGTGAAAACTCTCGGCGGTGAGCACGACATAGAGCTGGCCGTCGTCGCGCTCGATGATGTTTCCCTTGCGAATCGAACTGGCAATGACCTTCACGTGTCGTCCTCAATTGCTGGCGGCGGCGAGCGGGTCTATGAACCGCCGCATGCGGCGAGACAAGAGGGCGGGGCGGTTTTGCCAGGCGTGACAGAGGCCTCGCCCTGGTGGGCCGCGCATGTCCACGACGACCGCCGCCCTTTTCTAAAGGTGCGCTCGCGCGTGCTCGCCGCGACGCGGCAGTTCTTCGCCCGCGAACATTTCGTCGAGGTTGACGTGCCGGCGCTACAGGTCTCGCCGGGCAATGAGGCGCATCTCTCGGCTTTCGCCACGGAGCTGATCGGCCCGGACGCGAGCCGCAGCAAAATGTACCTCGCGACCTCGCCGGAATTCGCGATGAAAAAACTGCTGGCCGCTGGCGAGACGCGCATTGTCACGATTGCGCATGCCTACCGTAATCGCGAGCGCGGCCCGCTGCACCACCCTGAATTCACGCTGCTCGAATGGTATCGGGCGAACGAAGACTATTCCCGGCTCATCGAAGATTGCGCCGGGCTTCTCTCCGAGGCAGCGATAGCCGCGGGCGTCGACACGTTCGGCTATCGCGGACGCACGATGGACGCTTTCGCCGACCCGGAAGTTCTCAGCGTGGCCGATGCTTTCACCGAGCACGCTTTGATCGATCTGCCGGCGACGCTCGATGATCGGGGGCAGGGCAGTCGCGATCTGCTCGCGCACGGCGCCGAGGGCCACGGCATCCGCGTCACGCCGGACGACACCTGGTCCGATATTTTCAGCAAGCTGATGAGCGAAGCGATCGAGCCGAAGCTCGGCCTCGGCCGCGCCACCGTGCTCATCGACTACCCCGCCTGCGAGGCCGCCTGGGCGCGCACGAAAGCCGACGATCCACGCTTCGCCGAGCGCTTCGAGCTGTTCGCCTGCGGGGTCGAACTCGCCAACGCCTTCGGCGAGCTGAGCGACCCTGTCGAGCAGCGCCGCCGGTTCCAGGCGCAGATGGCGACCCGCGCCCGCATCTACGGCGAGAGCTACCCGATCGACGAGGATTTCCTCGCCGCGCTCGCGGCCATGCCGCCGGCCTGCGGCATCGCGCTCGGTTTCGACCGCTTGGTCATGCTCGCCGCGGGCGCCGAGCGCATCGAGCAGGTGCTTTGGGCGCCCGTTGCTGGCGCGAGCCGATGAGCGCGGCCGATCGCACGCTGCGGCGCCCGGCTGACTTGGCGGATGCCGGCCTTATCTCGGCGGAGCAGGCGCGAGAGATCGAGCCGGTGAGCGAGCGCTATGCGTTGGCGCTGCCGCCGGCGCTTGCCGGCCTGATCGATTCCAGCGACCCAGCCGACCCGATCGCTCGCCAATTCGTGCCCGACCGGCGCGAGCTCGCGCACGCGCCGGAAGAACTCACCGATCCGATCGGCGACGACGCCCATAGC
>JAFASC010000287.1 GCA_019244955.1 Methylobacteriaceae bacterium | reverse complement strand
ATCCTTCGCGGTAATGTCGAGCCCGCTGACCTCGCGCAGGTAATCGTTGACGTCGGACGACGTGACTTCCTGCCGTTCCTTGTTCTCGTCGAGATATTGGAACAGGTGTTGGCCCGGTAGCTCCTGGCACGCCTTCACGATTTTTGCGACGCGGCGGTTCTCGATCCTGAGCTTCCACAGCTTCCCGCTCTTGCCCTTGAACTCGAAGCGCAGCTCCTTGCCGTCGACGTCGACGTGGCGGTTGCGCAACGTCGTCAGTCCGTAGCTCTTGTTCTCCTTGACGTAATCCTCGTTGCCGACGCGGATCAGCGTCGTCTCGAGGAGATTGACGATCGTCGCCAGAACCTTCTCGCGCGGCAGGCCGGACTTCTTCATGTCGGCATCGATGCGGGCGCGGATTTTCGGCAGCGCGTGCGCGAATTCCAGCATGTGCGCATATTTCGTCGAATCGCGTATTTCGCTCCAGCGCGGATGGTAGCGGTATTGCTTGCGGCCCTTTGCGTCGCGCCCGGTCGCTTGGATGTGGCCGCGCGGATCGGGGCAGATCCACACATCGGTGTAAGCGGGGGGAATGCCGATCGAGCGGATGCGCTTGATGACCTCGGGGTCGCGGATCACCTTGCCGCCGATATCGCGGTAGCCGAATCCCGTGCCGACCTTCTTGCGGGAAAAACCGGGGAGCGAATCGTCCACATAACGCAGGCCGGCCGCCTTCGCGGCCTGTTCCGGCTCGAGCGGCGCGGCGGCAAGTTTTTTCGGGTCGATATGTTCCATAATCGGGCTACCCGCGGGGGACTATTCTCGCGGACAATCGCGACCTGAGCGCCGCGGTTCCCTTTGCCTTAAGGCGGGGGTTAGCGGACGAGAACGACGCAGGCGACGACGGCAGGGACACCGTGCGCCTCGGTGCGGGTTACGAAGGCGCTGTCGAGGGCGACGACCCGGCCGGCATCTTCGACCGAGATTCGGTCCGCGCCATCAAAGAAGTTGACAGCGATCTTGGCCGGCTCGCGCCTCAGGCCCAGCCCGATCGCTTTGAGGTAGGCTTCCTTGATGCACCAAAGCGCCAGAAACTTTTCGGCTTGCTCTTCCGCCCGCTGCGCCCTCAACCAGTCGCGTTCGCCCGGGTGCAGGATGTTCCAGGCCGGCGCCGCTGTCGCCTCTATCGGTTCCACGTCGACGCCGACCGGGCGATCGGAGAGCGCGATCGCCACGAGTTCGCCGCGCGCGGCGAGCGACACGAAAATCGGCTCCCGCGCCGAGGTCACGCGCGGCGCGCCCTGCGCGTCCCTGGCGATGAGCACGTCGCCGGGCGAGGCGCCAAGCCGCAGTCCGACCGCGCGGCGCAACAGCCGCCGCCGCGCCAGAAACCCCTCGCGTAAATGCGGGGCCGACGCCTCAGCCTCGGCGCGTTCCATGTCGGTCGGCGGCAGGCTCGCTTGATCGGCGGCCGCGCGCAGCGAAAGCAAGAATATATGCGTACGCTCAGCCGGAAGCGGCGCGTCTAAACTCGTCGCGAGCGCCAACGATAAACCGCGTCAGGCGGCCTCGATCGCATCCTCGTCGCACACGACCTTCCCGGCCTCGGCAGTTTCTCGCGCCACGTCGATCTTCAATGCGTGCACGTTCGCGCGGCGTGCTCTCGCTTCGGTGTAGTGATCGAAGAAGAGCTTCATCACGACACGCACACCGGTCTCGGTGATGGTGCGCTGATCGTCGGTATAATATTGTGCGCCGTTGGCCGATCCCGTGATCATTTCGTAAGAGGGGAAATAGGAAATATTCGGCCGTGAAGCCGCGACCTCGTCCGCCGCGCAGCGCAGCGCCGACTTCGTGTAGCTGTTCGACACCAGAACGTGCCGGTTTTCGTAAGTCGCAATCATCGGCACCGGCGAGACGCTGACGATCACCTTGGATTTCGCATTGACGCTGCGCAGCCTGTCGACGAACGCGATGAACTCGGCCGCAACTTCGTGCGGCCGGGCATTGCGGAATGCGTATCTGTCCGTATCGAACTCGCCGCCGGAAACGCCGGGCGCGAGCTGCAACGCGGCGCCGTCTTCCTTCACCAGCCAGCCCTCGGTCAGGCCAAAGGTGAAGACGAACACGTCGAGCTCTTCGAAGACGCGGCGCACGGCGGCAAAATGCGGTTCGCGATCGGCGATCACCTCCTCCGGCGTCGCGAAGCCTTCCGGCACCGCCTGCGGACGATAGGGGTCGACGTATCGCCCGTCCGGCCGCTGCCAATATTCGAGTTTCGGCTTGAACTGGCCGTAAGCGCGGTCGAACAGCTGCACCAGTTGCAGCGTCGTGTAGAGGTTGCCGTAACGGGCGGAATAGACGCCATAGCCGTGCTCATAGGCAGCTTGCGAGAGGTGCTCGGGCCCCTTCTCCGCGACGAAATAGTGGAAGCCGCTCGCCTGCAGGCCCTGCGCGATGCGCTGCGCAAAGCAGCTGCCGCCCGTGGCAACCTTGTCGGTCGGCGCGATCTTGAACGGCACCTCCGTCATCGGGTCGATGGCGAAAGGCGGCACGTTGGCGATCGCCTTCCGCCAGAAGCGAGTGTCGGGAAGGGAACGATAGGGGTTTAGGGCCTCGGCCAAGGAAATCTCCTAGATTTGCCCCAATCTCGGAGCAATTCGGTGCGCGACCATTCCGCTTAAATCGGGCGATCTCGCGACATCCATCCCGGTCCCAGAAAGCCGCCGGCTTACCCCATGTTGCTGTCCAATCTTGACCGGCAGGTCCTGACCGCCCTGAAGGACAGTGCTTTAGGCCGCCTGGAACCGGGTCCCCGCATTGCGGTCCTCGGTAATTGTCAGAGCTTCGACCTCGCCTACGCGATGAAGCTCCTCATTCCGTCCGCCGCCGTTCATCAGTTTCAGGTCCAGGGCAAAGCCAGGATCGGCGGAAAAATGTTGGTGCGCGCGCTGCGCGCGTACGACCACGTGTTTCTGCAGGATTTCGGCCAGGGGCTTATTCCTGGCACGACCTCCGAATGGCTCTGCAGCGAGCTCGCTAACGTGACAAGATATCCGTCGGTTCTGTTCGGCGCCTACCATCCCGATTCTATTTTTATCCTCGGCAAGCGCGGCGACGTCCTTTCCGGGCCGATCGGCCAACACC
>JAFASC010000067.1 GCA_019244955.1 Methylobacteriaceae bacterium | reverse complement strand
GCTTACGCGGATCCATCGTCGTTTCCTTGAGCTGGTCGGCGCGCATCTCACCGAGGCCCTTAAAGCGGCTGACCTCGATTTTACCCTTGCCCGTCAGCTCCTTGGCAATAAGCTCTTCGCGATGTTTGTCATCGCGCGCGTAAAGGCTCTTCGGCCCTTGCGTCAGCTTGTAGAGCGGTGGCACCGCGAGGTAGAGATGCCCACCCTCGATGAGCCGCGGCATCTGACGATAGAAGAACGTGATCAGCAGCGACGCAATGTGAGCGCCGTCCACGTCAGCATCGGTCATGATGATCACCTTGTCGTAGCGTAGATCATCGTGCCGGTAGTGCAGGCCAGTGCCGCAGCCGAGAGCCTGGACCAAGTCGGCGAGCTGCTGATTGGCTGACAGCTTGTCGCGGGTCGCCGAAGCGACGTTGAGGATTTTGCCGCGCAAGGGGAGCACGGCCTGTCTCGCCCGGTCTCGCGCCTGCTTCGCCGAGCCGCCTGCGGAATCGCCTTCGACAATAAAGATTTCAGCTCCTTGCGCGGAAGTATTCGTGCAATCTGCGAGCTTGCCCGGCAGTCTGAGCTTCTTGATCGCGCCCTTGCGAGCGACGTCCTTCTCGGCCTTGCGCCGCTGGCGTTCCTCGGCCCGCTCGATCGCCCAGTCGAGCAGTTTTGTCGCTTGCGATGGGGCCGCTGCCAGCCAATGGTCGAACGCATCGCGCAGCGTCGTCTCGACCAGGCGGGAAGCCTCCGCATTCATCAGCCGGCTCTTGTTCTGGCCCTGGAATTCGGGATCGCGCAGGAACACCGAGATCATCGCGGCACAGCCGCCCATCACGTCTTCGGTCGTGACATTGGCGGCGCGTTTCGCCTGATTGATGCGCTCTGCGTGATCTTTAAGGCCGCGGAGCAGTGCCAGACGGAACCCCGCTTCATGCGTGCCGCCATCCGGAGTCGGAATCGTATTGCAATAGGAGTGGACGAAGCCATCGTCCTCGGCGAGCCACGCGACGGCCCATTCGAGCGAGCCGTGGCCGCCCTCGCGGCTCACTTTCCCGGAGAAAGGTTCCGGCGTGACCCGATCCTTATGCTCGATCTCGCGGGCGAGATAGTCGGTCAAGCCGCCCGGGAACCGGAAGGTCGCCTCCGGCGGAATATCGGTGCCGGCCTCGATCAGCTCCGGCGCGCATTTCCAGCGGATTTCGACACCGCCAAAGAGATACGCCTTCGAGCGCGCCATCCTGAACAGGCGGGCAGGGCGGAAGTGCACGGCTTTTCCGAAAATCTGCTCGTCGGCCCTGAAGCGCACCTTAGTGCCGCGGCGGTTCCCGACGCGCCCTAGCTCCTGCAGCTTGCCTTGCGGAACGCCGCGCGAAAACGTCTGCCGATAGAGTTGCTGACCGCGCGCTACCTCAACTTCGAGCCGCTCCGAAAGCGCATTGACGACCGAGACGCCGACGCCGTGCAGGCCGCCGGATGTCTGGTAAGCGCCCGAATCGAATTTGCCGCCGGCGTGCAGCGTCGTCATGATCACTTCGAGCGCCGATTTCTTCGGAAATTTCGGATGCGGATCGACGGGAATGCCGCGGCCGTTGTCGACAACCGAAATCCAGCCGCCCGGCTCGACGCTCACCTCGATGAAGGTTGCATGGCCCGCGACCGCCTCATCCATCGAATTGTCGATGACCTCGGCAAAGAGGTGGTGGAGGGCGGCCTCGTCCGTACCGCCGATATACATGCCTGGCCGGCGACGGACCGGCTCCAGCCCCTCGAGCACCTCGATGGAGGCGGCGGTATAGCCGCTTTCAGCCGGTGTTCCATTCAGGCGAGCGGGGCCGCCTCGTGCGGCACGGGCCCCTGGAACGGGCTTCCGCGACGCGGCCCCACCACTGAACAGATCCGGTTTGGCCATACGCCGCTTCACCTCTGATTCGCCCTTTGCGATGATACGCGAGATTGCGGCGCCGTTCCGGGCCGAGGCCGACATTTCCCGCTTCGCTGTTACGCGCCCTTAAACCCGCTCACATAGGCTCTTGCGATGTCTTTCGCCAAAGAGCCGCTGACTATCGTGCTCTGCCTCGATCACGCCTTCGTGTCGGGCGGGCAGGCAAAAGTTGCCTTCGACAGCGCAATCGGACTGAAGCAAGAAGGTCACCGGCCGATCGTCTTTGCCGCCGCCGGGCCTGTTGACGAGCGCCTAACGGCCGCAGGTGTCGAGGTCGTCTGTCTCGGGCAAAGCGACTTGCTCGGCAATCCATCGCGAGTTGCCGCAGCGGTGCAGGGCACCTGGAACAAACCCGCAGCCGAGGCGCTTGCGCGGCTGCTGAGCGGGTTGCCGCCGGAGCGCACGATCGTCCATGTCCATGGCTGGGCTAAAGCGCTATCCCCGTCTATCGCCGTGCCGATCGCACGTTCGGGCCTCCCGGCAGTCTACACGATCCATGAATATTTTCTGTTCTGCCCGAATGGCGGCTTCTACAATTACCAACGCGGGCACACCTGCCCGCTCGAGCCACTTTCTGCCGCTTGCTGGGCGACGCATTGCGATTCCCAAAACTACCCTCGGAAGCTCTGGCGCAACGCGCGGCTGACACTTGCCAGAGATGTCGCGCACCTGCCCGAGGCGTTTTCGGATTACATCGCGATCTCGAAGTTTCAGCTTGATGTCGTCGGCCGGCGATTGGCGCCGGGCACTCGGACACATCTGATCTCCAACCCAATTGACGTCCCCGACCTGGGGCCGAAAGCTTCGCCCGCCGAAGGCGACGTCATCTTTGTCGGCCGGATTTCGGCGGAGAAAGGGCCATTTCTCTTTGCCGAAGCGGCCCGGCGCGCAAGCATCATTCCGACCTATATAGGCGACGGCCCCGCTGCCGCGGACTTGCGCGCACGCTATCCCGAGGCGCGGCTACTCGGGTGGCAGAGCGGGCTCCTCGTGCGCGAGGCGATCCGTGCTGCGCGCGCATTGGTCTTTCCATCGCTCTGGTATGAGGGCCAGCCCCTGACCGTCCTCGAAGCGAAGGGACTAGGCACGCCCGTGATCGTGGCCGATGGCTGCGCCGGCCGCGAAGAAATCGAGGACGGCGTGTCGGGTCTCTGGTTTAAGGCCGGCGATGCCGACAGCCTCGCAACGGCAATAAGCGCTGTCCGCGACGATGCTTTGGTCAGCCGGCTTTCGCCAGCCGCTTATGCCGACTTCTGGTCGGATCCGCCGACGCTGCGGCGACATGTCGAGCGCATCACCGCGGTTTATTCCTCGATGCTAGGGGGGAATTCTGCGCATCGACGGGTGACTGCACTGCAGCAAGCCGCAGAATGAATCTGTGACATAGAAACAGCTGCTCAATTTTTTTGTGGGATTTGCAACTCTCGTTAGGAACGAATCGGCTCAGCTTGCATTACGCTAGCGACTATCCCTTGGGATGAGCCGCACGATGACGCGCAGGCCTTACACGATCCTCTCCCTCTCGCACGCAGCGGAGGCGGCCGGATTCGCCACAGCCTGCCATCTTGAACCGGTCGAGGCGGCACAGCCCGCCCCGGTGACGCGGCGGATCGCGGAGAAAGTCTCCGCGCGGATCGAAGGTCTGCGCTCCGTATTGGCATCCATCTCCATCCTCTAGGGGAACGTCTAGGGGCTCGGGTCCCAGCCTCGGCCCGCGGTCCGGTGTCCGAATCATCGTGTTGCACGAAAGCTGCATCCCGAGATAACCTGAGCCGTTGCCACAATCGCGGCACATTTGCCCAGATTATGCCGCAATCGGGGTCCTTCCTGTCTTAAAGCGAAGCTTGCGCCATAACAGCGCTTAAGAACGCGATAACGAAATCGCGCCAAGCTTACGCGAGTGCGCCCTGTGCAAAGGGCGGCGTTGGGGGGCAAAATGCGCGTGAGGCAGTCGTATCGGTGGCTTAGCCGCCAGAACAGTACGGTTTCCGCCTCCCTTTCGGTCGCTCCCGGTCCTCGCATTCTGCTCTCTGGCATTGCCGCGCTCACGCTCGCCGGTTGCGCGGCGCAGCCGCAGCGGTACGCCAGCACTATAGATCCCCGCTATGGGGTCGCCGCCAGCCCGCGCGTCATCGCGGAGGGCGAAGTCGTTCCCCGCGGTGGTGGGATGTACATGGTCGGCAAGCCGTACACGGTCGGCGGGATCACCTATTATCCGAGCGAGCGCACGCATGTCGCAGTCGGGCTCGCCTCCTATTACGGCACGGCATTCCACGGCCGCCGCACCGCCAACGGCGAGGTCTTCGACCGTGAGTCGATCTCGGCGGCGCATCCGACCATGCCGCTGCCGAGCTATGCGCGCGTGACGAACCTGCGCAATCACAGCTCGATCATCGTGCGCGTCAACGACCGCGGGCCCTACCACCCCGGACGTATCATGGACGTATCCGAGCGCGTGGCCGAGGCGCTCGAGTTCAGACGCAGCGGGACCGCCAAAGTGAAGGTCGAGTATATTGGCCGCGCCGGCCTTGGCGGCTCTGACGACCGCAAGCTTTATGCGACGCTTCGGCGCGATGGGACGCCAGCCGGCTTCGGCGCGCTGATGGTCGCCGCGCGCGGCGCCACCACGCGCACCGCCGACCTGCCTGACAACGCGCCTCAGCCGGAGAGCCGCGAAGAGCAGGTCGCCGAGATGACGGCGCCGCCTCCGCAGCCGACCAATGCGCCGCTGCCTCCGGCGCGGCCGTTCGACCTCGGCACGATTCCGGGAGCCGGCGTGCCGATAGCCCCGCTGCCGCCACGGCGCGCCACGCTCGCCGCGCTGCACTGAGGCGAGGGGGCGCAATCAATTTCACGAATGTTGCTGCTGATCTGATGCATTTCGGCTAAGCTGCCGCCCTCGTCAGCTCCGACTTGAGGCAGTTCCGTTGCTCGCCCTTCTCCGCTCGCTGTTTGCGCCGCTTGCAATGCTCGCGCTTGCATCTCTCCCGGCGATCGCCGCCGAGTCGTTTTCGACAAGCGCCCCGTACGCGTTCCTCATGGACACCGATTCGCACGCGGTGCTCTTCGAGAAGAATGCCGACGATCTGACCTCGCCTGCTTCGACCGTGAAAATCATGACGGCCGAACTGATTTTCCGTGAGATCAAAGAAGGCCTCATCAATCTCGACACGAAATTTACGGTATCGGAGCACGCCTGGCGAACAGGCGGAGCAGGGGCGGGCGGCTCCAGCATGTTCGCACAGGTGAACAGTCAAATCCGCGTCGAGGATCTGATCCGCGGCCTCGTCGTGCAATCTGGCAATGACGCGGCGATTGTGTTTGCCGAACAGCTCGCAGGATCTGAATCCGCGTTCGGCGACATGATGACCAAGCGGGCGCGCGAACTCGGAATGGAGAAGTCGACCTTCCGCAATCCGTGGGGACGCTATGATCCGAACCAGAAGGTGACCGCGCGCGAAATGGCGATGCTCGCCGACCACGTGATCCGCACTTATCCGGATCTCTACAAGTATTTCGGCGAAAAGGAATTCACCTGGAACAAGATACGGCAGCAAAACCGCAACCCGCTTCTCTTCATGGAACTCGGGGCCGACGGCCTGAAGACGGGCTTCATCGAGGATTCCGGCTACGGCCTGGTCGGTTCTGCCGTGCAGAATGGACAGCGGCTGATCGTCGTCATCAACGGTTGCAAGAGCGCGAAAGAGCGTGCCGAGGAAGCGCGCAAGCTCTTGCAATGGGGGTTCCGCGCTTTTGAAGCCAAGCAGATTTTCGCCGCAGGTGAAGCGGTGGGCAGTGCAAAAGTCTATGGCGGCGAACGTGGTGACGTACCGCTTCTCGCGAGCGGCCCGGTGAAAGTGCTTTTGCCGCGCGGTTCTGGGGAGAAGCTCAGCGGGCGTATCGTCTATGACGGACCGTTGATCGCGCCCGTCGAGGAAGGCAAGCAGGTCGCGCGGCTGAAAATCATGCGCGGGCAGACGCTCGCGCTAGATCTGCCGCTGACGACCGGCGACTCGGTCGCGGTGGGTTCGCTGCCGCGGCGCGCCATGGATGCGGGACTGGAATACGCGACGATACTCTTCCGCAAGTACGTGTCGAAGAAAGATAAATGACCGAGCAGTCGAACGGCAGCGGCAGTGCGCGCCGCGGTCGGTTCATCACTTTGGAAGGCGGAGAGGGCGCGGGCAAATCGACTCAAGTGCGTCTGCTTGTTTCGCGTCTGGAGGAGCGCGGCATCGAGGTTGTCGCCACCCGCGAGCCGGGCGGATCGCCGCAGGCGGAAGCGCTGCGCGATGTCCTGCTTTCCGGTCGCGCGGCGCGGTTCGGACCCAGAGGCGAAGCGATCCTTTTCTCCGCCGCCCGTATCGATCACGTCGACAAGATCATCGAACCCGCGTTGGCGCGCGGCGCCTGGGTCGTCTCGGACCGCTTTGCCGACTCGACGCGAGCCTATCAAGGTGCGCTCGGGAATCTGGAGCAGCGCTTCATCCTTGAACTGGAGCGGGTCGCGATTGCGAACGCGCGTCCCGATCTCACGATCTTTCTCGACATTCCGCCGGAGGCAGGTCTTTTGCGCGTTTCCCAGCGGCGCAACGGCGAACCGGCCGACCGGTTTGAAGCCGAGGGCATCGCGTTTCACGCGGCTTTGCGCAAGGCGTTTCGCGACATCGCCAAGGCGGAGCCTGAACGTTGCGTGACGATCTATGCGCTCGCCCCGGAAGGTGATGTCGCGGCAGAAATCTGGCGCGAGGTTGAGACACGGTTGCTCGAGGAAGCGCCAAAGAAGTCAAGCCGCACCCGCCGTAAGCACGCCGCGCAGGAGCGCGCGTGAAAGCCGAGGGCGGGTCTCCGGAATCCGATCGCGCCGGCGAGGCGCCGCATCCGCGTCAGACGATGGGATTTGTCGGGCACGCGGCGGCGCAGCGTGTTTTCCTCGACGCATATCGCACCGACCGGATGCCGCATGCCTGGATCATCGGAGGTCCCGAAGGCGTGGGCAAGGCAACCCTTGCGTGGCGCGTCGCGCGATTTTTGCTCGCCAATCCGGACCCGCGGAGCCCAACCGTCCAGCGAGCGCAAACGCTGGACGTCGATCCGGCAAGCCCGGCGGCGCGGCAGATCGCGGCTTTGTCCTCTTCCGATGTCGCTCTCTTACGCCGGCAATGGAACGACAAGGTCAAGAAGCTCTATACGGAAATCCGCGTCGAGGAGGTACGTGCCGCGATGCGCATTTTTCAGCACGCGGCCGGCGGCAATGGCTGGCGTATCGCGATCATTGACAGCGCCGACGAGTTGAATCGCAATGCTGCGAACGCACTTTTGAAGATAGTAGAAGAGCCGCCGCCGCGCTCGTTATTTCTGCTCATCGCGCACCGGCCGGGGCGCATCCTACCGACAATAAGATCACGCTGCCGCCTTTTCATGCTGGCCCCGCTCAGCGACGAGGAGGTGGTTCAAGCACTCTTAGGCTTGCATCCACGTCACTCAATGGCCGACATCCAATCAGCTGCCGGAAGAGCAGGCGGGTCGGTGAAGGACGCGCTGCGCCTCGTCGAGGGTGAGTCGGGCGAATTCGATGCCGATACGAGGAACCTGCTCGCGCGCCTGCCGCGGATAGATTGGCGCGAGGTCCATACGCTTGGCGATGCAGTTGCCGGCCGCGATAATGAAGCCGCGTATGAAAGCCTCATGGCAAATGTGTTCGCCTATCTCGATCGCTGCGTCCGCGATGGCGCCGCGAGCGGTCCGGCGCACCTGCAGCCCTATGCCGAGGCGTGGGAGAAAATACTTGACGCAGCGAGCGAAACAGAGGCTTTGAACCTCGACAAACGCCCGCTGATCCTATCGATCTTCGCCCATCTCGAGGCGGCCGCGCGGGCGTCGCGACGGGAACACGAATCCGAGCGCGTCTGACGCGCGGAGGCGTATGAATGATGGGCGGCCGCACCTTCTACATCACGACCGCGATTCCCTATGGGAACGGAGCGCCGCATATCGGGCATGCCTACGAGCGAATCGCGACGGACGCGATCGCACGGTTCAAGCGACTCGACGGCTACGAGGTGCTGTTCGTTACCGGCCTCGACGAGCATGGGCTGAAAATGCTGCAGACAGCGCAACGTGAGGGCATAACGCCCTTACAGCTCGGCGACCGCACAGCAGCGCAATTCCTGGCGATGGGGGAAGCGCTGGAGGCACAGGCAGACGATTTTGTGCGCACCACGCAAGAGCGTCACAAGCGCGCTTCGCAGGCAATCTGGGACGCCATGCAAGCTGCCGGTGACATCTATCTCTCGAAATATGCCGGCTGGTATTCAGTTCGCGACGAAGCCTATTACGATGAGGATGAGTTGACGCCGGGCGTCGATGGGAGCCGCCTCGCCCCGAGCGGCTCGCCGGTCGATTGGGTAGAAGAAGAGAGCTATTTCTTCCGGCTCTCCGCCTACGCCGACCGGCTCCTGCGCTACTACGAGGAGCATCCCGATTTCATTACGCCGGAGAAATACAAGAACGAGATCGTCGCGTTCGTAAAACGCGGACTTTCCGATTTGTCGATCTCTCGCACGACATTCGCCTGGGGCGTTCCGGTCCCCAACGATCCGAAACACGTCATGTATGTCTGGGTTGACGCGCTGACCAATTATATCACTGCGACCGGCTATCCCGACGCGAATGCGCCGCGCGCAAGATTCTGGCCGGCCGACGCGCACGTCATAGGCAAGGATATAACGCGCTTCCACGCAATCTATTGGCCGGCCTTTCTGATGTCGGCCAAAATCTCCGTCCCGAAGCACATCGTCGTGCATGGTTTTCTCTTTAATCGCGGAGAGAAAATGTCGAAGTCGGTCGGCAACGTTATCGACCCGTTCACGCTCGCCGAGCATTACGGGCCCGATCAGCTGCGCTATTTCTTCCTGCGTGAAGTGCCCTTCGGCCAGGACGGCAATTATTCGCACGAGGCGATCGTACAGCGGATCAACGCCGACCTCGCCAACGATCTCGGCAATCTCGCGCAGCGCTCGTTGTCGATGATAGCCCGCAATTGCGAGGGCAGGGTGCCGGTAGCGGGCCCCTCCACCCCGGCAGATGAAGCGATTTTAGGCGAGGCGTATGCGATCGGAGACAAGGCGCGCGCGGCGATGAAGGACTTTGCGTTGCATCTGGTCCTCGCCGAAATTTGGCAGGTCGTTGGGCAAGCCAATCGCTATTTCGCCGCCGAGGAGCCCTGGGCGAAGCGCAAGAGCGATCCGGCGCGAATGGCGACGATCCTCTGCGTCACCGCAGAAGTCCTGCGGGTCGTCGGCATTTTTGTACAACCCTTCATGCCGGCCAAAATGGGTGAATTGCTCGATCTCCTCGCGGTTCGGCGCGAGGCGCGGAGTTTCGATAAAGCGACGGCCGCCCACCGGCTGACGGTCGGCGCGGCGCTGCCCCCGCCTGTCCCGGTCTTTCCACGCTATGTCGAGCCGGAGGAGGGGCAACGAGCGCAAGGCTAGCTTCCGGAGCCCTCATACCTATCTTGCCGCTCATGCTGATCGACTCACATTGCCATCTCGACTTTCCCGACTTCGCCGCCGACATCGATGCGGTGATCGCGCGCGCCAAGGCGCGCGGTGTTAGCCGCATGATCACGATCTCCACGCGGGTGCAAAAGTTCGCGGAGATCACCGCGATTGCCGAGCGCGATGCCGACATTTTCTGTACCGTCGGCACGCACCCGCATCAGGCGCATGAGGAACCCGAGGCGAGCGTGGCAGAGCTCGTGCGCCTGGCGCGACATCCGAAATGCGTTGGAATCGGCGAGGCTGGGCTCGACTATCATTACGATCGCGCGCCGCGCGATGTCGCCGCGCGCGTCTTCCGCACGCATATTGCGGCGGCGCGCCAGAGCGGCCTGCCGCTCGTCATTCACGCGCGCGACGCGGACGAGGACATCGCGGCGATCCTCAAAGACGAGATGGGGAAGGGCGCTTTCACAGCGGTCCTGCATTGTTTTACCGCCGGCCGCATGCTCGCCGAGACCGGCCTGGCGCTCGGCCTTTCCGTGTCCTTCTCCGGAGTGATCACCTTCAGGAATTCGCAGGAACTCCGCGACATTGCCCGCGACGTGCCGCTCGATCGCATGCTCGTCGAAACCGACGCGCCATTCCTCGCGCCGGTACCGAACCGCGGCAAGCGTAACGAGCCGGCCTTTGTCGCCGACACCGCGCGCGTGCTGGCAGACATCAAGCAGGTCAGTGAGGCGGAGTTTGCAGGCGCCACCACCCACAACGTGCAGCGCCTCTTCTCGAAAATGCCGCCGCTGAAACTCGCGGCATGAATGACCTGACGATCACGATTCTGGGCTGCGGCTCGTCCGGCGGCGTGCCGCGGATCGGGCCGGCCGGGTGGGGCGCGTGCGACCCGAACAACCCGCGCAACCGGCGCCTGCGCTGCTCGATCCTGGTCGAGCGCGGCTCCGGCGAGGCAAGGACGCAGGTTCTGGTCGACACCTCTCCCGATCTGCGCGAGCAGATGCTGCGGACCGGCGTTCAGCGCCTCGACGGCATCCTGATGACGCATCCCCATGCCGACCACACGCATGGGATTGACGACGTCCGGCCGCTGGTGATCAGCATGCGTCGGCGCATCACGATGTGGATGGACGAAGCGACCTCTAGGGATGTCGGGGGCAAGTTCGGCTACATCTTCGAGACGCCGCCCGGCAGTTCCTATCCGCCGCTACTCAAGGAAGCGCGGATCGTCCACGGGGAACCGGTCCGCGTCGACGGGCCAGGTGGTGTTGTTGAGGCGCTGCCGTTCCG
>JAFASC010000078.1 GCA_019244955.1 Methylobacteriaceae bacterium | reverse complement strand
TAAAGACGCCGACACGGGGACCCGGGAAACCGGCTCTCTTCAATGAAGCTTCAGGTATCGGTGACCCTAAGTCCCCGTGTCCTCTTCGCTTCTCTCTCTTTCGTACGCGTTGGCGTGCGGCGGCGATGCCGCGCGCCCGAAAATCGCCTCCCGGCTGTCCCAAGGGCCTGCGCCCGGAGAGGGATCGATGCGGAGGGCAGGGGCGCTCGCTACTCCAGGCGTTGACTTGGCCGGCCCGGCAGAAAGAGTGGCGGCAAACCAGGTGAGCGAGCACTCTTGGCAATGGCCCGTCTTCCTTCCCATTCCCATGGCTTGCGGGTCGGCCTCTTCGGCGGCTCGTTCAATCCGCCGCATCGCGGCCACGTCCATGCGAGCGAGCTCGCGCTGAAGCGGGTCGGCCTGGACCGGGTCTGGTGGCTGGTCAGCCCCGGCAACCCGCTGAAGGAAACGGCCGCCCTGCCGCCGCTTGCGGAGCGCATCGCGGCGGCGCGGGCGCTCGTGCGCGATCCCCGTATCATCGTGAGCGGGCTCGAGGCGGAGATCGGCACCCGCTACACCCACGATACGCTGGCCTACCTGCGGCGGCGCTGTCCGGGCGTCCGGTTCGTCTGGATCATGGGCGCCGACATCCTCGGCCAGCTGCATCGCTGGCAGCGCTGGCGGGAAATTGCCGAGCTTGTCCCGTTTGCCATCATCGACCGACCGGGGCGGACCTCGCCGACGCTTGGCACGCCCGCTGCTCATTGGCTGGCCGGGTATCGGATTCCGGAGGAGGAGGCGGCGCTTCTGCCCGAGATCGAGCCGCCGGCTTTCGTCTTTCTGCATGGCCCGCGCGTCGATCTGTCGTCCACCCGGTTGCGGCAGGCCGGCCACACGGCGCCCGAAAGTTAAGGCCGTTTTGCGGTGATGACGGCGGGACGGTTGAAAAGCAGGAGAATCGCTCTCATCTTCGCTTATGCGGGCGCCGTGCCCGCGTCAGAGGAAACAAGCACTGGAACCTGCGGTTCTCTCCGAAGCGGGCGTCGTCCCCCTTCCACCGGTTGGCGAGTTCAGAGGATTCGACACCGGATTACTCGTGCGGAATGTCCTGGCCAGTCTCGACGATTCGAAAGCTGAAGACGTCGTCTCCATTGACCTGCACGGCAAAACCACCCTCGCAGACATGATGGTCATCGCCAGCGGTCGCTCCAACGTTCATGTCGGAGCCATCGCCGATCGCGTGATCAAATCGTGCAAGGAAGCGGGGCTGCCAACGCCGCGCGTCGAAGGCCTGCCGCACTGTGACTGGGTGCTGGTCGACGCCAACGACGTCATTGTCCACATCTTCCGTCCCGAGGTCCGTCAATTCTACAATCTCGAGAAGATGTGGGGCGGCGATCGTCCGGGCGAGCGAGCGACCGAGCGGCGCGTCGTCTGACGCGCCTCTAATTCTTGCGTGTCCAGGTTCTTTGCGTCGGTCGGCTGAAAGCCGGTCCTGAACGACAACTGGTCGCACGCTATGCCGAGCGGCTCGGTCCCGCAGGTCGAGCGATCGGGCTCGGTCCGATCGACATTCGCGAAATCGCTGAAAGCAGCGCGCGCCGTGCCGATGATCGCAAGAGCGACGAGGCGCTCCGGCTTGCGGCGCTGCTCCCCGAAGGAGCCGTACTTTGGGCGCTCGACGAGAAAGGTGCAAACCTCACAAGCGAAGATTTCGCGCGCGACGTCGCGAGACTGCGCGATGAGGGCACTCCCTCGCTGGCGTTTGCGATCGGCGGCGCCGACGGTCTCGACGAAAGCTTACGCCAGCGCGCGCGTCGCATAATCGCATTCGGCGCGATGACGTTGCCGCACCAATTGATCCGGGTCCTCTTGCTGGAACAAATCTATCGAGCCGCGACGATATTGTCGGGTCACCCGTATCATCGCGGCTGAAGTTCACGCAGCCTTGCGGCGGCGGACGAACCATACAAGCAATCGCGTCAGTAGCGAAATCGCCGCGACCAGAGCGCCACTGATAAGAACACGGCTTTCGTTGCGCCTGACTTCTGCGGCGCGAGTGGTGAGCAGTGTTTCTTCAGCGGTTTGCATATCGGCGAGAACTCGCCGCAGCGCATCCATCGTGTTCTTGCCGGTGTTTGAAGCCACTTTCATGCGAGCGGCAGCAAATCCGTTGCGCTCATTCTCACGAATGACAGATTCTAGCTCCTCAAGCTTCTGCGCCGCGAGCGCATGCGCTTGAGCGGCACGTCGAAGCTGCTGGACATTGTCGGGAACCAATTGCGCCAGGCGGTCCACCGCCGCGGCGGCCTTGCTACGTCCCTTCTCATACGGCTCCAGATAAGCTCCATCGCCGACAATGAGATAACCGCGCTGACCAGTCTCCGCATCATCAAGTGCGAGCAGCAGGTCCTTGCCCGCCTCGATGACCTGATGCGAATGGACGACGAGATCGCGGCTCTCCCGCAGGGTCGCGTTTGACCAGAGGGAGAGTGCCGCGCCGGCCGCGAGAATCAGAGCGACTGCCAGCGAAAGAATGATGTTCGAGAGCTTACGTTTAATGAGCGCCCGAACGTTGTGAAACCCGGCGAACACTGAACTGCGTTCGCCTTGCCGTCACACCATGTACTGGCCGCCGTTTGCGGCGATCGTCGAGCCGGTGATGAAGCCGGCATCGTCCGATGCCAGAAACACGACGACGCGCGCTATCTCTTCGGGCTGACCGAGACGGCGCACCGGAATTTGCGGGATGATGTTTTTCTCGAGCACGTCCTTCGGCACCGCCATCACCATTTCGGTGGCGATGTAGCCCGGCGCGATCACGTTGACGGTGATGCCTTTGTTGGCATTCTCCTGCGCCAGCGCCTTCGTGAATCCAATATCGCCGGCCTTCGCCGCCGAGTAATTGGCCTGGCCCATCTGGCCCTTTTGTCCATTGATCGATGAGATGTTGATGATGCGCCCGAAACTGCGCTCGCGCATGCCCTCGATCACTGGCCGGCACATGTTGAACAACGAATTCAGGTTCGTGTTGATCACCTGATACCATTGCTCCGGCTTCATGCGGTGGAACATCGTATCGCGGGTGATGCCGGCATTGTTGACGAGGATGTCGACGGGGCCGACCTCGCTTTCGACCTTCTTCAGGCCATCGGTGCACGCCTCATAATCCGACACATCCCACTTGAAGACGGGAATGCCGGTCTCCTGCTTGAATTTCGCGGCAGCCTCATCGTTGCCGCCGTAATTGGCGGCGACATTATAGCCGGCTTGCTTGAGTGCTTTGCTGATCGCCGCGCCGATTCCGCGCGACCCGCCGGTGACCACCGCCGTGCGTGCCATTGCCGTCCCCTTGTGTTGCTTCTTCCCAAACACGCCTTCCTTCGCGGAAGTGCGCCGGTGCGGTGGTGCTCACCGCACCGATTTCTAACGCGGAATGCCGGTCAGCGTTCGACCGTCATCGCGATTCCCATGCCGCCGCCGATGCACAGCGTCGCGAGACCTTTGTGCGCGTCGCGCCGCTGCATCTCGTGCAGGAGCGTTGTCAGCACGCGTGCGCCGGATGCGCCGATCGGGTGGCCGATGGCGATCGCGCCGCCATTGACGTTGACGATTGCGGGATCCCAACCCATGTCCTTGTTGACGGCGAGCGCCTGCGCCGCGAAGGCCTCGTTCGCTTCGACGAGTTCCAGGTCCTTGACCTTCCAGCCGGCCTTCTCGAGCGCCTTGCGCGAGGCCGGGATCGGGCCGGTGCCCATCACGGCGGGATCGACGCCCGCGGTTGCCCACGAGACGATGCGGGCAAGCGGTTTCAATCCGCGCTTCTCGGCTTCCTTGGCACTCATCAGGACCAGCGCCGCGGCGCCGTCATTGATGCCTGAGGCGTTGCCCGCCGTGACGCCGCCTTCCTTGGAGAAGGCCGGGCGAAGTTTCGCCATCGCGTCGAGGGTCGCGCCGGCCCGGATATATTCATCCTGGTCGACGACGATGTCGCCCTTCTTGCCGGGCACCGTGAACGGCACGATCTCGTCCTTGAAGCGGCCGGCCTTCTGCGCCGCCTCAGCCTTGTTCTGCGAGCCGACGGCGAATTTATCCATCTCCTCGCGATTGATCTGCCACTTGGAGGCGACGTTTTCGGCCGTGTTGCCCATGTGGTAGCCGTGGAAGGCGTCGATCAGGCCGTCCTTCAGCATCGTGTCGGTGAATTTGACGTCGCCCATCTTGCTGCCGCCTCGCAGATAGGCGGCGTGGGGGGCCTGCGACATCGATTCCTGCCCGCCAGCGACAATGATATCGGCGTCGCCGTTGGCGATCTGCTGCATTCCGAGTGCGACGGCACGCAAGCCCGATCCGCAGAGCTGGTTGAGGTTCCAGGCGGTTTTTTCCTGCGGCACGCCGGCTTTCATTGCCGCCTGGCGCGCGGGATTTTGCCCCTGACCGGCGGTCAGGATCTGGCCCATGATGACCTCGTCGACGGCGCCCGCATCGATCTTCGCCCGCTCGATCGCCGCCTTGATCGCGGTCGCGCCGAGATCGTGCGCCGGGGTGTTGGCGAAAGCGCCGTTGAACGAGCCGACTGCCGTGCGCGCGGCCGAAACGATCACCACATCCGTCATCTCAAATCTCCCTGCAATTTCCGGGCGCCGCGCGCCGCGTATCTGGCTCTCCTCTACATGAACGCCCCAGCCGGTGCGTCAAGCAAATCTTCGAATACGCGGCGCAGCGTTGCGGTCGACGCAGGTGCGGCAAGCCTCAGCCCGGGTTCAAGAAAAGTCTTTCCCGCGGCGCGATAAAATGCCTATCTTCGCAGCTGCGGGAAGGAGGCTCCCGCAATCGGTCGAGGCAGGACATGGCTCTAGAGCAGGTAGCAACAAACACGCCACAGCCCACAACCATAAAGAAGTACGCGAACCGGCGCCTCTATAATACCGGGACCAGCGCCTACGTGACGCTCGAAGACCTGGCCCACATGGTCAAGCGCGGCGAGGATTTCCTGGTTCAGGACGCCAAGACAGGCGAGGACATCACCCGCTCGGTCTTGACCCAGATCATTTTCGAGCAGGAGAGCAAGGTCGGCCAAAGCATGCTGCCGATTACTTTTCTGCGCCAGCTGATCCGCTTTTACGGCGACAGCATGCAGATGCTGGTGCCGAGCTATCTCGAATTCACGATTGATAAGCTCACGAACGAGCAGCAGAAGTTCCGCGACCAGATTACCACCGCGTTCGGCGGTCCTTTGGCTGAGCCGACCCGCCAGGTTTTCCAATCGCTCGAAGATCAGACCCGCAAGAACATGCAGATGTTCCGCCAGGCGTTGGCAATGTTCAATCCGTTCGCGCTCGGGAGCTCGTCTTCCGCCGCCGAGCCGAACCCAGCCGGCTCGAAAAGCAGCCCGTCCGAGATCGAGGACTTGAAACGCCAACTCGAGGATATGCGCGAACGCCTCGACGGTCTCGCGAAAAAAAGCTGAACTTTTGCGGGATTAAGCGGCGGCCGATGCCGCAGCCGTCGAGACGAGCTGCGCCTCGCCGAAGAAATTGCCCTGCGCATAATCCACTCCCCAACCGGCGAGGAGGTGCGCGGTTTCCGCCTCTTCCACCCATTCCGCCACCGTCGCGATGTCGAGATGCCGGGCGAGGTCGAGCAGCGTGCGCACGAAGAAGCGATCGTCGGGCGATCGCGCCAGATTCTGGATGAATGCGCCGTCGATCTTGACGAGATCGAAGCCGAGTCGGCGCAGATTTTTGAACGAGGTGTGCCCCGCGCCGAAGTCATCCATCGCGACGCGGATGCCAAGCGACTTCATCGCTGCAATGGCAGCGCAGGTCGCCTCGATGTCGACGAGGGCCGAGCTCTCCGTGATCTCGATAACGAGCCGCTCCGCCGCGGCCGGTGCGAGTCGCACCGCATTACGCAGGCGCTCCGGCCAATCCGGATCGTGGAGCGTGGCCGCCGAGACATTGATCGAGAGCCGAACCCCCCGGTCTTCCTTGAGCCGGGCGAGGGCGAGATCGAACACGCGAGCATCGAGCAACCCGATGAGCCCTGCTTTTTCCGCGACCGGCAACAGGGCGGAAGGGCCCGCGATCGTGCCGTCTGGCATGATCAGGCGCAGCAGCGCCTCTTCGAAGGCGGTGCTGCCGCAGGCCAGGCGCACGATAGGCTGAAATGCAAGCGTCACACGGCCCTGATTGAGGCCGGCAAGAATGTCGTCTGCCGTGCGCAACGCGCGTAATCGGGCATCCGCCGCTGACAAGGAATGCTCGAACTCGGCAAAGCGGCGCGCCCCGGATTGACGCGCAAGATCGAGAGCCTCCTCGGCGTGACAAAATAAGACCTGCGCCGAGCGGCCGTGGCGTGGCGCAATCACGCCGCCGATGCGCAAAGCGGCATGGATGGGTGCGACGTCCGTCTGAAAGGGCGCCGCCGCGATCGTCTCGATAAAACGCCGTGCTGCCACTTTCATCTGCTCGCCGTCGCAGCCAGCGAGCACAAGACCAAATTTGTTGCCACTGTACCGGGCGATCACATCGCTCCCGCGCATCTCGGCCTGCAGCCGCGCGACGATCGCAGCGATGACCTGATCGGCGGCGTCATACCCATAGGTGCGATTGAGGGCGAAAAGGTTTTCGATGGCGGCCAGAAGCACGACAAAAGTTTCGTTGCGCTGCTTCGATCGCTCCAGAAGCTGCTCAATGTGATCGGTAAGACTTGCGCGGCTGAGCGCCCCGGTGGCTGGGTCGACACGCGATCGCTCCTGCAGCTTTTCAGCGGCCTCGTGCTGCGCGGTGATTACGCGGATCAGCCCATGCGCGCCCACCGGCTTGCCGCTGGCGTCGCCAAACCATCGGCCGGTATCCTCGATCCAAACAGGTGCACCTCGGCCGCGGGAATTTGTCGCCTCGAGCGCGTAACAGACGTGATATGGCACGCCGCTGCCCTGATCGACACTTTGGGATTGCGCGATCGCCTCCTGACGCGAGTCTTTGCTCGTCGCGCTGAGCAGGCTTGCATAGCTGCGACCGGTAGCGAGATCTCCTGCGGACGCGAAACCGAGCACATCGGCAACGTTCGGGCCCCAGGTCAGGCGGTCGCTACCGATGTCCCAATCGTAGATGACTTCGCCGATGGAATTCAGGATCGACTTCGGATCGGGTCCAGACGGTTTGTCGGACGGGGGGGCGGCTGAGCGCGTCGGCTCGGGGAGTCCGGCCGAAGGTGCGCGTTGGGCAAGATGACGCAGTTGCACGACCGGGACCTGACGAGAGACTCGGGATCGCGCTAATTTGCGCCGTTCGGGTTAACCTTCCGTGTGCCGGCGCTGGCATGTGATCCGCCGCGCGCCAACCCCTTTTCCGCCCAAATCCGGCTGCAAGGAACCGCTTACCATCTTTGGCGATAGTGCGTTGCTTTTGAACGGTTTGGGCGCGGACAGCGGATGCTCTTGAAGGCTTGGCTCACGGGATGGGGCGCACTGGCAGCTGTGGCCTCCTTCATGGCCGCGTCGAGCGGCCCAGCATTCGCTGAGAATACGAAAGCGACAGCGCCAATTCCGGCTCAGACTCTCGCTTTGATGGCGGCGAAGAATACGAGCCCCTCCGCCCCGGTTCTGATCCGCACCTATAAAAAGGAAGCCGAACTCGAGGTTTGGAAGCTCGCGCGAGACGGTCGCTACGTCCACATCAAGACGTTTCCGATCTGCCGTTGGTCAGGCCAACTCGGACCGAAACAGACGCAGGGCGATCGTCAGGCGCCGGAAGGCTTCTACCCGATCGCTCGCCGGCAGATGAATCCGAATTCGCACTATTACCTGTCGTTCGATACCGGCTTCCCGAACGCCTATGACAGAGCGCATGGCGCGTCCGGCGCCTACCTGATGGTGCATGGCACCTGTTCTTCGGCAGGCTGTTACGCCATGACCGACAAGCAGATCGGCGAAATCTATGCGATCGCGCGCGAAGCCTTCGCCGGCGGTCAGCAGGCGTTTCAGTTCCAAGCCTTTCCGTTCCGCATGACCGCGCAGAACATGGCGAAATACCGCGCCGACAAGAACATCGATTTCTGGCGGCAGTTGAAGGAAGGCTCCGATCGTTTCGAGGCGACGGGTGAAGAGCCTGTCGTGAACGTCGTCGCGGGCCGCTACACCTTTGCGTCGTCGCGCGATCCTGCGAAAGAAGCGGCCGCACAGGCCTTCCATGCGGCGGAAGAGCAAAAGATCGCCTCGCTCAGTGAAGGCAGCGCGGCTCTTCGCGTCACCTATTCGGACGGCGGACAGCATCCGGCGTTCGCGGCGTTACTGAAGCAAGGAGCCAATCTCGGCGACGTGAGCCGCCCCGAAGCGTTGGCCTTTGCGGGGCAGGAGGTCGTCGTCGTCCCCGCCCGCAAGAAGAACGTGGTGATCGCGGCATTGAAGGCGGCACCTGCTGTAGCTGCGCCGGACGAGGCGGGACGAGATGCCTGCACCGCGCTGCCGATCCGTTCGCTGACCGCAGAGGACTTGGCGTTCTCGGCGCACTCGCTCGGTTGTGGGCGCACGCAAGCGGCGTCGGCTTCTATCATGGCCGCCGGTAGGCCGCTGATTTTGCCGCCGTCCTTCAGGAGGACGGCGATCGAGGTTGCAGCCAATCGCTAGCCGCCGGCGCTTGTGAAGGAAAGCTTGCCCGATGCCTCCGACGCGGTTTCCAATCGTTCACTTGAAAGCTATGCTCGCGCGCCTCCCTGAAACGGAGTGCGCCTCTAGCTCAGCTGGATAGAGCGCCGGGCTTCGAACCCGGAGGTCGCGGGTTCGAATCCTGCGGGGCGCGCCAACAAATTCGCGCCGGCTTGTATTCTGCTTCAGCGAGCGGTTCGCGGGGGCGATCGCAGGGAACGCGTCCTCAGGGGCGGGCGTAGGCCTGGAAGCGCCGAACCGTTTCTAACGCTCTGCGGATTTGGCTCGCGCACTCGCGCCAGCCCTCCGCTTCAAGTTCATCGGCGAGGTTCATCGCACGATCGTGGGTGATGTACTCAATGACATCGGCGGCGCGTTTGACCCGCAGCCGCCATTCGCCTTCCGCCATTACGATTTCGGTCGGCTCGAAAATAGCCATCCACGCGCCCCACAGAACTGACCGCCTAAGCAGTTCAGCCTGAATGGGGCCAAAATGTGAAGCTGACCCAAAATGTGAAGCTGGCGTTGAAGGCGGGCCCGGCGCCCGCGCGCGCGCTTTGCGTGTGCAGGGTCAAGCCAGCGTCAGAAAAATTCCGCTTGCGTTGCGCGGCCAAGGAACCCCTGCGGTCCTGCTAAGTTGATCAAGCGTGCTGCTCTCGATGTTCTCCTTCCTGCTTTCGACGGCCATTCCCTCGGCTGCGATCACCAGCCTGATCTGGACAGTCGCAACCGCGGTCGAGCGGACCAAGTAGGCCGCTCGCGCGGGCGGGAGCCGCCGCCCAATCCCCGCTGGGGATACGCCGCGTTTGCCGCTTTGAGCGCGCTTCCTCAATTTTTAACAAGAGCTTCCAAGCGCGATAGCATGGCGTCCGCCTCGCGCAGGAGGGATCATTGAAGGCGCATACGCTCCCCTTCGCCGCCGACGTCATGCTTGCGGGCCTCAAGCCTTGGATCGAATGCGAAAGCCCGACTTTCAATGCCGCGGCGGTCAACCGGATGATGGCTTTGGCGGCGCGCGATCTCGCCGCGCTAGGCGCGAAGGTGGAGACGGTCCCTGGCCGGATGAACCTTGGCGATTGCCTGCGAGCGACGCTTCCGCATCGCCGGGCGGGCGAGGCCGGAATCCTCATTCTTGGCCATCTCGACACGGTTCATCCGATCGGCACGCTCGAGAAGCTGCCATGGCGCCGCGACGGGAGCCGCTGCTACGGACCCGGCATCCTCGACATGAAGGGCGGCAATTTTCTTGCGCTCGAGGCGCTGCGGCAGCTGGCGCGCGCCGGCCTCGAAACCCCGCTGCCGGTGACGATCCTGTTCACCAGCGACGAGGAGATCGGCAGCCCTTCGACGCGCGAACTGATCGAGACGGAAGCCGCCAAGCACCGCTATGTTCTCGTTCCTGAACCGGGCCGCGAGGATGGCGGGGTGGTCACCGGCCGCTACGCCATCGCCCGCTTCAATATGGCAGCGACCGGGCGGCCGAGCCACGCCGGCGCGAGCCTGGCGGAGGGGCGCTCGGCGATCCGCACCATGGCGCGTAAAATCCTCGCCATCGAGGAGATGACGACCGAAAGCTGCACGTTCAGCGTCGGCGTCGTGCACGGGGGCACCTGGGTCAATTGCGTGCCGACGATCTGCCGCGCCGAAGCGCTCAGCATGGCCAAACGGCAAGCCGATCTTGATCACGGCGTCGAGGCGATGCTGGCCCTGTCCGGCACTCACGACGACGTGCGTTTTGAGGTTACGCGCGGGGTGACCCGGCCCGTCTGGGAGCCGGATGAAGCAACGATGCGCCTCTCCGAAACCGCCCGCGGGATCGCGCGCGAGCTTGGCGTCGAACTCACCCATCACAGCGCCGGCGGCGGCTCGGACGGGAATTTTACCGGCGCTATGGGCATCGCCACACTCGACGGACTCGGCGCGATCGGCAGGGGCTATCACACGCTCGAAGAATATATCGAGGTTGACGGTCTCGTGACGCGCGGCCGTCTGTTTGCCGGTCTGCTCGCAGCGCTCAACTAAGGCCGGGTGAGGTGAGTCTGCTGCTGATCGGCGCGTTCAGTGCGCAGGAATATGCGCACTGGCGTGAAAGGCTCGCCCTATCTCTGCCCAGCGAGACTTTGTACCTTCCGGATGAGGTCTACGATCCCGCTTGCATCGATATCGCCCTCGTTGCCAATCCTCCCGCCGGTTCGCTCGCCGGCTTGGATAACCTTGTACTGATTCAAAGTCTGTGGGCGGGCGTCGATCGGCTTTTGTCGGATCCGACGCTGCCCGAAAATGTGCCGATTGTCCGATTGGTAGATCCCAATCTGACGCAAGCGATGACCGAGTGTGCGCTCGCCTGCGTCCTCGCATTGCATCGGCAATTCCCCGCCTATGCGCGGCAGCAGACCGGACGTGAATGGAAGCAATTGCCCCAGCCGATCGCTCGCGAGCGGCGCATCGGCATATTGGGTCTCGGTGAGCTCGGGCGCGCTGTGGCGCAGGCGCTCGCCTGCCTCGATTTCGATGTAGCCGGGTGGAGCACCGGCGCTCGACAGGTTGAAGGCTTAGAGTGTTGGAGCGGCGCAAGCGGGCTCGCGAGCCTGCTGCAAAGAACGGACATTCTCATCAATCTCTTGCCGCTTACGCCGCACACGGCAGGCATCTTGAACGCGCAGCTATTCGCTCGCTTGCCGCGAGGCGCCGCGATCGTCAATCTTGCCCGCGGCGGACATCTGAACGAAAAGGATTTGCTGGAGGCGCTGGCAAGGGGCCAGCTCTCTCACGCCATTCTCGATGTATTCAGCGAGGAGCCGCTACCGTGCCAGCACCCTTTCTGGTCGCATCCGCGCATCAGCGTGCTGCCGCATGTCGCCGCCGTGACCGACGTGAGCACCGCCGCCAAAATTGCGGCAGAGAACATAAAAGCTTTTCGTGCCGGCAGCATGCCGGCGCCCCTGGTCGATCGCGCGAAAGGCTATTGAGACGGCGCTATGCCGCCCGCCCGACTTGCGCGGCATTGCCGGACAATAAGCCCCTAAGACGCGTCGCAATGATTTCTTCGGCGCCCGACATAATCCGGTCGATGAGTTCCTTGACGCTCGGAATGTCGTGGATCAGTCCTGCCACCATGCCACAACTCCACGCTCCGGCATCCATATCGCCCTTGAGCATGATGTCGGGATAAACGCCGGCAACTTGGTCGTGAATATCACCGATCGTGAGGCTGGCTCCTTTTTGACGCTCGATCTCGACAATCTTCTCTACGTTGGCGTTGTTCAGCACGCGCTCGGTGTTGCGAATGGCGCGCATGATCAGGCGTGTGTCGAGCTCGGTTGCCGCGACCAGCGCCTGTTTGACGTTGTCATGCACCGGCGCTTCCTTCGTGGCGATGAAACGCGTGCCCATATTCATGCCGTCGGCGCCGAGCGCGAGCGCCGCGACGAGGCTGCGCGCATCCGCCATTCCGCCGGACGCGACGAACGGGATATTCAATTCCTCGGCAGCGCGCGGCAGGAGGATCATGTTCGGCACGTCGTCTTCGCCGGGATGGCCGCCGCACTCGAAGCCGTCGACGCTGACCGCGTCGCAGCCGATGCGCTCGGCCTTCAACGAATGGCGCACGGACGTGCATTTGTGGATGACCTTGATGCCGGCCTGTTTTAGAGCCGGCATGTATTGTTCCGGACTGCGGCCGGCTGTCTCGACGATTTTGATGCCGCCCTCTCTGATCGCCGCGATGTATTCGGGGTAGGGCGGCTTGGTGAACGCCGGCAGAAACGTGAGATTCACGCCAAAGGGCTTGTCGGTCATATCGCGACAGCGGGCGATCTCCTTAGCCAGAAGCTCGGGCGTCTTCTGCGTCAGTCCGGTGATGATGCCGAGGCCGCCGGCGTTTGAAACGGCGGAGGCGAGGTCGGCGAAGCCAACGAAGTGCATGCCACCCTGGATGATGGGGTGCTCGATGCCGAACAATTCGGTGATTCTGGTTTTCATGACAGTCTCGCTAGCGGTTCGGTGCAGCCGAGATGCTTCTCAGCTTTGACAATTATTGTTTTGACGCATCGCTTTGAGCAGCGCTCTCCTTGCGTGTGGCGACGAGCAGACCCGAGCGACCGGGCCTCGATCTGTAGCCGATCCCGAAATCGATCGGAGCAGGCTGTCCTGTATGAAAGAGCGCGTTTAGTTTCGGCTGATACATGCGCGAAAAAACCGGGAGTGGCCTGACGTAGTTGCCAAACGGCTTGAGCTGCCATTTCGCCGGGTCGTATGAGCTGACAGGGATGCCCGTGTCGTCCTGAACAATGGTCGCTGTGTGATCGAGCAGGAATTTGCGCACCTGAGAAAAATTACTTGCGTGCAGGGCATAAGAGGCACTTTTGACGAAACCGTCGCCTTGGCCAAGCTTTTCACAGAACCGGGCGAATGGTCCATCCTTGAATTTATCGTCGGCGAGATTGGTGGTGAAGTAATAGAGAGTACGACTCTCGTGATCGGCGCCGGAAAACACGATCTTGATCCCGCGCGGGCCCTTTGGCCGGTCATCTCCTTGCGACGTGCTTACGTCACCGTTCTCGTCAAGAGTGACAAACTGCGCCTCCTGGATCATATGTCCCGTGCGAGCCAGGAAGATATAAAGGATGGGCATAGTGCCGGTGAGGCGGCTCGCATGCAGATCGTGGCCCATATAAGAGGTGATGAAGAAGCTGCTCGAAATGATCGATCTCAGCGAATAGCGAACACCGTTGAGGCCGTGGGCCAGCGCACCGGGCCCAAGCTTCGAGAGGTCGGGTATCTGCCCGACAGGCTCGAGGCCGCTAAGCACATACGTGGAGGCGCTTGGAAAAAACGTGTCGGCGTAGAGGAAGTCGGGCCCGCTGAACATGTAAAACAGCACGCGCTTCGGCGTTTTCAGATTGGCCCGCGACCACGTGCGGATTGTCGACAATTGTCGCCGCTCGAGGCTTTCGAATGAAACGCTCATGGCGCGCTCGTGAAGCCGCCATGCTGGATCACGCGTCAGCGGTTGCAGCGGCGAACTCGCCGACGGCGCTAGGCCGGCGAGGAGCCTCGCCGTGTCATCGGCCGCATCAATCTCGGCGCTGCTGGCGGGAAGCGCGATGACAAGGAGGAGATTGGCGAGGAAGGCGAGAGCAATTCCTATTCGAGTCATTGATCCAGTCGATGGGCAGAAGTGAACGAATTGCTGAGGGTCGAAAACGGGCCGGCCTAGATAGCCGTGAGCCCCTATGGCGAGCAAGTGGAAAGTCGATCAGCCCGGGCGCTTCTGCGCGATGAAGATGAGACGTTGCGCCATCATGCCGAGATCCTGGTTGCGTGTCGACGTCGAGGCAAATTGCGCCGGCCCTTGCAGCACGGCAAAACCGCTCCGCGTCAGCAGTGCTTCCATCTCGAGCCGGTCGTAGAGGCGCTCTGCATAGAACCTGTCGGCAACCACGCCACGCTCTACATGCGTGGTCATCTCCCGGGTAATGAGCTGGTCGCCGGCTGCCGATAGCGCGCGTTCGCGGCAGGTGAACATATCCTCGGCGATCCATTCCCAAGAGCGCGGTTCGAAATGCTTCCGGACGTGAGCGCCATCGCTGACATCGAGCAATACCTTTCCGCTTGCGCACAAAGTCCTGTAGATCTCGCGCAGCATAAGTTCGTCGTCGCTGGCGCGTTCGAAGTAACCGAAACTATTGCCGAGCACGAGCGCGGCATCGAAGCGTTCGTCATCGACAGGAAGCGCCCGGGCGTCGGCTTGGTGAAATCGGACCGGCAACCCGGCTGCTTGCGCCCGCAACCGCGCCTGTTGGAGAAGAAAGGCGCTGCGATCGATGCCGGCGACATTTGCGAAGCCGCGTTTCGCCAGTTCCAGACTATGCCGGCCTTGGCCGCAGCAGAGGTCGAGAACCTTGGCGTCTCGTGCAAGCGGGAGCAGCTCGAGGAAGAGATCGATCTCGCGGCGCGTCAGTTCCGCATTCTCAACAACATCACCGTCAGTCTTGAGGTAAAGCTCGTCGAAAATCTCATCCCACCAACGTGGGGATACTCGCGCTTCGAGATCGGTGAGTGGACCGGATGAGGGTGCGCGCGGTTTTTTGCGCCGTGATTGCAGGGGAATTGTCATCCGCCACCGCCGTACAACCCGAGTTGATGCAGACGTGTGAGCTCCTGCGTCTCCAATTTCACCCCGATGTCGCGGCGATAGCGCACGTTCGGGATCACCACCCGGTCTGCAAGCTCATAGGCGCCGTCACGCGCAGCCGCGATGGTTGCGCCAACGCCGGTCACAATCATCGTCCAACCATGCATGCCGGCGGTGACCAGTTCGCCGTCCTGCTTGCCGACTTCGGCGAGATGCAAATGGCGGCGGTCGTCCTCGTCGATTTCGCCGTCGAACAGGATTGGCAGGCCGGCCGGTTCGGAGGGAACGCGCTTGCGATTGTATGGGAACGGCCGTGTGGTGAGGACGACGCCAACGCAATAACCCGGCCAGGTTTCGAACGCGGTGGCAGAGCGCGTGACCATCATCTTGAAGAGGTCGGCCCATCCTGTTTCTTGCAGAGGCTCGAGAATGGCGTAGCCGGGACAGCCGAAACGACAGGTAAATTCCAACGGCCAAATGCCCCTTTCGTTCACGATCGTATTCAGATTGATATAGCCGCAATAGCCGTTCTGCCGCAGAAGCGGCTGCATTCGCCGTAAGGTCTTATCGAAAAACCGGCTGGTGTCGCCATAGGTCACGACGGTTCCCATTTCGCCGGTCAGCTCGCCGAGATCGCCGGGAAAGAATCTTTTGTGCTCCCAATCCAGACAGGCCGGCGTGAGGAACTTGTCCCCATCGAAATAGGCACCGACGCCCATCTCGATCCCACTCATATGCTGCATGAGCACGTAAGTCGCCTGCGTGCCCTCGAACTGCTTGAAGCGCGCGGCAATGACCGCTTGGACGTCTCGTCCATCTTCCATCCGCCCGACATAATTGTCGGCCGAGCCGAAGCCATGGCCGTTGAATTTCAGGACATAGCGCCCTGGGTTCTGCGAAATGAAATCCTGGCCGCCCTTCGGTGCGTCAAACTCATGAATCCGGCAGATCGGGAAGCCGAGCTCGGAGAGCGTCTTCTGCGCAAAGGCACGCTCGTTTTCAAGGCGATCGCCATAGGCGCTGCCGCCGACCACGTAGAATCCCTCGCGGCGGAGACGATCCTGCAGCTCGCCGCGATGGTACGAGACATTCTCGAAGAGAATGATGCCTTCCTCTCCGGCCTCCCGCACCCAATCGAGTTCCTGCTGCCAATCCGCAATCCGCGCCACCATGCCGGCAAGCACATCTTGGCAGCCCGGCTCCGAGATGAAGACGCGCACCTCGTGGCCCTGCTCGGTCAGGCGCAGATACATCGAGGCCATGTCGCAGGTGTCACCGATGGCGAGAAACCGCATCCCGTCCTCGAGGTTGAACAGCTATCGACAAGCTTCAGATCGCCTCACGGTTCCACCACAGAGCAGGGAAGAACATGGCGCCCCGGATCAACCCGCTTGTGAGCGCGACCGCGAGTCCCGCGATCCTCGAATCGCGCGCTTGGCTCAAAGCTTACGATGGCGGCAAAGGGCCGGCCATCGACTTGTCCCAGGCCGCGCCGCCCTATCCACCCCCGCCGGAACTATTGAGGCGGCTCGCCGCTGCAGCGCAATCTCCCTCGCTCGCGCTCTATGGTCCGGTCCCGGGCGAGTACCAGCTGCGCCAAGCTTATGCAGGGCATGTGTCGGAACTCTACGGCGCGGAAATCTCGCCGGAGCAAGTTTCGATCACGGCCGGATGCAATCAGGCGTTCGTCATTGCGACGATGCTCGTGGCTGCGGCAGGCGATGCGATCGTCCTCCCGTCGCCGTGGTACTTCAATCACAAAATGACGCTCGACATGCTCGGGGTGGAAGCGCGCATCCTTCCCTGTGCTGCGGCGGACGCTTTCATTCCCGATCTGAAAAAGGCGGCGGAGCTCATCGAGCAAAAGGTTCGCGCCATCGTCCTGGTGACGCCGAACAACCCGACGGGCGCGATCTACCCGCCTTCGATCATCGAAGCGTACGCGCGCCTCTGCCGCGACAATCGAATATGGCTGATCATCGACGAGACCTATCGCGACTTCCTGCCGGAAGAGGCGAAGCGGCCGCACGCGATCTTCCAGGATGTGGCGCTTCGCGACACGGTCATCGGGCTCTATAGCTTCTCGAAGTCCTTCGCGTTGCCCGGCCATCGGCTCGGCGCGATGATTTTCCCGGCCGCGTTGGGTGCGCAAGTCCTAAAAATCCAGGACTGCCTGCAAATCTGTCCGGCACGCGCTGGCCAGGCAGCGGTCACCTGGGCGCTTGAGGCGCTGGACGATTGGCGCCAACGCAATCGCAGGCGCTTCGGCGAACAGTTGAATCAGTTTCGATCGGCGCTGGCGGACGTTCGGGATTGGAAGATCGAATCGCTCGGCGCCTTCTTCGCCTATCTGTGTCATCCCTTCCGCGATCTGACGGCGGAGCAGGTCGCCCAGCGGCTGGCGAGCCAAAACGGGCTGCTGATGATCCCGGGAAGCTATTTCGGACCGGGCCAGGATTCCTACCTGCGCGTCTCATTCGGTAATCTTACCGCCGAGAGCTTTGGCCAGCTGTCGGAGCGGCTCCGCCTGTAGCGGATTAACCGCATGTCCCGAGCGGGACGTAACCGACGACGAGACCGACCTGATCCTCAACCATCTGCCGCGCCGGGTAGCAGCGGAACACGCGCGTCGGCACGTAATAGGCGTAGCCCGGCACGTACCGATAGACTGGAGCGTAGACCACTGCCGGCGCTGTTGTATGGACCCGCACGGTCACGTGGCGGTGATGGTGGCGCGCCGCCGCGTTGGCGTAAGCCGGTCCTGTGATGCTGAGCGCGACGGTCGCGGCCAGCCCGAGGGTGAAACTCTTCATCCCGAAACGCATGACGACTACCCAGCTGCAACTTGCCTGACCGTGGCTAATCACGCGAATAGGAGAAGCGTTGCCCTTACGCCAGGATTTTCGCCATTATAGCTTAACAGCCGGCGCACTTAGGTTTGGAACGTCTGGCGCCATTAACAATTCCTGGTAACGGATATCGGATCCCTCACAGCCCAGGAGGCAATTGTGGCCGCAGTCGAGATGGTCATCAGCAGGAACGGGTCGACGAAAGTGACCGGCGATGTCGTCATCAAGGACCATTCGGGGAAGGTGATCGAGCCGCCGGGCAATCCGTTCTGGCTCTGCCGGTGCGGCGCGTCCAACACCAAGCCATTCTGTGACGGCACGCATAAGAAGATCGGCTGGAGCGATGGGTCATATGTCGAGGCGTCGGACGCGCCTCCCTCTCCGTCACTTTGAGAACTGCATCGCCCCATCCCTGAGGCTGCCGAAGCGCAGGGCCATCAGATCGCGCGCGTAGTTCTGATAAAGCTTCCACGGCTTCTTCGATCCCTGCCGCGGCAGCTGACCTAGCGCGCGCTGCACGTATCCGGAGGTGAAGTCGAGCCATGGCACCTCGACCACGGACGGGTCGCGCTTCGGCATGCACTGCCGGTATCCACGGCGGTCCATGTAGCGCAAAAGCCGGCAGACATACTCGCAGGTCAAATCGGCTTTCAGCGTCCAGGATGCATTCGTATAGCCGAACGCGGCGGCGAAGTTCGGCACGCCGCTGAACATCATGCCCTTGTAGCTCATCGTCTTGGCGAGATCGATTGGGGTCCCATCGACGCTTACCTTCAGACCGCTGAAGAGCTTCATCTGCAGCCCGGTCGCGGTGACAATGATGTCGGCGTGAAGCTCTTCGCCCGATTTCAGCTTGATGCCGCTTTGCGTGAAGCGGTCGATGTGATCGGTGACAATCGACATCCGCCCGGCCTTGATCGCCCGGAAAAGATCGCCGTCCGGCACGAGGCAGAGGCGCTGGTCCCATGGATTGTAACGCGGCGTGAAATGCGTCGCGACGTCGTAATCCGGTCCGAGCTGCTTTCTGATCAGGTTGATGATGCCGCTCTTCACTTTTTCGGGTTTGCGCCGCGCAAGACGGAAGAACCACATTCCGAGCAGCACGTTTTTCCAGCGCGTTAGTTGGTACGCGAGGGTTTCCGGAAGTCTCCGCCGCAAGGAGTTGGCGATTGAGTCTTCCGACGGCCGCGACACCATGTAGGTCGGCGAGCGCTGCAACATCGTCACATGCGCGGCTTTTTCCGCCATTGCTGGGGCGAGGGTGACGGCGGTCGCGCCGCTCCCGATCACGACGACGCGCTTGCCTTCATATTCGAGGTTTTCGGGCCAGTGCTGCGGGTGAACGAGCTTGCCCGCGAAACTATCGGCCTCGGGAAACTCGGGCAAATAGCCCCTCGCGTAATCGTAATAGCCGCTGCACATGAAGAGAAAATTGCAGGAGATGTGCAGCGCCTCGCCACCGTGCTCCGTGCCTGGGCCGGAGCGCCGCACCTCAACCAGCCAGCGTGCGTCGCGCGAGGACCATTCGGCGCGCGTGACGCGATGATGAAAGCGCACCTTCTCGTCGATGCCGTTTTCCCGTGCCGTGTCGCGGACATAGTCGAGGATCGAGGGTCCGTCAGCGATCGCTTTGGCGTTCCGCCACGGCCGAAAATTAAAGCCGAGCGTGTACATGTCGGAATCCGAGCGAATGCCCGGATACCGGAACAGGTCCCAGGTCCCGCCGATCGCGTGACGACTTTCGAGAATCACATAGCTCTTGCCTGGGCATTTATCCTGCAGGTGATAGCCCGCGGCGATGCCGGAGAGACCAGCACCTACGACCACCACGTCGAAATGTTCAGGTCCTGCCATCGCGCCTTCTAAAAGTTGATCCCAAGCCAGCCTTTGACCTGCTCGTGCAGGTCGCCGGCGAAATCTGCCGGCGTGCCGGAGGCCGTGATCGAGCCGAGGCTCAACACATAAATACGCGAGGCCATCCCGACAACCCGGCGGACATTGTGGTCGACCAGGAGAATGGCGATGCCGAGACTCGCAAAGAGCCGGATATGCCCGAATACATCCTCGACCATTTTCGGCGACAGGCCGATCGAGGGCTCATCGACAAGGCAGAGACGCGGTTTCATGGCCAGGGCCTTGGCGAATTCGACGAGCTTCTGCTGGCCGCCGGAGAGATCACCGGCAGGTGACGACATTTTTTCTTTCAGCGCCGGGAAGTGGCGGTCGAGCTCGGCAAGGCGCTCGCCGATGCTGAACTTGCCGTCCGCTTTGTTGCGCCGCGCGAGCGTCTCCAGCGGCAGACGCAGATTGTCGGCGACACTCATATGGCGGAACAGACTCGATTCCTGCGGGATGTAGAAGATGCCGCGTTCGAGCAGGCGATGCGGCGGCAGGCCGGTAATCGCCTCGCCGTCATAAACGACAGCGCCGGCTTTCGGCGGAAGGAAACCGCAGATCGTCTTCATGATGGTCGACTTGCCGGCGCCATTGAGGCCGATCAGTCCGGTGATCGTTCCGGCCTCGACCGAGAGATCGACATCGCGCAACACGTCGATATCGCCGATATAGCCGGCGGTGACCTTCTCCATGCGCAGGATCGCGCTCACGCGGCGGCTCCGCCGAGATAGGCCTCGATGACCGCGGGCGCGGCAAGCACCTGCGATGTTGCGCCGTCGGAAAGCACGCGTCCGGCGTTCATGCAGATCGAGCGCGGACAGAGCTCGACGATGACCGGCATGTCATGGCTGACGAGCACGAATGTCTGCCCCTCCGCGTGTCGCGCGCGAATGAAGCGGCTCATTATCTCCTTCATGGTCGGATGGATGGCGGCGAAAGGCTCGTCGAGCAGCGCTAACCGGGGCGTCCGCATGAAGCAGCAGCCGAATTCCAAGAGCTTCATCTGCCCCCCCGAGAGCTGGCCGGCATCGAGGTGGCCCACATGGGCGATTTGCAGCTCTTCCAGGAGGGCGTTGGCGCGCGTCTTCGCTTCGTCGGCAGCTAGTCCAAGCGCGCGGCCGCCGACGAGCAGGTTGTCCAAAACATTCATGCGCGGAAAAATGCGTGTGAGCTGGAACATGCGCATGAGGCCACGCCGCGCGAGCCCTTGCGGTTTCAGTCCGCTACAGGGCTCCCCATCGAGAAGGATCCTACCTTGGTCGCCGGAGAGGTGGCCGGACATGATGTTCAAAAGCGTCGTCTTGCCCGAACCGTTCGGCCCGATGAGTCCGACGAGTTCGCCCGGCGCGATGTCGAAACTGACGTCGGCAACAGCGACGAGGCCGCCGAACCTTTTCGTTACGCCTTGCACTGAGAGGAGGGGGCTCATGCCGGGCGTCCCGCCGCTCTCCTTCGCGGCGCAAGAGCGGTGGTAACGAGTCCCCACAATCCCGTGCGAAACAGGCGCGCGAACATGATGACCAGCGCGGCGAAGATCACCAGCTGCCAGCCACCGACGTCACGCAGCCACTCCGATGTGACGTAAACCAGAAAGGCGCCGACGACGGGTCCGATCAGCGAGCCCATGCCGCCGATGACCGTCATCGAGACGACGAGCCCCGTCTGCTGCACGAGACCGAGCTCCGGCGTCACTAGCGAAGCAAAATAGGCGTAAAGCGCGCCGGCAAATCCCGCAGCGGCGGACGAGATTGCGAAGGCGGCCGTCTTCCAGAACACAATACGTACGCCGGAGCGTGCGGCAGCGATCTCGTCATCTCGGATCGCTTCGAGGAAAAGCCCGGCCTTTGAGCGCAGAAGCAGGTACAGGCCGCAGATGACAAAGGTGAGCGCGCCAAAAAACACATAGAACCAGATCACGCGATCATTGAACCAGGGCTCCAGCGGCAGACCGAGATCACCACGCGTGATGTTGATCGAGTTCGAGGCGACGAGGCGCGCGATCTCGGCGAAGCTCAATGTGGTGAGCGCGAGATAGGGTCCTCGCAGGCGCATGACGATCCGGCCGAGCACTAGCCCGATGAGACCGGCGACACCTGTGCCGATGATCAGCCCGACGATCGGGGGCACATTGTAATAGGCTGCCGAGAGCGCAGCGCCATACGCCCCGATCATGGCGAAGGCAGCCGGCGCAAGCGAGAACTGGCCGGTAAAGCCGGCCAGCAGATTCCACGATGAGGCAAGGATCGCGAAATACGCGGAGACGACGAGCACGCCCAGCCAATAAACGTCGCGCGTGACAAGCGGCACGAGCGCAAGCAAGACAAGCAGCAGCGCGGTCGCAATGAATTCGCGCCGAAGCCGGACGTCGCCGCTCATCAGACCTCGCGTCCGCGTTCGCCGAACAGACCCTGCGGCCGGAACAGGAGGAACAGGATCAGGAGAATCAATCCGAACGTGTCGCGATACTGGTAGGACACGAGTACCGCGCCGAAACTCTCGACGATGCCAAGCAAGAGGCTGGCGATAAACGCGCCCGGAATCGATCCCATCCCTCCGAGAACGACGATGACGTAAGACTTGATCGCCGGAAACGCGCCGACATCGGGCGAGGCATTGATGATCGGCGAGAGCAGCGCGCCGGCAAGCGCCGCGAGGCCGCCGGCCAGCGAAAACACCAGTGAGGAGACCGCAGTCGCGTCGATGCCGGCGAGCGAGGCGCCGAGCCGGTTCTGCGACACTGCGCGGACGGCGCGACCCCAATAGGAAAAGCGTAGGAAGAACGCAATCAGGGCCAGCACGGCAAGCGTGACGAGGGCCGCCGCAACTTTTTGTCCGCTCATCAGCGCGGGACCAACGACGACGCGGCTTGCGCTGATAAGGGCCGGGGCGCGAAATGCATACGGGCCGATCGCCTTGTCGACAAAATTGACGAGAAGGAGCGACAGAGCGAACGTGACGATCACCGCATATTCGTCACGCATCAGCCCCCACGAGCCGATATTCGCGTAGAGGGGACGCATGAGCGTGCGCTCGACCACCCAGCCGAGCGCCGCGCCAAACAGAAAAGCCGTCGGCAGCGCAAGAACGAGCGGCACGCCAAGGCGCGCCGCGACGATCGTGTAGGCATACGCGCCGACCATATAGAATTCGCCGTGCGCGAAATTGACGATCCGCAGTACGCCGAAAATCAGCGCCAGGCCGATCGCCATCAGGCCATAGAAGAGGCCTGTGACGAGTCCGTTGACGGCGAGATCGGCCGCGAGTGCGCCGGTCAGCAAATCTCAGCGCTCAATCAGGGCCGCGCGAGCTTCGACGGATCAAGCGGCTGTCCGGGCTGCTCGACGAGCGGACTGTCGGCAACCTTTTGCCCGATCTCCGTCACCTGGAAGGTCACATACGGTATATCCAGCCACTGGTGATACTTGTAGCCGGGTTCGCTCGAGAAAGTGATCTCGCCGCGCGTGCCGGTATACTTTGTTGCTTCGAGCGCCTTCACCAGGGCGTCGGGGTCAGTCGAATTCGCACGCTTGATCGCATCGGCGAGCACAAGCAGCGAGTCGGCGGCCTGAAAGAGCAGCCGGTTCGGCTGCGCGCCGGTCTTCTTGGTGTAGGCGTCGCCGACAGTCTTGGCGAGTTCCGGTGCTTTCATCTTCGGATGATAGAGCCCGAAGACGAGCAGATCCTTGCCGGCTTCCTTGATGTTCTGCCAGAAGTCGGGGTAATCGGCGAGGCCGGACGCGTCGTAGAACCACGTCTTCGCCGTCGGTGCGACGCCTTGTTCGTAGACCTGGTTCATCATGATGTAGGCCGCCGGCGGCAGCATCACGTCGACGACAACATCGGGCGGATCAGACCGCAGCGGCAGGATTGCGGGCAGGTAATCCTTCGCGGCGCGATCGAGCGTATCGAAGCGGTATGAAACTTCCGGCGCGACCGCCTTCAGCTGTTCGCCGATGCCTTTCGCAAGGCCGATGCCGTAGTCGGTATTCTCGGCGAAGGAGACGACCTTCTTTGCGCCGAGCTTCTTGATGGTCTCAGCCGCCGCCATGGCGACACGGCGATTGTAATTGTTGGGATTGAAGACTTCCGGATAGCCCTTTTCGCGGATCGCGTCGGCCCAGCCGTTCGTGTTGATGTAGGGGATATGGTAGCGGTGCGCGACTTCCATCCCGGCGAGCACGTTCGAAGACTGGTGTTCGCCGACGATGCCGACCACCTTGTCCCGGGTGATCAGCTTCTCGACCGCGGCGCGCGCCTTCTCCGGCAGCCCCTGCGTGTCTTCGACCACGAGCTCGATCGGCCGGCCGAGCACGCCGCCCTGGTCGTTGAGCATCTTGGCGGCGACTTCAAGGCCGTCCTTGACTTGCGTGCCCTGCACGACTGAGCCCGGCGGAGACTGCGTCACCGTCACGCCAACTTTGATCGGGTCTGCCGCGTAGGCACTCGCAATGAGGGAAGCGGACATTGTGAGGGCGGCGATCGCCAGATGGGACGCATATCTCATTGAACTTTGGCTCCAATTCTCAGACAACCGACCTTAATTGCGCGCCACAAGCGCGCAAGCGCCTATTATTGCATTCGGCCGGGCCGGATGCTCTGATACCTTGGCAGAACGGCGTCAGGAAGCGCCGCACCGAACTCATTAGGGGAGCCGGGCATGAGGAGCATCCTCGTTCCTGTCGCTGATCACGCGCACACCGATGCGGTTTTCGAGGCGGCGCTGATGCTGGCGCGTCGGTTCGAGGCGTATGTCGAGGGGCTTGCCATCGGGCCCGACCTCTCCGGTCTCGCCGGGTTTGAAATCCCGATGGGTGGGCCGATGCCGGACGAAACCATGTGGCGCGACCTCGCGGAACAGGCGCGCGAGCAGTTCGAGAGCTTCATGAGCACCCACCTGCCGCGGACCGGCGCGCCGCGGAGGGGGGCATTTGCCTGGTCTGCGCAAAAGCTCGTCGGCGACCTCAGCCTCGGAAGCTACGGACGCGTCTTCGACATTATCGTGCTGGGCCGTCCGGGGTCGGCGCCGAACGCACCGCGGATGGCGACGTTCGAAGCCGCGCTGTTTGAGAGCGGCCGGCCGGTCCTTGTCGTGCCCCAACGCATCGGGCAGACGCTTGGGGATAATGTCGTCATCGCCTGGAATGGATCGACGGAGACGGCGCGAACGATCGCGCTGGCCATGCCGATCCTGGAAAAAGCCCGCCGCCTGACCGTGCTCACGGTCGAGGGCGGCATGGTTCCGGGGCCGTCGGGCCAGCAACTTGCGCAGGCGCTGGCGATCGAAGGCCTCGACGTCGAGCATAAGCACGTAACCGACCGGCAGCGCAGTGCCGGCGAAGTGATTCTCACAACCGCTGCTTCGCTTGGGGCAGATTTTCTGGTGAAGGGCGCCTACACCCAGAGCCGTCTGCGGCAGATGATCTTTGGCGGCCAGACGCGCCATATCCTTGCTGAGGCAAACCTTCCCGTCCTGTTCGCATGCTGAACGATGGCGCTGCGGCGCCAGGAGAGCCGAACAAACCCGCACACGCCGATGCAGCGCCGCCGCCGCCGCCATCGCCGCGCAGCCTCTTCTTCGCGGTGTTTCCTTCGATCATGCTGCCGATGTTTTTGGCAGTGGTCGATCAGACGATCGTCGCGACCGCCTTGCCCAGTATCGCGGGATCGCTCGGTGACGTTGAGCGCATCTCCTGGATCGTCATTGCCTACTTGATTGCCGGAACTGTCGCTGCGCCGGTCTACGGCTATTACGGCGATCTGCACGGACGCCGGAAAGTCATGTTCGTCGCACTTTCCGTGTTCATCCTCGCCTCCTGCCTTTGCGCGGCGGCGCAGTCGATGCTGATGCTTATTCTTGCCAGGGTGGCGCAGGGCCTCGGCGGCGGCGGGCTCATGACTTTGTCGCAAGCGCTGATCGGGGAAACGGTGCCGCCACGTGAGCGCGCGCGCTACCAAGGCTATCTCGCCGCGGTTGTTGTCTGTTCGAGCACGTTCGGCCCGGTTGTCGGCGGATTGCTGACCCAGAGCTTTGGGTGGCGCTCTGTGTTCTTCGTCAACGTGCCCCTCGGCGCAGTCGCGATCGTGCTGGCGCGGAGGCTGCCCTCAAAAAAGGGCATTCGAGAACGCGCACCCTTCGATATCGTCGGATTAGCGCTGTTTGTTTGCTTCACGGTTCCGTTATTGATCGGATTGGAGCGGCTGCAGCTGCTCGACCCGAGTGCATTCGTGATCGGGGCGATTTGTGCTGCGGTCGGAATCGTCGCCTTGCTTCTTCTTCTGAAACGCGAAACCAGCACCCCCAATCCGCTGTTTCCTGTCGGGTTGCTGAAGCGGCCGGAAATTTGGCACAGCGACGCCATGGCGGCTTTGCACGGCGCCGCGCTCGTCTCACTGATCACCTTTCTGCCCATCTATTTGCGCGTCGTACATGGAACGTCGGCGACGCAGACCGGCCTGCTTCTGCTGCCACTCACTGCCGGAATCGGGTTCGGTTCGATGATTACCGGCCAGATTGTCAGCCGCACCGGGCGCACGATGATCGTCTCGACGGTCGGCCTGAGCGTGGTGACGCTGCTCCTCCTCGCGCAGGCGGCATTCGCAGTCTACATGAGCGCGCTCGAGCTGACCGCGCTGTGGGGTGTCACGGCGCTGTTCATGGGCAGCGTCATGGGCGTCGTGCAGGTCACGGTTCAGAACGCCGCGGGAAGAGAAAGGCTGGGCGCGGCCGCGGCCTCGGTACAATTATCGCGGTCTGTCGGTGCGTCTTTCGGGACCGCCCTGATCGGGATGATTTTGTTCGTGACTCTTGCGATCATGGACCCCGACGGGGCGCAGGTTTTCATCGCGATGATAGAGCAGGGCGCATCGGCCTTGGATGGCTTGCCCGCGGGGCGGCATGCGATTGTCCAAGCCGACATCGCACACGCGTTCCGTGCTGCGTTCCTGACGATTGCAGCCTTTACGGCGGGGGCGGGGCTGCTGGCGCTGACCAACCCGGCGAAACGGCTGAGTTAGACGCCGAGATAGGCCTGCCGCACCGAATCGTCAGCCGCAATTTCAGCGCTCGTCCCGGCGCGCACGATGTGGCCATGCTCCATGACGTAGACGCGGTCGGCAATGCCCAGCGCGGAGCGCGCATCCTGCTCGACCAAGAGCACCGCGGTGCCCGATTGCTGAATGGCGCGGATCGAATCGAAGATTTGCATTTTGAGCCGGTGCGCGATGCCGACCGAGGGCTCATCCAAGAGAAGCAGGCGCGGTCGCCCCATCAGCGCGCGGCCGATCGCGACCATCTGCTGCTCGCCGCCTGAGAGGGTGCTCGCCTGCTGCCGCGCACGTTCGCGCAGCACCCCAAAAAGCGCATAGACACGCTCGAGATCGGCGGCAATCTCGGCCCGGTCATCGCGCAGATAGGCGCCAAGCTGCAGGTTCTTTAGCACCGTCAATTCGGGAAATAGCCGCCGCCCTTCCGGACAATGGCAGATGCCGCGCGCGACGACTTGGTGCATCGGCACATCGCCTATGTCGACACCGTCGAACCTCATCGCGCCGCGGCTCGGCAGAGCCCGCGAGATGGCTTTCAACAGCGTCGTCTTGCCGGCGCCGTTCGAACCGAGCACCGCCACGAGCTCACCCTCGCGAACCTCGAGATCGAGGTTTTCGAGCGCGAGCGCTTTGCCGTAGTGCACGGTGAGGCGCGATAGCTCAAGCAATCCCACGCGCATTCTCCGGGGCGACGCCGAGCCGCGCTTCGAGATCGTCGCCGCCACGACCAATATAGGCCTCGATGACGCGCGGGTGCCGCACGATTTCGGCTGGACTGCCGGTCGCGATGATCTCGCCGAAATCCATGGCGATGACGCGTCGCACGAGCTGCATGAACTCGCGTAGACGATGCTCGATAATGAGGATGGTAAGGCCCTCGCTTTTATGCAGCTCGCGGATCAGCGCGGCGAGCGGCTCGATTTCGCTCGTGCCAAGGCCTGCGAAAGGCTCGTCGAGCAGCAGCAGTTTCGGGCGGGTGACGAGCTCGCGGGCGATTTCGAGGCGGCGTAGGTCGCCATAGGACAGCGCATCGACCATGACGTTGGCTTTCGCGCCGAGACCGACGCGATCGAGCATGTCACGGGCACGCGCCTCGGTGTGGCCCTCGGCACGCACGCGTGGCGCAAGGCAGCCGACGACAACGTTCTCGACCACCGTCATGCCGATGAACGGACGCGTCAGCTGAAACGTGCGCGCGAGACCGCGGTTGACGATGCGATGCGGCGCGACGCCGATGAGCGGCACGCCATCGAATCCGATCGTGCCGCGGTCCGGCCGCATGAAACCGGTAAGCAGGTTGAAGAGCGTCGTCTTGCCGGCGCCGTTTGGCCCCAAAATGCCGGTGATCTCGCCGGGCTCGAGTGCGAATGAGACGTTCTTCACCGCGGTGAGCCCGCCGAAGCGTTTGGTCAGGCCTTCGACGTGGAGCAGCGCGCTCATGCGCTGGCGCGTCGGGTGAACGCGGCGCTGCGGCCTATGATCCACTCGCGCACGCGCACCCAAGCAGGCGCGATGACGCCATTCGGGATGAAGAACAAGATGAGGATGAGGATGAGCGTATAAACCCAAAGCCGATATTCGCTGAAGCTGCGAAGGCCCTCGGTCAATCCGATCAGGAGAAGCGCGCCGCCGACCGCCCCGTAGATCGAGCCCATCCCGCCGACATACACCATGATGATGATGTTGATCGACAGTGCGACATCGAACAGATCGGGCCCGACCTGCAGCTGGTAATTGGCATAAAGCGCGCCGCCAAAGCCGGCGAACGCGGCGCTGATCATCAAGGCCGAGATTTTGTAGAAGTTGACGTTGATGCCGGCCGCCTGGCACGTCGCTTCATCGCCGCGTATGGCGCGCAGGATCGTTCCCCAAGGCGACAGCGCGATGAATTTGAGGACGATCACGGTTACGACCAAAGCGACGAGCGTGAAGTAATAGGCGGAGACTTGCGAGCGCAGCATCGGCGAGAGGCCGTTCAAGCCGTCCTGGCCGCCTGTCGTTTCGGAAAAGATGATCGACAGCTTCTGCATCACCACCGCGCCCGACAGCATGGCCAGCGCGAAATAGGGGCCTCTGAGCCGCAGCGTTGGAATGCCGATGATGAGGCTGAACAGCACCGCGATGATCGCCGCTGCGGGAAATCCCCACCAGGGACTTAGTCCGAAACTGACGTTGAGAAAGCCTGCTGTATATGCGCCGGTGCCGATGAATAACGAATGGCCGAAATTCTCACGGCCCGTCAGACCCGACATGAAGTCCCAGCTCGAAGCCCAGATCGCGTAGCAGAGCGCGACCGTCATGATGCCGACGATGTACCGGCTCCCGACAAACGGGACCACGCTCAGCAAGGCGATCACGACGATCGCGCCGATCACGTCGGTTTTGGTGAGACTGCCCCAGGCGAGCATGCGCGCTGTTCAGAATGCCGCGCGCTTGCCGAAGAAACCGGCAGGCCGAATGATCAGGACGATGAGAACGGCCGCGACGGAGACGATCTGCGACCATTCGATCGATGCTTTGAAGGCAACGATAGTCTCGGTATAGCCGAGCAGCAGCGCGCCGACGATGCTGCCGGGAATGGAGCCAAGCCCGCCGACGATCACGATTGCGAACGCCTTGACGAGCGGCAGCAGGCCCATGCCCGGGATGACCGACTGAAACGGCGCAACGAGGACGCCCGCCGCCGCCGCGATCGCGGCCGAAAGTCCCATCACGATCGAGAAGATGCGGTCGGACGGAATGCCCATGTAACGTGCGCCCTCCGGGTCCTGCGAGACCGCAAGGATCGCGGCGCCGAGGCGGGTGTGCTGCATGAACAGCCAGAGCCCACCGAGGATTGCCACCGAGCAGAAGAAGGCGAGCAGCCGCTGCCCGCTTAGAAGCACGCCGCCGAAATTGAAGCTGCTCTCGACCAGCGAAGGGACATTGCGCGCCTCGGAGCCAAAGATGAGCAGCAGGATTTGCTCGACCATGAGCCCGACCGCGAGGGTCATCATCAGGACGGCGAGCGGCGGCAGCCGGCGCAATGGCCGCACCAGCACGCGCTCCATGGCGATGCCGAACAGCGCCACCAGCAGCACCGCAATCACAGCGGCGATGACCAGCGGCACGTGAAGATTGGCGGTCAATGTGTAAACGCAGTAAGCGCCAAGCGCATAAAAGGCGCCGTGCGCCAGGTTGAGGATGCGCGCGACGCCAAAGATAAGTGTGAAGCCGACTGCGAGCAGCGCATATACGGCGCTGATGACAGCGCCGTATATGATTATGTCGAGCAATGCGGTGCGCCTTTAAGTCAGTTCTTCATCATCCAGGGCGGATCGATCATCTTGCCCGAGGCGACTTCCTTCGGCCACACGACAGCGCGATCGCCGTCATTCTGCCATTGCACATAAATGACGTTGACGTTGCCGGGGCCATCCTGCACCTCGTGCAGCGCGTCGAATTTCACCCGGCCGCGCGGGCTGACGTAGTCGGTCTTCTCCAGCTCCTTGATGACCGGATCGGCGTCCGTCGTCTTGGCCCGGGTCACCGCGTCGGCGTACACGTAGACCGCGTCATAGGCACCCGCCGCGCTATAGACCGGCGCGCGATTGTATTTCTTGACGAAAGCGTCCCACCATGGAATCGACTTTTCGGTGATCGGCTGACGCAGCACGAAATTGGTCGTGACCTCCGAGATGGCTTTGCCGCCGACGCGCTTGAAGAAATCGGCGTCCTGGCTCTTCACGTCAATGCCGCCGATCGGCACCGGCACCTTGGCGTCATACCATTGCTTCACGAACACGTCGGATGCGGCATGCGACAGGATGATGAGCAGATATTGCGAGCCGGAATCCTTCACTTTGGCGAAGATCGGCGAGAAGTCTGCCGTCTGGGGATCGAAGAACTCGGCGAAGGGCACTTCGAGGCCCGCTTCGGTCGCGTTCCTCTTTAGATAGGGAACCATGTCTTGGACCCATTTGGCATTCTCCCCGAGAATCGAGATTTTGCTATAGCCGAGATCCCCCTTTAGCTTGCCTTTGATGAAGTCCATCAAGCTCGCGGCCTGTTTGGCCGAATTGATCGGATTGACGCGGAAGAGATATTTGTAATTGGCGTAATCGTCCTTGACCTTCTGCTGGATCGCCGGCGAGGCGGACCCGGTGCCGAGGAAGATCGTTTGCGCGCGTGAGATATGCGGCAGCTCGGCGAGTGTGACGCCGCTGTCGTAACCGCCGATCAGCACGTTGACGTTATTGTCACCCGTCAGCTTGTTGACCGCAGCGACGCCTTCCTTCGGGCTCTCGCCCTCGTCAGCCGTGACCACTTCGAGCTTGCGGCCGATGAGGCCGCCTTTGGCGTTGATCTCCTCGACCGCCATCCGCACGCCGTCGAGCGTGTCGCGTCCGACCTGCAATTGCAGCGCGGTGTTGATGCCGAGCAGGATCGGTTTGTCTTCCGCGCGCGCCGGGACGGCCAGCGCGGCGGCAATCAGGGCCGAGCCGGCAACGACCGGCGCAATTGTTTTGAGCATGGGATATCCTCCGCGGGTTCGGCCTCTCGTGCTGCGCTTCGCTCGAAGCGCGCAGGCTTAGCGCCGGATGGCCATTTTACCGCAGTAAAGGATAGGCGCAGCCCGGACGCAAGGCTTGGCGCGGCAGAAGGCGAAGGTCGCAGATGCGGCTTAGCGTCTGGGAATTTTCGACGTGATGTCCCAGTCTTGCGGCGAACCTTCCGGTACGAAGACGCCGTCCGAGCCCATCGCCCCGGCACGAACCGGACGCGCTGGTGGCGCCGGGGCGTAAGCGGTGGCAGTCGAATGCTGCAGGTCGAGCGGCCGGTTCGTGCGGGCGATCAGCTTGGAAATCTCATCGGCGTTGAAAGCTTGCAGGCGCTCCTGCCGTGGCACGCTCGCTGCCGGGCCGTTGTGCATCGCATACATGCCTGCGGAAACCGGACGCGCCTGCGCCATGTCGACGTCATCATCAATGTCCGGCGCGTCGGGCAGGTCGTCGCGATGCGGCGCGGGCGCGGTCGTTCGCGGCACCGGTTTGCAGATGCGGCGCGGGCCGCTCGACGTGTTACCATGCATGGCAAGGTCAACATGGATGTGGTTGTAGTGGTAGACGTTCGAGCCTGGTCCGAGCACGGTAGTGAAGTGATCGCAGGCGCCGCCATGAATGTCGCGCAAGAAGGCCTGCGTCTGCTCGTCGCCGCGTGTCCAGTCATGGACGATCGCGATGCTGCGGCCATCGGCCAGCACGAAGCCGCCGATATCGAGCGCGTTGCCGAAAGCATGCTCTGAGAGCTGCGCACCCATCTGGCCGTTGATGCCACGGCAGGAATAGGAGCCCATCGAATTGATCTGCACGACGGCGACACCGAAGCGCGCCTGCGCCGCGGGCTGCACCACGTCGGCAAGCCACTGATCGAGTTCGGCGACCATTGAGCAGTCGAGCGTGGCGGTCGAATTGAAGGCGACGGCGCCGTTCTGCAGCGCCGCGACTTTGAACGGCCGGGTCATGCCACAAATCCCCGGGCCAGACATTTCGTTGGCTGGCTGAATGTACTCGCTCTGCATGACCTTGTGCTGGGCGAGACAGGCATTTTCGGCCTGGGTGCGCCACGCGGGACGCTGGGCTCGCTCATAGACGCCGCAGCCCGCCACGCTGCCGACAACGGCAAGGGCAAGGACCGTGACAAAAACGCGACGCGTCATGCAAAAACATTTGCGTCACGCGAGTTAAGTCGCATTGAAGCTTTTCGGTTAACGAAGCGGAAACACCCCTTCTGCGCGCCCAATCTGTTTGCGGCGGCGATCGTCTGCTATCAGGGAACATGCCCCAATCGGCTGCGCCCCCGCCCTTCAGCGCTCGCCAAGACCAGATGTTCCCAACCTTGGCAGGCGAGGACATCGAGCGGCTATGCCGGTTCGCAGAGCCTCGCTCGTATGGAGCAGGCGAGCGCGTGGTCCGGGCAGGCGAGGTCGGGCCCGGCCTGATCCTGGTCGTCTCGGGCAAGCTCGACGTGATCCAGGGCCGCGGGCTCAATCGGCCTGAGACGATCGTCACCTATCATCCGGGTCAGTTCGCCGGCGAACTCGCCCAGCTTTCGGCGCGGCCCTCCCTTGTCGACATCGAGGCCCGCGAGCCAGTCGACGCGCTTGTGATTGCCTCCGAGCGGCTGCGCGACCTGATGGTGCAGGAAGCCAATCTCGGCGAGCGCATCATGCGTGCCCTGATCCTGCGTCGTGTCGGTCTGCTCGAAACGGCGGCAAGCGGCCCGATCATTATCGGACCGAGCGATCATCCTGATGTACTGCGCCTGCAGAATTTTCTGCGGCGCAACGGCCAACCGCATCGCACCCTCGATTCAGCGACCGATTCCTGCGCGACGACACTGGTGTCGCGCTTTCACGTCGACCCGCATCACCTGCCGATCGTGCTTTGCCCGAACGGCAAATTGCTGCGCAATCCCGGCGACAATGAATTGGCGCGCTGCATCGGCTTGCTGCGGCCAATAGATGCGAGGAAACGCTACGATGTGGCAATCGTGGGCGCCGGACCGGCAGGACTCGCGGCGGCGGTTTACGCCGCCTCGGAAGGCCTGTCGGTCATCGTGCTCGATCGCCGCGCCTTCGGCGGTCAGGCCGGCGCCTCCTCGCGCATCGAGAACTATCTCGGCTTCCCCACGGGCATTTCGGGAATGGCCTTGATGGCACGCGCCTACAATCAGGCGCAAAAGTTCGGCGCCGAGTTGGTGATACCAGACGAAGCCAAACGCCTGGCGAACTCTGCCGGCGAACATGAAAGGCATTATGCTCTCGACGTGGGCGAGGACGAACGGCTGCAAGCACGCACGGTAGTAGTGGCGAGCGGCGCGCGTTATCGCCGCCTCGACGTCGCCAATCTCGCAGAATTCGAAGGCTCCTGCGTGCATTATTGGGCCTCGCCGATCGAGGCGCGGTTGTGCGCAGGGCAAGAGGTCGCGCTGGTCGGAGGGGGAAATTCGGCGGGGCAAGCAGCGGTCTATCTGGCCGCCAACGTTAAAAAGGTCTGGATGCTCGCGCGCGGCAAAACCATCCAGGCGACGATGTCGCGCTATCTTTGCGAACGCATCAGGGCGCAGCCGAATATCGAGGTGCTGAGCGAGACCGAAGTGATCGCTCTCGAAGGACGCGAAGGCAATCTGCAAGAGATGCGCTGGCGCAACCGCATCAGCGGCGAAGAGACAACGCGTCCGATCAGGCATTTGTTCTTGTTCATTGGTGCGGACCCGAATACCGATTGGTTGGCACAATGCGATGTTGCACTGGACGCGAAGGGCTTCATTCGCACCGGAAGAGATGTCGGCCAGGGCCACCACGCGTTGGAGACCAGTCGCGCCGGAGTGTTCGCGATCGGCGACGTGCGCTCAGGTTCGGTGAAACGGGTGGCCGCCGCGGTCGGCGAGGGCGCGCAGGTGGTCGCGGCAATTCATGCTTACCTCGCGCAAGACGGAGACGCTGCGACGCCGCCGCGCGCCGGAGCTAGCGATGGTATATGAATGTATTCATGCCGCCGGAATTCGCGACGTCAGGCCGAGTGCGCTCGGTTGCGAAGAATGTTTGAAAACCGGTTCGATCTGGGTGCATCTGCGCTTGTGCCGGACTTGCGGCCATGTCGGTTGCTGCGACGATTCACCGAACCGGCATGCGACAAAGCATTTTCATGCGACGGGACATCCGATCATCGAAGGCTACGATCCACCGGAGGGCTGGGGTTGGTGCTATATCGATGAGGTCGTCCTCGACCTTGGCGAGCGGGTGACGCCGCAGCGCGGACCGATCCCGCGCTACTACTAAAAACTTCGATGCTCAGCCGCCGAATACTGCGTGGCCCAGAAGACGGTTCGGCAGCAGCGTGAAAGCGCCTGCCGCTACAAGCGAAACATAGAGGCTGATCATTGCTGCGCGATGCGAGCCGATACGCCCAGCGCGCCGCGCCCATATCGCGAATGGAAGCGTCAAGAGCGTCAGTATCGAGAGAAGATGGATGGGGCTGAATTGGCCCGGTCTAATCCCGGTGATCCAAAACGAGGTGACCGCCACTATGAACATCGCGCTGACCCAAGACCAGCCGATGCGGCGGTGGATGCGCGTTCCTTTGCGCAAGAAGAGGACCGCGCCTCCGAGCCCCACAGCAGCGAGAGCGCCGGCAATATGCAGCTGCACGATTGCCGGCGCTCCCAGGAGTGGTGCGAGACCCATCCGCCAGGGTTACGCGGAGGGGGAGGGGCCGGGTGTACCTTCGCCGCTCTGTGCGTTACGGCGCTCGTTCATGAAGCGGTCGAATTCTTCGCGATCGCGGGCACGGCGCAGGCGGTCGAGATATTCGGAGAATTCGCGCTCGGCCTGTACCAGCTTGCGGCGCTCCTCCTCGAGCCGGGCAAGCTCGGCGTTGCGCCAATCGTCGAAGGCGCTATTGCCGGTCCCCCGGATGCCCGAGTGACGGCTCTGCCAGGAGCCCGACCAGCTGCCGCACCAGGTTTGCTGCGAGGCGTTCCAGGCTTGCCACTTCGCCGAAGCCTTATCCCTGCCGTAGGAGAACAGGTCGCCGGGATAACCTTCCCGCTTCTGCGCGATTTTTAGGGCGAGGATGGCGAGACCGACCGGCCAGAACACAATGAAGCCGCCGATCATTGCCGCCAGCTCCAGGGGATGCCAGCGGCTGCATCGACGGTAGCCCTGCTGCTGATTCCAGGGGCCGTTGTCGACGGTATTCGTGTAGGCACTCATAGGTGAGCTCCAGGATTGCATCAGCGCCTCTTCGGTAGCGCCCATGTGAATGTAAAATACATTCACATCTTGGATTTGTCCATGTGCGGAACGGCACACCACACGTAAAAAAGCGGGCGTTGCCGCCCGCTTTCCGAAGTTCTTGGTGGAAAATCAGTGCGTTTGCTGGATTGCCGAAAGCAGCCAATCCTGGGCTGTCCCGCCCGCGGGCCGCTGGAACGTCCACACCTCCGTCACCTCCTCAGGCACGCTCGAGCTGCCTGAGACGACCCGACCCGTTGCTTGATCCACGATCGGATTCAGGACTGAGTAGCGCATTGCGACCGTTGCGTATTCCGCGTCCGGCTCGCGCCAGGCCTCGGACAGATCACCCTGGATAAGACGGGCGCCGGACACCTTGTCCACCACGCCGCGTTGCGTGTTAGCGGCGATTTCCCGAGCGAATTCCTCGGCCATCTCCGGCGTCGTCAGCCGCCGAAGCGTGGTGAGGTCGCCGCGCCCATAGGCATCCTGGATTTCGGTGAGGCGCGACTCGAACGCATCGTAGTCGGCCTTCGCGATCTCGATGGGGGCTGTCGCCGGAGCCGCAGCGTAGCCGCCGCTGAGCGGCGCTCCCCCGAGGGGGCTGCCCCCGAGCGGGCCGGAAGCGGTGCGGTAGCTACCGACATAATCCGGCCCGGGAGGGCCGCCGAAGGGCGCACCCGCGAACGCGGGCCGCTGCCGGTTGCGGAAGAAGCCGAAGGCCAGGCGCACCAGGAGGACGATTAACCCGATCTGCAGCAGGAGGCCCAGCATCGAGAAGATGCCGCTGAACCCGCCGAACAGGCCGTGGCCGAACAGCAACCCAAGGAGGCCGGCGCCGACAAGCCCTCCCAAAAAGCCGCGGCCGAAGCCGCCGCCGAAGAACCCGCCGGAGCGGTTGAAGCCCGGCCGTTGCAACCCGGGATTCAGCGTGGAGGCGCCGGGCGCCCGCTCAAAGGGCGACACTCGGGGCGCCGTCGGCGTCGCAGACGGCATCGAGAAACTGCGCGAGCCGCGGCTGCCGAATGAACCGCCGCCACCGGCGCGAGCATAGGTGTCGCCGACGCTGAGCGTAGCGGCGAGCAGGATAGCGGCTGCCGCGACGAAAAACTTCCTGGACATTACGTCCTCCTCACCCGCGCGGGATCGCGCGGACGAGGCGAATATGGTGGCAAACCACCGTATTCGCCAAGAGGAGCTGCCTTTATTTTGTTCAGGAACGAGGTTTACGCGGGTCTCTCAACGCATTCCGACGCACACCGCGCCGATGATCGCAAGTGCCGCGAGCACAGCAAGATAGTCCAAAGTTTTGGTCATTTCGCACTCCGATAAGGCAAGGAGCCGGAATCTACCCTCTCGTACGCGCGCACGGCGACGCAGTCGCAAGTTCCGTGCAAACTTGTCCCGCTGAGCGAATCGGCCGATCCGGGCTTGCTTCCCAATCGAGCAGTGTCCGTTCTAGGGTTGGGCAATGGATCCGAAGCAACATTTCTTCGGCGGCGAGCGCCGCGGCTATCATCACGGGCGCCTGCGCGATGCACTGATCGAAGCCGCGCGCAGCTTGGTTGCGGAGCGCGGCACAGCAGGATTCACCCTCGCCGAGGCCGCCAAGCGCGTCGGGGTCACCGCAGCTGCGCCGTATCGCCATTTCAGCGACCGCAACGAGCTCATGGGCGAGCTCGCAAGCCGCGGCTTCCAATTGTTTGGCGAGCGGCTCGCGCGAGCCTGGGACGAGGGGCGTCCAACGATCCTCGAAGCGTTTCGCCGAATGGGGGCGGCCTATCTGGCATTTGCCCAGGAAGAGCCTGGACTCTACGCCGCCATGTTCGGCAATGTGCAGACGCTTGCCGCGCCTGCCCCGGGAGCCGCCGCGGACGCTGCCTTGGACAGCTTGCGGCGCGCGTCAGTCGCAATCTTACGCAGCTATGGCGCGCCAGAGAGTGCCGCGCGCGATCTCGCCTTTCAGATCTGGGCGTATTCGCACGGCGTTGCCATGCTGGCCGTCTCCGGCCATCTTGCCGCGTCCAAAGCCTGCGACCCCGCTGCCGTCCTGCAGCAGGGTACGGAAAACATCGTGGAAATGACGGTGCGAAGGCTGCGCGGCAGCTAAGCTTCGCTTTGCCAGTTTGCCGACTTTGTTTATGTTCAGCCTGGGTTTAGGGCGGCGGACGCGTTGTCGAAGCGGAGTTTTGTCGTGGACGACGCTGAGCGTGCTGCCGTGCGCGATGAATTTCCTCATCCGCACGTCGACATACCGGATGCCGCCTCGCGGCCTGTCGGCGACTTGAAAAGCGCGCTTCGCAAGGCCCGCATTGAGAGTGCCGAGCGTTCCGACGTGATCTCTGAATTGCGCGGTGCCGGGGTGGCGCGGCTTGAAATGCTGCAGGACCAGCTCGCGCCCGTGCTCGCGCAAGTGCCAAGGCATTGCGATCTCTTCGATGTCGCGCTCGTCCCTTCCGAGCACCCGCGCTTGTTCATTGATATGATCGGGTTTGTCGAAATGGGCCGCGACCGCCGACTCTATCGGTTTCTGCAAGATACGCGGCACGGGCGCATTACACTTTGCGAGACCGAGCAGATCGACAAAATGGTCGAGGCGGTGACGAACTACATCGCACAGCGCCTGATCGAGCGCGAGCGGGCACTAGCCGCGGACGCCACGCCGGCACGGTACGATGAACCGAGCGGGGCTGCCGCTTACGGATTCGGCGCGCCTGCGAATTCCACTCCCGCGCGCCCTCGACGCCGGTTCTTCGTGCGGGCCTTCGTCTTCCTCGTCGATCTTCTCGGGGTGGCGATGCTCTTTGCCCTGATCGCGGCGGCGGCTTGGTACATCTACAAGCTACAGATCGCCGGCTGAGACACTGGTCGCGGCTGCGTGACAGCACCCGCAAAGGGGATTAGCGTGGCTTTCGAGTGGCACGCATCCTGCTCCCCGTCTGAGCAGGGCAGCCATTTTGCGGGGGCGGCATCATGCGATCCAGACTGACGACCTTCATCCTCATCGGCATGGTCCTCGGCATCATCGTCGGCTATCTCTGCAGCATCACCTGGCCCGATCCGCAGACCGACAAGGCAATCGCCGGTTATATCGGCCTCATCACCGACCTCTTTTTGCGCCTCATCAAGATGATCATCGCGCCGCTCGTCTTCTCGACGCTGGTGGTTGGCATCGCGCATATGGGCGACACCGCCTCGGTCGGCCGCATCGGTGGCAAGGCGCTGCTTTGGTTCGTGGGCGCGTCCTTCGTGTCGCTGCTCATCGGCCTGATCATGGTCAGCCTGCTGCGGCCGGGGGACGACCTCAATCTGCCGCTGCCGGACGCTGGCGCATCGACAAATCTCAAAGCGGCGTCGCTGTCGCTGAAGGAATTCGTCACCCATCTGGTGCCGAAGAGCGCGATCGAGGCGATGGCGAATAACGAGATTCTGCAGATTGTCGTGTTCTCAATCTTCTTCGGCGTCGCGCTCGCCTCGCTTGGTCCCAAGGGCAAGCTTCTCGCCGAAGGTTTCGAGCAGGTCGCCGACGTGATGCTGCGCGTCACCGGCTATATCATGAACTTCGCGCCGCTCGCCGTCTTTGCGGCGATGGCAGCGATCATCACCACGCAAGGCCTTGGTGTGCTGATCACTTACGGCAAGTTCATGCTGGAGTTCTACCTCAGCCTGGCGATCCTCTGGTGCGTGCTGGCACTCGCCGGCTACGCGCTCATGGGCAGGCAGATGACCCGCATGCTCAGCCTGATCAAAGAGCCGTTCTTGCTCGCGTTCTCGACGGCATCGAGTGAAGCCGCGTATCCGAAGACGCTGCGTCAGCTCGAAGTGTTCGGCGTGCCGAACCGCATCACAAGTTTCGTCCTGCCAATGGGCTATTCGTTCAACCTCGACGGCTCGATGATGTATTGCACGTTTGCGGCAATCTTCATCGCGCAGGCCTACAACATTCCTCTGACGCTCGGCCAGCAGTTCACAATGCTCCTCCTTCTTATGGTGACGTCGAAGGGCATGGCGGGCGTGCCGCGCGCCTCACTCGTCGTCATCTCGGCGACGCTGTCGACGTTCAACATTCCCGAAGCCGGGTTGTTGCTCATCATCGGTATCGACCAGTTCCTCGACATGGGCCGCTCGGCGACGAATGTGCTCGGCAACAGCATCGCGACGGCGGCGGTGGCCAAATGGGAAGGCCAGCTGACGCTGGAAGATCAGAGTCTCGACAAGGGGATCGGCGTCACGCCAGTCCCGGCGGAGTAAATCCGATGCGGGCGCGGCTGCGGGCGCTCACGGCCGCTCTTGCGGCAATGGTCTTCGGCGCCGCGTTGGCACGGGCCGAAGGTGAACTTACAGGCACGCTGAAAAAAGCCGACGATTCCGGCACGGTGACGATCGGCTATCGCGAAAGTTCGCTGCCCTTCTCCTATCTCAATCAGCTCAAACAGCCGATCGGCTACGCGATCGATCTTTGCCAGGAGATCGTTGACGATATGGCGCATGAGCTCGGCCGCGATGATCTCAACATCGATTACAAGCCAGTGACGTCGGCAAACCGGTTCGAGGCGGTTACATCGGGCGCGATCGATCTCGAATGCGGATCGACCACCGACAATCTCGAGCGGCGCAAGGTCGTCGACTTCTCACCGACTTATTACGTCAGCGCGACGAAACTGCTCGTGCGCAAGGCTTCGCCGATCCGCTCGTACCGCGATCTGCGCGGCAAGAAGGTCGCGGTAACGGCTGGCACGACCAATGCGGACGCGATCCGCCGCGTCTTCGATCAGCTCAAGATCCCGGCGGAGATCGTCATCGGCCGTGACCACGCCGAATCCTTCTCCTTGGTCAAAGAAGGCAAGGCCGACGCGTTGGCGCTCGACGATGTGCTCCTTTATGGCCTGATCGCCGCCGAAGGACCGAAAGGCAGTGACTATACTGTGCTGCCCGAAAACCTCTCGTATGAGCCCTACGGCATCATGTTCCGCAAGAACGATCCGGCTTTGTCCACACTCGTGCAGAAGACGTTTGCGCGACTGGCCGAAGCGCGCGAATTGCGCTGGCTTTATGAAAAATGGTTTTTGAAGCGGCTGCCGACCGGCGAGCGGCTGAACATCCCAATGTCAGAGGAGCTCGCGCATATGTTTCAGGTCATGGGGATGGCGGATTAGATCGGCGAAGTCCCACCTCGCACTATGCAATCTCGTCGCGTCCACATCACAGGAGCGTCAGGCACGGGCACCACGACGCTTGGCCGAGCCCTAGCTGACGCGCTCGCAGTGCCTCACCACGACACCGACGATTATTTCTGGGCGCCGACGACGCCCTCCTTCCAGCGAAAGCGCGACGTTGCGGATCGTCTCCGCCTGATGCGAGAGGTGTTCCTGCCAAGCCCCGAGTGGGTTCTCAGCGGCTCGCTCACCGGCTGGGGCGATCCGCTCGTGCCTCTGTTGGATCTTGTCGTCTTCCTGATTGTGCCGGCGGAGTTCAGGGTGCACCGGCTTCGTGAGCGGGAGACGCGTCGCTTTGGAGCGGATGCCCTGGTTCCGGGCGCCTGGAGGCATGAGGCGACGGAAGAATTCATCGCCTGGGCTTCAGAGTACGATCAAGGACGCCGCGCGAGCCGCAACCGCGCGGACCATGAGGAATGGCTGGCCACGTTGTCCTGCCCGGTCTTGCGGCTTGATGGCGTGCGGACCATCCCTGATTTGGTGACGGAAATCGTTACAGTGCTCGAAGCCATGCGTGCCGACCCCATTCAGAACTCCTGAATCAGATGAGTTCTCGATCGCTCACAGCCTATATTCTCCCAAGTCCTCCATCGTGTTGGTCACCGGCGACAATCCGCGCGCCCGCGCGGTGATCTTCACACCGCCTTTCTCAGGCTCGATCCGAAACAGATTGTAGCCCGCCCGATGCATGCGCGTGCCGCCGCTCGCGGACGCCGATTGCACGCCGACGACGGGGATACGCGCGTTGTTGCGTTCGATATAGCTGATGGTCATGCGGTGATTGTGCCCGTGGACGACGAGGTGCGCGCCGCGCCGCGAGACGATCTCCTCGAATTCACGGCGATCGGTCAGGCTGCGGCCGGCGCCGCCCCCGCCACGGTTCGGCGGATGATGCACCATGATGACGCGCGCCATGTTCTGCCGTGCGAGATCGGCAAGGAGCGCGTCGAGACGTCCGCGCTGTTTCGAGCCAAGTCGGCCGGAGGCGAGAAAGGGAGCGGTCGGTACGCCGGATGACAGGCCGATCAGCGCGATGCCGTTGCGCATCCGCAGATACGGGAAGCCGCTCTCGCCAGTTGCGTCGCTCGTCGTCCATTTCGCGAAGGTGCTCGCGACATGCGGCATCGACCCGCGCGTATAGGCATCGTGATTGCCGGGGACGAAGCTCACCTTATCCGGCGGCCCAAGGGTCTCCAGCCAAGCGGCAGCGAAGGGAAATTCCGCCTTGAGCCCGATATTGAGGATATCCCCGGTCATCGCGATATGATCGGGTTTTTGCGCATGAATGTCGGCGACGATCGCGGCCAGAACGTCCATACTGTGCGTGAGCGATCGCCCGCGCTGCCAATTCATGTAACCGGTAATCCGCTTGCCGAGGAGCTCGCGCCGATGGGGGCGGGGGAGGGGACCGATATGGGCGTCGGAGAGATGCGCGAGGAGCAAAGTCACCTGAATTCCCTGGGGCGCAGGCACTGGGGCGTCAAGCTGTGCCAACAGCTCGCCCGGTAAGCTTCCGGACGCGAGCCGTGTCTCGGCTCGGCGGATGGATCAACCGGATCAGCCGGCCGGTGACCCTCGGCGTGCGCGGCATTGTGCGCGACGCAGAAGGCCGGGTGCTGCTCGTGCGCCACACTTATGTGCCGGGCTGGTACCTGCCGGGCGGTGCAGTCGATCCACGCGAGAGCGTCGGCGAGGCGTTGGCCCGCGAGCTTGTCGAGGAGACCAATATCAGGATCATCGGAGCGCCGCGTCTTATCGGCATCTACTTCAATTCGCGCGGGCGCAGCGATCATGTCGTGCTGTTCGAAGTGCCCTCGTTCGAGCAGATTTCGGCGAAAAAGCCGGATCGCGAGATTGCGGAGGCGCGATTCTTTCCGCTCGACGATCTGCCCAAGCAAACGACACGCGCGACACGCGCGCGCCTCGGGGAATACGTGAACGGCGCTCCGGTCTCGGCGATCTGGTGAGCTTTGCTCTGCCCTCTGCCTCATGTTAGAGGCGCGCCCTCCGCGCCCGCTCTGAGCCATGGCAGATATTCCGTTCGACTTCGCGCCGCTCACGCCCGACGATCTTATTGCGATCGGCCGCCTGGATGCGCGCGCGTTCGGGCCCGGAAGGTTCGCCAAAAGCGCCTATCGTTTGCGAGAGGGTGTCGAGCCCGACTGGAACCTGTCTTTTGTTGCGCGGATCGGCACGCTGGTCGTGGGCGCCAACCGGATGACGCCGATTTTGTGCGGAGGCGAGCCGGCGCTTCTGCTTGGTCCATTGACGGTCGAGCCGGCGTTCCGCTCGCGCGGACTGGGCGAGGCATTGGTGATGAAATCGCTTGATGCAGCACGCACGGCCGGTCACGGCCTAGTGCTGCTTGTCGGGGACGCGCCCTACTATGCCCGCGTCGGATTCCGTGCGGTGCCGCAGGGGCAGCTGATCATGCCGGGTCCGGTCGATCCCGAGCGGCTGTTGTGCTGTGAATTGCGGCCGGAAGCGCTTGCAGCCGCCAAGGGCAAGGTCATGCGGGTTTAGCTACGCGTCGGTGTCGATGTGCTGAACGTTGAGGCTCATCTGAATTTCAAGGTCGCGAATTCTGAGCCGCGGCGGTCCGGGGGCGCGCCCGAGCGTGAACATCGATATTGCGGTGAGGACAAGCATGAAGCTGGTTGACGGCGACGGCAGTTTCAGCCGGGACATGGACGCACCCGAGAACGACAGGGCGCCACTTAGCGGCTGAAATCTGAATCAATTCTTTAGAATTCGAACGGTCAGATCAGGCCTGCGGTAACTGCAATGGTTAATCAGCGAGTTGCTGCTTCCCATGCTTTCAGATCGAAATCCGGTCTGCTCGCCTCTGCAGGCGTTAGCGGGGGCGTGCCGCGTGCGAACATCTTGCGCGCGGCGACATGATCGGCGCCGCGATTGACCGATTCGACGGCGAGCAGCTTGTCGCCTCTGAAGCAGAGCACCGACAGGCGCCGCTCGTCGCGATTTCCGACGACAATCGTCGTGTCGGCGCCGATCGACAGTCCCGCGATCTGCAGTTTGAGGTCGCGCTGGTCGCTCCAGAACCACGGCACCGCCCCGTAAGGCGCGGCCCTGCCCATGAGCCGCGCCGCGACGGCACGGCCCTGATCGGCGGCATTCTGTACCGATTCGAGCCTGATATGTGAGCCGGTATAAGGACTCGGGAAGGAGGCGCAATCGCCGATCGCGGAGATCGTCGGATCGGAGGTGAGCAACTCGGCATCGACCTTGATGCCGTTGTCGATGTCGAGCCCCGCCTCTGCCGCGATTGCCGCATTGGGCAGCACGCCGATCCCGACCACGACAACATCGGCGGGGCGCTTGCGTCCGTCCGTCGTCTCGACCGCGCAGACGCGGCCGCGTTCACCCGCGAGCGCGGCGAGGCCCTGACCGAAATCGATGTTCACGCCCCACGATGCATGCGCGGCGGCGAAGAGCTGCGACATTGCCGGCGAGATGGCGCGCGCCATGGTCCGGTCGGCAAGCTCGAGAACGTGCACAGACTTGCCTAGCGCGCTCGCCACTGCCCCGAACTCGAGCCCGATGAAGCCGGCACCGGCGACGACGACCTCGTGCGCATCGGCGAGCATCGCGCCGATCGCATCCGCGTCGGCGAGCGTGCGCAGGCCGAAGACGCCTTCCAAGGCGGCGCCGCGGATCGGCAGCGCGCGGTTATGCGCGCCGAGCGCCAAGACGAGGTGATCGTAATCGAGCGTCTCGCCGCTCGACAACGCCACGCGTTTGTTGGTGCGGTCGATTGCGGTGACGCGCGTCTGCGCAACGATCTCAATACGATTATCTACGAAGAATTTCTCCGGACGGAACGTCAGCGCCTCGGCCGTCGTCTTGCCCATGAGGTAGGCCTTCGACAAAGGCGGGCGCTGGTAGGGTAAGCCCGGCTCGTCTCCGACCATCACGATGCGCCCGGCAAAACCGTCCTGGCGCAGCGAGGCGGCGGTCTGGAACCCCGCCTGGCCGGCGCCGGCGATCACAACGGAGTCTAGCAAACGCCGAGACCGTTACACCGACCCGGGATTGGGGCTGTCGAGTTCGCCGATATGGTGCTGGGCGTAGAGCTGCACGCCGAGCTGCTTCACGAGCTCCTGCTGCGTCTCAAGGAAATCGATGTGGCCTTCCTCGTCGGTCGCAAGCTCTTCGAAGAGAAGCTTCGTCACCCGGTCATTGATCGAATCGCAATAAGCCGCCGCCTCAAGATAAAGCCCGCGCGCCTCGACTTCGGCGGCAAGATCGCAGCTCAAAATTTCTTCGATGTTCTGGCCGATCCGCAAGGGATCGAGCACTTGCATGTTGGGAAATCCATCGAGGAAGAGAATGCGATCGACGAAGCGATCAGCGTGCTGCATTTCCTCGATCGATTCCTCGCGCCATTTTTTGGCGAGGTCCTTGTAACCCCAATTATCGAGAATACGGTAATGCAGCCAATATTGATTTACCGCTGTGAGTTCGCTGCGCAGCCCGCGATTGAGATATTCAATGACCTTTGCGTCTCCGCGCATGCCTGCTCCTCCGGTCGGCTTGATCGTGGGGGCAAATGTATGTGGGAGAGCTTCGGCTTAGGCAAGCCGGGCGGCGGGCGTTTAGGCGCCGATCGCGGCCTCGAGCGCTTCGACCATATGGCTCGCCGAGCAACAGCCGTGCTGGCAGGAAGCGGCCTGTTCGGCGGCGCCAAGCGCGTCGGAGATGATCGAGCGCAGCGTGCGGGCGCAGCGTCCGCAATCCGGGCTGCAGCCGAGACACTGATAGACCTGCGCCGGGGTGCGCGGGCAGCCAGGCCCCGGGTTAAGGCAGTTGCGCACATCGCTATCCGAGAGGACGTTACAGGAGCAGACGATCATGTTCTTCCGGCGGAGGTCTCTCTCGCAGGCCATCACGCCGCGTCGATACTCGGCGGCTCGCATACAACCTGGCGCGAGCCCCTGCAACAGGCTAATTTTTATATTGGACTACTTCAAAAGTAGCGGGGCTAATTTGCGACCAGCATCAGTTCCGGCCGCTGGCGCTGCGTCGCTTTGTGGACGAAGAGCGTAGGGTGCTCCTGGTGGGGAATGAACGCCTGCGAGAGGCCAATTACTGTCTCCGCCGACCCCATCACCAGGAATCCGTCGGGCGCCAGCGCGCGGGCAAGACGCGCCAGAATGTCGCGCTTTGTCGCCACGTCAAAATAGAGCAGCACATTGCGGCAGAAGATCGCGTCGAATGTGCCGAGCGAACGGAAGTCCGACATTAGATTGAACTCGCGGAAATTGATCCGGGAGCGCAGGAATTCGTTGATCTGCCATCTTTCGCCGGCGCGCTGGAAATAGCGCAGCAGCATGGTGATCGGAAGGCCACGCTGCACCTCGAATTGGCTGTAGAGGCCTTGGCGCGCACTTTCGATCGCGCGGCGCGACAAGTCCGTCGCCAGAATCTCCACATGCCAGCCGGTGAGCCGTCGCGCTTCATCGTCGAGCAGCATGGCGAGCGAATAGGGCTCCTGGCCTGTCGAGCACGCGGCGCACCAAATGCGCAGCCGCCGCTCCGCCGCCCGGGCGGCAAGAAGATTCGGCAGCATGACGGTCCGAAACTTCTCGAAGGGTGCGCGGTCGCGGAAGAAGAATGTCTCGTTAGTCGTCATGGCATCGACGACCGATTGTCCGAGATCGCGATCGCCGGCCTGCAGGCGCTTTAGCAAAGCGGCGAGATCAGGCAGTCCCGCCTCACGCGCGATCGGTAGAAGCCGGCTTTCTACGAGATACAGCTTGTCACCTTCAAGGGCGAGACCGGAATGCTCGTAGAGGAATTGCCGCAAAGATTCAAAGGTTGAAGTCACGCGGCAACTCCTGCGGTACGCTTGCGCAGCAATGCGGCCACATGAACCGCTATTGTCTCGATCGGAAGAATTGCCGAGGCGAGACCTTCTTGCGCGATCGCGCCGGGCATGCCCCAGACCACGCTTGACGCTTTGTCTTGTGCTATGATTGCGCCGCCGGCTTCCACCATCACCCGTGCGCCTTCCAGGCCATCTATGCCCATTCCGGTGAGCACGATGCCTAAAGCGCTTGGGCCATAGACCTGCGCGACCGAGCGAAAGAGGACGTTTACAGCCGGGCGGCAGAAGTTCTCGGGAGGAGAATCGCAGTGGAGCAGAATCGGCGTCCTCTCGAGCCTCGCCACCTTCAGATGACGATTGCCGGGGGCGAAATAAATTTCGCCCGGGCGTATTTTCTCGCCGTTGCGGGCCGCTCGCGTGACTCGGCCGGTCGCGCGCTGGATGTGGCCGCTCACCACATCGGTGAAGTCGGGCGGCATGTGCAGGACGATGAGAACGGGCACGTTGTCGAGGTGCGGCGATAGTTTGCCGAGGAGCAGGCTCAGCGCCTGTGGTCCGCCAGTCGAAGCGCCGATCGCAAGGACGCGCGGTGTCGTGAGGCCGCGCGGCTTGGTCGCCGCCGGGTTGGCCGCGTTCGGCCCCTCATCGTGCATTCCACTCATCTATGCGCTTCACGGTTACTGGAACAGGAAGGCGGATCGACCAACTTTGCCGGGTGTCAGGCCAGCCCGATTTCTTCGAATTTCGATTGCACGATCTGTTTATCGAACGGCTTCATAATGTATTCGTCCGCGCCCGCGTGCATCGCGCGAGCGATATGAGCGACGTCGTTTTCGGTGGTGCAGAATACCACTTTGGGCTTCGCGCCCTCCGGCATCCGGCGCAATTCACGCAGGAACTCGAAGCCGTCCATGACCGGCATATTCCAATCGAGCAGGATCGCGTCAGGCATCGAGGCGGCGCAGGCGTCAAGAGCAACCTTGCCGTCTTCCGCTTCCGACGTTTCGAATTGCAGGCCTTCGAGAATCCGCCTGGCGACTTTGCGGATGACCGCCGAATCGTCGACGACAAGCACTTGGGTCATTGATCACTCCTCATAATCGCTCTGTTGTGAGGCGCCGAGCCGCCGGTGCGATCGCGTTCCGCGAAGTCGAAGACCGCATTCATGTCGAGCATCGGCAGGATGCCCGAATCGAGTCGGTAATAAGCCTTGATGAGGCGCGCACGGGTCGGATGAATATGCGGAGGGGGCGCAATTTCCGCACTCTCCTCGCAGGGGATGACGTCGCCGACCTCGTCGACGATCAACGCGAAGTTCTCACCGCGATGTTCGATGCCGATCGCCAGCGCGCCGCGGGCGCAGTCCGATGAGGCCTTCGCCAGCCTGCGCTTTAGCGATACGGCAGTCACAATCCGGCCGCGCAAATTAACTAGACCTTCGACATCCCGCGGACCGAGTGGAACGGACGTCACGCCTTCGATCCTGAAGATCGTCTGCACGCTTTGCACGGGCAGCCCGAACATCTCGTTGCCATCCATGACCGTGAAACAGCGCCGATCGATCGAGGCGCCGGAGAGGGGCTTCGGTCCCTCGGTGAGTGTAAGGCCAAGCGGGCTCACGCGGCTTTCTCCGTTAGGAAGCGCCGTTCCAGTTCGGTGTTCGCGAGGTCTTCGCAGTTCAAGCAAGCGCGCAGGGCGTCGAGAAGCGCACGCCGGTCGAACTTGCCGGCGACGGCGCAAATCCCCGATGCGCGTGCGGCTGCAAGGACCGGTGCACTCGGATGGGCGGCAAGCGCGATGATGGGCAGGTCGCCGCACCGGGGTTGTTCATGCACGGCCTGAGCCAAATGGTAGCCGTCCATGTCCGGCATGTCTGTGTCAGTTACAATTGCGTCGAAGCCGACGCCCCGCTGCAGGATTGCGAGCGCCTCCGAGGCCGAGGCGCACACGCTCACCTCATAACCGCCCGAAGTCAGGACGGGAGCAAGCATGTCGCGGAAGAACAGTTTGTCGTCGACGAGCAGAACCTTGAAGCGCCGTGTGGCGCCCCTGAACTGGGCATTTGGTCGTGCGTGGCGGACGAAATGCATGATGTCGAGAATGTCGACGGCACTGCCGTGGATTTCCGCAGTGCCGATGATCTCGTCAGCGGCGCCGACGATCTGAATGTCGAGCGGCTCTTCGATAATATCGGCGATTTCATCGACTAGCAGGCCCATTGATTCCCCGCCAAGCGAGATCACCAGAACGGGATGAAGGCCTGTCGTGCGCACTATATCCGGAGAGGCTGGAATGACCGGCACCAACCGTCCCTGGTGCATCGTGATCAGCGTGCCGTCCGACTGCATCAGGCGTTCGCTCGCGACGCTTTCGATGCGGGAGACAAGCGACAGCGGCAGCGCTTTCAGCGGTCCGGGACCCGCGCGGAACAGAATGAGCCGCGTGCTTTCAAGCGCCGGCGCCGTCGCATCAGTGGGAGCCGTGACATTGAAATCGCTGGTGCGCTGCAGCCCGAGACTTCCCGCGAGCCCTGCCGGATCGAGGATCAGGACGACGGAGCCGTCGCCGAGAATGGTGTGGCCGGAGAAAACCTTCAGATGTGCCAGGGAAGCGCCAAGCGGCTTGACGACGATCTCCTGAACATCGGCGACGGCGCTGACCAGGATACCGAACGACAATGCCCCGACGCGCATGACCACGACAAGACGCTGGTCCGACTCGGTCGCCTGATCTGCTAAACCGAAGAGTGCGCAGAGATCGGCGACAGGCAGAACCTCCTGACGCAAGCGCAGGACCTGGGCGCCTTGGATCTGCTCAAGGTAATGAGGGGCGCCGGGGCCCAGGCCCACCGCTTCGACGACACTCACCTGCGGGAGGGCGAAACGATGATTCCCCGCTTGCACGATGAGTGCCGGCGCAATCGCAAGCGTCAGAGGAATCTTGATCGAGAAGCAGGTGCCCTGGCCGAGGGTGGAAGAGAGCGAAATCGAACCGCCGATCGCCTCGATGTTTTCACGCACCACATCCATTCCGACGCCGCGGCCGGACAGGCTAGTGACCGCGCCGGCCGTCGAAAAGCCGGGGGCAAATATGAACCGGCAGATATCGTCATTGCTCATGCGGGCGACATCTGCCTCGGTGGTCAGGCCAAGCGTGATCGCTTTCTGCCGAATGCGCGGGATGTCGAGACCGCGACCATCGTCCACGACATTAATGGTGATCTGCCCCGCCTCATGCGAAGCAGTGATGCGAATGGTGCCCGCTTCCGGCTTGCCGCTCGCAAGTCTTTCGACCGAGGTTTCGATGCCGTGCGCCGCGCAATTGCGGATCATATGCGTCAACGGATCACGAATGAGCTCGATCAGTTGGCGATCGAGTTCCGTCTCCGCACCTTGCGTGACCAGGTGGATTTTCTTGCCGACCTCAGCAGCGAGTTCGCGCACAAGCCGGGGCAGGCTCCCGAAGAGACGCCCGACCGGCTGCATGCGAGCACGCATGACCGCGTCTTGCAGATCGGAGGTCAGGGCCGAGAGCCGCTGCAATGGCGCCTTGATCCGATCGTCGTTCTCCCTGCGCGTAAGTTCGAGGAGCTGGTTGCGGGTCAAAACCAGCTCGGAGACGAGCAGCATGATCCGCTCGAGGGCGCCGACAGCGACACGGATCGTCTCGGGACGACGACGAACCTGAAAGCCCGGTTCCTCGCCAGTGCCCGCCGGTGCGGAGCGCTCCACGTTTGGGGGTTGCTGCGGCGCGCGAAGCTCGTTTGCCGCCAACAGCGGCGTCTGAACTGCGACGGCGGCGGTTTGTAATTCCAAGGCTTGGACGAGGTCACTATCATCGCCGTCCGGCTCTTGGGCGGTGCGCTCAAGCTCCGCCAGAACAGCCCTGATCCGATCGATGGCTGCGAGGATGACCGTGACTGCATCCGGTGTGGGGGTCGCGCCGTCGCGGATGCGACCGATCAGGGTTTCGGCGGCATGGGCGAGCTGACCCAGGCGGTTCAGACCGAGAAACCCGCAGGTACCCTTTATCGTGTGGACCAGACGAAAGATGCTGGCGATCATCGCCGCGTCTGAAGGATCGCGCTCGAGCAGGACGAGCTGGGTCCCAACCGCCTCGATCTGCTCGGCGGTTTCGGTCAG
>JAFASC010000071.1 GCA_019244955.1 Methylobacteriaceae bacterium | reverse complement strand
ACATCCGCAATTATCTCGCCATGACGATCACGCCCGACGGTGGCGCGCCCACGAAGCGCTCGGGCTGGACGCTGACCATCCTGCGCAAGGAGAGCGGGCGCTGGCGGCTGGCGAGGGACGCGAATTTGGTGTTTGATTGACAGGGCGCCATTGCGAGGAGGTGAAGCGACGAACCAATCCAAGGACACAATCTGAGATCATTGAGGCTTGCTCCTGGATTGCGGCGCTTCGCTCGGAATGGCACTCGCGTTCATTTGCGGCGTCCTGCGCTCACGGATAGCTCGCCACCTTCGCTTCCTCCGGCAGCGGGATGAATTCTTCCGCGTCGCCCGGCACGGTATCGAACTTGCCCGTCTTCCACTCGGCCTTGGCCTGCTCGATCCGCTCTCTCCGCGACGACACAAAATTCCACCAGATGTAACGCGGGCCATCCATCGGCGCGCCGCCGAGCAGGAGAAAGCGCGCCGGCGTCGCGGCCTTCACTGTGATAGCATCGCCCGGACGCAAAACCAGGAGCTGCCCCGGCCCGAAGCGGTCGCCGGCGATCTCGACATTGCCGGAGACGAGATAAAGCCCGCGCTCTTCGTGCGCGGCGTCGATCGGCACCGACGCATCGGCTTGAAGCGCGATCTCGGCATAGATCATCTCGGATTGCGTTTTCACCGGCGATGTCTTGCCGAAGGTGCTGCCGACGATGAGCCGCACGTTTCTGCCGTGATCGCTAATCACCGGCAGCGCGCTGGCGTCGTGATGCGCAAAACTCGGCGCGCTCTCTTCCGCGGCGCGCGGCAGCGCGACCCAGCTCTGGATGCCGAAGAGCTTTTGTCCCCTGGCCTTGCGCTCCGGCGCGGTGCGCTCGGAATGCACGATGCCCCGCCCCGCGCTCATCCAGTTGACCGCGCCCGGCTTGATCGGCTGCTCGGTGCCCAGCGAATCGCGATGCATGATCTCGCCCTCGAAGAGATAGGTGACGGTCGCGAGATTGATGTGCGGGTGCGGGCGCACGTCGATGCCCTGCCCGGTGATGAACTCCGCCGGGCCCATCTGATCGAAGAAGATGAACGGCCCGATCATCTGCCGCTTTGCCGAGGGCAGCGCGCGGCGGACTTCGAAGCCGCCGAGATCGCGCGCACGTGGCACGATGATCGTCTCGATCGCCTCGCAGGAAAGCTTGTCGCCGGGGCGCGGGTCGTCTGCGGTGAGCCAGCTCATGCGGCATTCTCCTTTGTCGCGCGCGCGAAGTGCTCGCGCAGCCAATAGGCGCTCGCCTGCAGATCGGGCTCCGCGAGATTATGCCCTAGCGGCTGGCGCTTCAGCGTCACCTCGGCGCCCGCACTCTGCAACAGATTTGCGAGATGCAACGTATTCGCCGCCGGCACGATCGGGTCGTGCTGGCCGGCGCTGATGAGGACAGGTTTGCCGGCGAGATTCGGCAGCTCACTGGGGATGAGCGGCAGCATAGGACGCAGCAGGATCGCGCCGGCGAGCACCTGCGGATGCAGGAGCAACATAGCGGCGGCGATGTTGGCGCCGTTGGAGAAGCCGAGCGCGACGACGCGCGCCGCATCGAATTTGTAATTTTGCGCGGCGGCACCGACGAAATTTGCGAGGGCCAACGCTTCTTCCCTGAGGTTCGCTTCATCGAAGCGGCCTTCGCCGAAGCGGCGAAAGAAGCGCGGCATGCCGTTTTCGAGAACCCGGCCGCGCGGGCTGAGCAACGCCGCGCCCGGCAGGAGCGCCTGGCCGAGGGGGATGAGATCGCTCTCATCGCCGCCCGTGCCGTGCAGCAAAAGCAATGTCGGTGCGTCCGCCGCCGCCTGCGCGGGGAGGAAGCGATGCACGAAAGTAAGATCGGTGCTCATGCCGCGGCCTCTTGCTTCGTCTGCAGCGGCTTTAGTCCCGCCTCGATTTGCGCGCGACGCCCTTCGAGGAACGGCGGCAGCGACAATTTCTCGCCGAGCGACTCTAGCGGCTCGTCGGTCGCAAAGCCCGGCCCGTCGGTGGCGATCTCGAACAGGATGCCGTTCGGCTCGCGGAAATACAGGCTCTTGAAATAAAAGCGATCGACCGGCCCGCTCGAGGGCACGCGCAATTCCTGCAGGCGCTCGTTCCAGGCTTGGTAGCTTGCCTCGTCCGGCGTGCGGAATGCGACGTGATGCACCGCGCCAGCGCCCTGCCGCGCCGGTGGCAGATTGGGTTCGACGATGACATGCACTTCCGCTGCGGCTCCGCCCTCGCCCATCAAATAGACGTGCACCTCGCGGCCGTTTTCTTCGTATGCGCCGATTTCGCGCATGTTCATGATTGCGGTCAGCGCGGCGTCGGTGCGCGGCAGGTCGGGAACGCTGAGCGTCACCGGGCCAAGGCCGCGGATCTGATGTTGCGCCGGCACCGGACTGCGCTCCCAGGGGTGCGCGTCGCCGGCCCCGCTATCATCGACAAGCGACAGGCGCTGGCCCTCGAAATCTTCGAAGTCGAGCACCGCACGCCCGTTGCGCTCGGCGATATCGCCGCTCGTGACGCCGTGCTCGCGGAGGCGCTTCGCCCAAAAGGCAAGCGCACTCTGCCCGCCAACGCGTAGGCTCGTGCGCACGATCGAGTTGGTGCCGCGTCGTTCGCGCGGAACGGGCCAATCGAAGAACGTGAGATCGGAGCCGGGGCTGGCGAGCCCGTCGGCGAAGAACAGGTGATAGGCGGAAACGTCGTCCTGGTTGACGGTCTTCTTCACCAGCCGGAGGCCGAGTGTCTGCGTGTAGAAGGCGTAATTGCGCGGCGCGTCCGCGGTCACCGCGGTGACGTGATGTAGGCCGGTGAGTTGCATGGAGTGGCTCCTTTTCTGCGCTCAATCTGGCGGTTACCGGCAAGCGGCGAAAGCCCTCCCTGGCGCAAATGACTGTTGACTGATATGCAACAGCAACGGCCGGCATGGCGTCCGCCGGGTTTGGCCGGTGAACGATATGAGCGATTTCGACGAGATCGTCGCCTTCATGCGCGTTGTGGAGTTTGAGAGCTTCACCAAGGCGGCGGCGCGCCTGGGCATCTCAAAATCGATGGTGAGTCGCCGCGTGGCGGCGCTGGAGAAGCGCCTCGGCGCGAAGCTCCTCGTGCGCTCGACGCGCGGACTCACCCCGACCGAGGCCGGCCGCGTCTTCGCCGAGCGGGCAGCGCGCGCCTTGGGCGAACTCGAGGAGGCCGAGGCGGTCGTCGCGGAGGGCGAGCGCGAGCCCTCAGGCGCCCTGCGCCTGGCCGCGCCGCTCTCGTTCGGGATCATGCATCTCGGGCCGGCACTCGCCGAATTTGCCCGGCAATATTCGCGCATGACCGTCGACGTGTCGCTGAGCGACCGCTTCGTCGACCTCGTCGAGGATGGATTCGATGCGGCGATGCGCATCGGCGTCCTGAAGGATTCCGGCCTGATCGGCCGCAAGCTCTCGCCGATCCGTGCCCTCGTCGCCGCGAGCCCGGACTACCTCGCCCGCCATGGACGCCCGGCGACGCCGCGCGATCTCCTGCAACATCGCTGCCTCACTTACAGCGGCCCCGGATCGGACGAGCAATGGCGTTTCCGAATGGGCGAGCGCTGGCTCGCGATCAAGCCAAGCGGACCGTTTCGCGCCGACAATGGCGAGGTCCTGCGCGATGCCGCGGTCGCCGGGCTGGGCGTCACCGCCCTGCCGAGCTTCATCCTCTCCCCCGCGCTCGAAATCGGTGCGCTCGAGCCGATCCTCACCGATTTCGCCTTGCCCGAACGCGGCCTATATGTTCTGCGCCATGCTGGGACGCCGCCTCTCAGGCTGCGGCTGCTGATCGATTTCCTGGCCGCGCGCTTCGGCCCCGAACCCTACTGGGACCCGTGCTGGCGCAAGCTGCCAACCAACACCGCGCGGGATGCCGAGTAGGCCGCAACGGATGAACATGCAGGCTTCACCCGCAAAGCAAACGCGATCGCTGGCGCTCGGCATCGAGCGGCTCGGCCTCGTCTCGCTGCGCTTTCCGGCGGCCGCCGCGATTGTTCTTCTCGTGCTCGCGGTGCTCGGCGGTATCGGCGTGACGCGCCTCAAGGTCGACGATTCCCTGAGCCAGCTCTTCCGCTCGAACACGCCAGAATACCGGCAGTTCGAGGAGACGGTTCGCCGGTTCCCGTCTGCCGAATACGATGTGCTCGTTGTCGTCGAAGCCAAGGACCTGCTCGCGCGCCAGAACATCGAGAAGCTGCGCGATGCGGTCACCGACCTGCAGCTCATCGAGGGCACGCGTGGGCTGATCTCGCTTTTCTCGGCACGCCAGCCACCGGAAGGCAACGAACTGCCCGCGCCGGTCTTCCCCGACCAACTGCCACAAGGCGCCGAATACGACAGGCTCGTCGCCAAGGTTCGTTCGAACGAAATCATCCGCGGCAAGCTGTTGTCGGACGACGGGGAACTCGCCCTGATCGTGCTCTCGCTAAAGCCCGAAATCGTTGCGACCGACGGCTTGCGCAAAGTCGTCGGCGAGATTCGCGAGACGTTGGACCAGGACCTCGCTGGCTCCGACCTGAAGAGCGAGCTCTCTGGCGTGCCCGTCATGCAGCTCGAAATCCGCAACGCCGTCGAGCGCGACCGCATCCTCTACAACGCCATCGGGTTCTTCGCCGGCTGCGGGATCGCGATCCTGTTCTTCCGCCGCGTCTCCTTCATGATCATCGCGGCGGCACCGCCGCTGATTGCCATCTTGCTCGCGCTCGGCACGTTCGGCTGGTTCAACTTCCGGCTCAACATGTTCCTGAACGTCATGACGCCGCTGATCATGGTGATCAGCTTCGCCGATTCGATGCAGCTGACCTTCGCGGCGCGCGACCGGTTGATCTCCGGCGAAGATAAGTACACCGCCTTCCGCAATGTGCTGTTCATCGTGGGTCCAGCCTGCGTGCTGACGCATGCGACGGCGGGACTCTCGTTCATCGCACTTCTGTTCTCGCAATCCGATCTCATCCGCGCCTTCGGTGAAGCGGGATTGCTTGCGACGGTGATTGCGCTTGCCACGGTTCTCCTGGTCCTGCCGCTTCTCGGCGTGCTTTTGTTGCGCGACACTACAAAGTTTGCGGTCAAAATTAGAGGCGGCGATACCGGGGTCGATCTCCTCCGCCGGTTCTGCGCTTGGATCGCCGCGCGCATGGTAAGCCGTCCCGGCTTCTTCAGCCTCATCGGTATCGCCGTCGTCGTGGTGCTCGGCATCGTCTACGCGCACCTGCAGCCGCGCTATCGTCTCGCGGACCAGGTTCCCGATCGCGAGCAAGCTGTCTCGGCCAGCAACCGGTTGGATACGAAACTTACCGGCGCTCAGC
>JAFASC010000334.1 GCA_019244955.1 Methylobacteriaceae bacterium | reverse complement strand
GTGCGGTTTGAGGTTGGCCTCGATGACGAGTTCGACATGTCCCGCGGCAAGCGCGCAATAGCCGTAGCAATCGCCGCCATAGCGCACGAGCCGCACCTTTTCCTCGACCTGGAAGTAGGCCCCGCGCTGCTCTTCCTGGATGAGCCGCGGCGACGTCGTCATGAGGGTAGCCTGCGCGAGCGACGCGCAGGGACGCGTCTTCAGCTTGCGCTCCTCCACGTCTTCGCCGGGCCGATGCGATGGGCCGCGCCAGAACGCCGCCGCGCCGTCGCCAAAGAAGCGCTCGCGCGTGAAAGGCTGATGCATCATGCCGTAGCAGGGCCGGCCGTGATGGTTGAGGCCAATGAGCGTGCCCCACATCGGCAGGCCGGAGATGAAGCTCTTCGTGCCGTCGATCGGATCGAGCACCCAGACATATTCGGCGTCGGCGCGCGTCGCGCCGAATTCCTCGCCGATGATCCCGTGGTTCGGGAATGTCGCCTCGATCATCCGCCGCAAGGCTACCTCGGCGGCGCGGTCGGCTTCCGTCACCGGATCGAAAACGCCGCCGCCCGATTTGTCCGCCGGGCTCATGGACGTGCGGAAGAACGGCAAGATGGCCTCGCCGGAAAGCGTCGCAAGCTCGTCTACGAACTGGGCGAAATCGACGGCCGTCATGCCCTGCTCCGGAAACATGCTGTGGAGAATCCGGCACATGGCGACGGCATGTCGCAAGCCGATAGGTCAGCAGCTCTTGCCTTTTGTGCGGTGCGGGCGCATATTGTTGCGGTGCGGCAGCTTCTGCCGTGCATGCCCTCCTTGGGCGTTTCCTCCCTAGACTTGGGCCGCTCCTTCACCGGAGCGGCCTCTTTCTTTTGTGGAGCACGTCAGGCGCTCGCCGCATCGAGCCGCCCGATATCTGCTTGGCTGAGCTCAAGCCGGACCGCCCCCAAAAGCTCTTGGAGCTGCGCGACGCTCGTGGCACTGGCGATCGGGGCGGTCAGTTCAGGCTTGGCGAGAAGCCAGGCGAGCGCGACCTGCGCGACGCTCGCCTGGTGCGCGGAGGCGACTTCATCGAGCGCTGCGAGAACCCGCAATCCTCGCTCGTCCAGATATTTGGTCGCGCCGGAGCCGCGCGGGCTTTTGCCGGCGTCCTGCCTCGAGCGATATTTCCCGGTCAGAAACCCGCTGGCGAGCGAGTAGTAGGGAATGACACCGATCTGTTCCTTGCGGCACAATGGTCCGAGTTCGCTCTCATAATCCTTGCGCTCGACCAGATTATATTGCGGCTGCAGGCTCTCGTAGCGCGGCAGGCCTTCGGACGCGCTGACCTCTAGCGCCTGCTTCAGCCGTGCGGCGGAATAGTTCGAGGCGCCGATGACGCGCACTTTCCCCGCCTTGATCAGATCGGCGTAGGTCGACAGCACTTCTTCCAGCGGGGTTTTCGGGTCGTCCCAGTGCGTCTGGTAAAGATCGATGCGGTCGGTCTGCAGCCGCTTCAGCGATGCCTCCACCGCCTTGCGCACATACGACGCCGCCATCGTGCGCCCGCTGCCCATATCGGCGCCGACCTTCGTCGCGATGATGACCTTGTCGCGATTGCCGCGCGCCTTCATCCAGCGGCCGATGATCGTTTCCGATTCCCCGCCGCTATGGCCCGGCACCCAGCGCGAATAAGCGTCCGCGGTATCGAAGAAATCGAAGCCGGCGTCGACGAAAGCGTCGAGCAGGGCGAACGAGGTCTTCTCGTCGGCCGTCCAGCCGAACACATTGCCGCCGAAACAGAAGGGCGCGACTTCCAGGTCGGAGCGGCCGAGCCGTCGTTTTTTCATCAGCGATCCCGATGCTGCATCGCCTTGGAGGTCACTCGGCGGCGGCGCGATATGAGCCGAGGCACGAAGCGGCTTCCGCCAGGGCGGCGATCATCTCGCCGATGTCGCGCGCCAGGGTGTCGAAAGCCGGCGCCTTCGCGAGCGTCGTCTCATTCATATAGAGCGCGCGGTTGATCTCGATCTGCACGGCGTGCGAGCGGGATGCAGGCGTGCCGTAATGTTCGGTGATGAAGCCGCCGGCGTATGGCTTGTTGCGCTGGACGATGTAGCCCTGGCGCCGCAATCCCGTTTCGATCACCTCGACGAGCGACAGGTCGCAACTGGTGCCGTAGCGGTCGCCGACGACGAAATCCGCCTTGATCCGGTCGGACTTCGAAGCCGCCGCGCCGCCATTCGAGGGCATCGAATGGCAATCGACGAGAACCGCGAGGCCGAATTGCCGGATCGCCCTCTGGATGAGCCGCCGCAGCGTGCGGTGATAGGGTTTGTAGAGGCCCTCAACGCGCTGCAGCGCCTCCTGCACCGGCAGTCGGCGGGAATAGATTTCCTGCGACTCGCCAACGATCCGCGCGATCGTGCCCAAGCCCCCCGCAACCCGCATCGAGCGCGTATTGGCATAGGAGGGCAGCTTGCCCTCGAACATGCGCGGGTCGAGCTCGTAAGGCTCGCGGTTCACGTCGAGATAGGCGCGCGGAAAGCGTGCCTTGAGCAGCGGCGCGCCAACCGCCGCGGCGCCGGCGAAGAGATCCTCGACATACGCGTCCTCAGAGCGGCGCAGCGTCATCGCGTCGAGCCGCGCGGCGCTCAGAAACCGGGCCGGATAGACATTGCCGGAATGCGGGGAGGAGAAGACGAGCGCCGAGCGGACTTCATCCGGCTCCTGCACCGCGCAGGGAGGCGACAGTTCGGGTTCCGGCGGTCGGGGATCGTGGCTCTCGCCAAGCGAAACCACCACATTGCTCGAAGTCTCGCCTGCCATGGGCCCTCTGGAACCGCCGCCTTCAACTCAATCTGCCAGCCCGACCCGGCGCTGTCCATTTGCTAGATATGGCCCAACGCCTGCCGACCGAGAGGCTTCCGCCTTGATTTGCCAGGGACCCGGGAAGCGTCCGAATGCCACAGCGCGAAGTCACCGCTTGAGCCGTTAACGGCTTTCCGGCGCGGTTTTCATAATTAATTTACCAAGGCTGGGTCCTATGGAGTGGGAACGGGGCGACTTGAAATGACGAGCGAATCGGGCACCAAGATCCTGCTCGCCGAAGACGATAACGATATGCGCCGCTTCCTGGTGAAGGCGCTGCAGAATGCCGGCTTCGACGTGGCCTCCTTCGACAACGGCCTCTCCGCCTACAATCGCCTGCGCGAAGAGCCGTTCGAGCTTCTCTTGACCGACATTGTGATGCCCGAGATGGACGGCATCGAGCTCGCCCGCCGCGCCACGGAGCTCGACCCCGACATCAAGGTGATGTTCATCACCGGCTTCGCCGCCGTGGCGCTCAATCCCGACAATAACGCGCCGCGCCAGGCGAAGATTTTGTCGAAGCCCTTCCACCTCCGCGACCTCGTCAACGAAGTACAGCGGCTGCTCGCCGCGGCGTGACGACTCCTCGACTGCACGAACTCTGGTCTGACGCGGCTTCTGCGTCCACCCATCATGCTTTATAAGACCGGGCGGCGCGGCGCGCTCGATCGCGGGAGTTTACATGGCCCATTTGTCGGAATGGGAGACGCTGCTTCGGTTGCTGGCCGCAGCCGCCCTTGGAAGCCTGATCGGATTTGAACGCGAACGTCTTCTGTGGACCGCGGGTATCCGCACCCACATGCTGGTTTGCGTTGGCGCTTGCCTTTTTATGATCGTCTCGGCCTATGGCTTTGGCGCGAGCTTGGTCAACAGCAACGTCGTGCTCGATCCCTCCCGCGTGGCGGCGCAGGTTGTCTCCGGCATTGGTTTTCTCGGTGCCGGTGCGATCCTCGTGCGCGGCGAGGTCGTGCGCGGGTT
>JAFASC010000298.1 GCA_019244955.1 Methylobacteriaceae bacterium | reverse complement strand
CAGCTTCGCTTGGCTCCGCGCCTTCGTCAAAGAGGTCGAGCTCGTCCCAAAGCTTCTCCTGCGTTCCTCGTGGAGGTTCCGACTCGGTGAAGAGATCATCTGGTCGACGGCCGAGGAGCGGCGCAAGCACGCTCTCGACATCCTCGACCCGTGTGCAGAGCGTTGCACCTTCGCGCAAAAGATCGTTCGTGCCCTCCGAGCGCGGGTCGAGTGGTGAGCCGGGCACGGCGAACACTTCCCGGCCCTGGTCACTGGCGAAGCGCGCGGTGATCAGCGAGCCCGAGCGGCGCGCCGCCTCAACTACGACGGTGCCGAGCGAAAGACCCGAGACAATCCGGTTCCGCCGCGGGAAATCGCGGCCCCGCGGCTCCCAGTTGAGCGGCATTTCCGAGACGGTCGCGCCCTTCTCCGCGATCTCGTCGAGAAGGGGTGCGTGTTCCGCGGGATAAGGGCGGCCATGGCCGCCGGCAAGCACGGCGATCGTGCCGCTTTCAAGGGTCGCGCGGTGTGCGGCGAGATCGATGCCGCGGGCAAGGCCCGAAACAATGACGAAGCCGGTGCGCCCCAGCCCGCGGGCAAGGCGATCAGTGAACGCGAGTCCTGCGGCCGACGCGTTGCGGGAGCCGACGATAGCGACGGCCGGCTCTGCGAGCGCTCTTGCCTGCCCGCGCACGGCGATGAGCGGCGGCGCAGCGTCGATTGCACGTAATGGCGGGGGGTAATCGGGTTCGCCGAGTGCGATGAAGCGAACGCCCAATGCCGCCGCCGCTGTCATCTCTTCCTCGACCTCGGCACGGCTCGCCATCTTAATCGAACGGCCGGAAGTATTTCGTCTAATAAGCTCGGGCAGAGCTTGAAGAGCCGCGGCGGCGCCGCCGAACCGATTCAAGAGCGTGCGGAAGGTCCGCGGTCCGATATTCTCGGAACGGATCAGTTGCAGCCAATCGAGCCGCTGTTCGTCGGAAAGGCGAGGCGCGGAGTTCATTGATCCTTCAACGTACTGGCACGGCTATGTTCGCGCTCCCGGCTCATAAAATCGGCAGCATAAACACGTTTTTAACCGAAACCCACAACACTCTCCGGCGGTATTCTGCGCGCAAAGCAACGCGGTTTTCATGCAGTTCGGCAGACCGACCAATTTCGCTGAGCGCCGGCGGCTCTACAAGCTCGGTCAGCCTGAAGCCGCTACTTTGGGCCGGCTCTGGCCCGTTCTGGAGCCGGCGGTGGAGCGTGGGTTGCATGCGTTTGTCGCCGCAGAGCGGCTGATGCCTACGGTGTCCAAATCCTTCGAAGCGCACGGTCCTTTCATCCATAGAACCGAGAAGGCGCATTTCGCGCTCCTCCTTTCCGGCTGTTTCGACGAAGCTTACGCGCAGTCCTGCCAAGACATCTGCCGCATCGAATGCGACATAGGCTTGAGCGCGCGCACCCGGATGATTGCAGGCGCCCTGATTATCGAGGCGATGTTGGAGGCCTTGGCGAAGCGCTTCCGTTGGTCACCTGACCGGATTGCTGAAAGCGGCGCGCTGGTCACGCGAGCCGTAACGTTCGATCTCGCGATCACGCAGACTCTCTATCAAGACGCTTTCGCCAAAACCAATGCCGTGCGTCACGAGAACATTGACGCGGCGATCGGCGGGTTTGAGCAGCAGATCGGCGCCTTGCTGGGCGACCTGAAAGGCGCCTCCGACTCGCTCTTTTCGCAGGCGGAAGCCATGCGTCAGGGCGCCCAGGAGACAACCAGCCGCACGAAAGTTGCCGCCGCCGCATCCGCCGAGATGGCGCGAAGCGTCGCGCTGACAATTGGCGCGACAGATGAACTCGAAAAATCTATCGCCGAAATCGACCGCCAAAGCGCGAATAGCCTGGCCATGTCGCACGCCTCGTCAAGCGATGCCGAAACCTCGATGGCGGCGCTGCGCGATCTCGGCCAAGCCGCCGAACAGATCGGCTCGGTCGTCGAGATGATCTCGAAAATCGCGCGGCAAACCAATCTTCTTGCGCTCAATGCGACGATCGAGGCGGCGCGTGCCGGTGAGGCGGGGCGCGGCTTCGGTGTTGTCGCGGCCGAAGTGAAGGCGCTCGCCGATCAAACGGCTCGGGCAACCAAGGACATCTCGTTGCAGATCGCCGCCGTGCAAAAAGCCGCGGACCGCTCGACCGGACAGATTCGCGGCATCGTCGAGCGGATGAGAGACATGTCGTCCTTCACCTCCGCCATTGCCACATCGGTCCAGCAGCAGGCGGGCGCCACCCGATCGATTTCGGAAGCTGTCCGGGTGGTCGCCGACCATTCCTCGCGTGCCAAGGACGGCGTCGCCGAAATCGAGCGGATCGCCGGGCGGAATGTCGCCACCGCCGCCGAAATCATCGAATGGACGCGCCGGCTCTCCGCCGGCGCAAATCATACCGAGCGCCAGATCGACGAGTTTTTCGCGCACGTGCGTAGCGCCTGATGCAGCGATCTGCTTTGCAAGGCGCGCGGGCGGCGCTAAAAAGGCGCTGGGTCGCGAGATGTCGATTCGACTCGCGGCGTTCGGTTGCGCTTCTCGCGTTGCATTCACTTCGTGCCCTAAGTCTATGACTTCATTGGATGAACCGCGCATGACCGACTTTGCTTTGGACTCGCTCGATCTCGCCGCCCTGCTCTGTTCGCGTGTCTGCCACGATGTGATTTCGCCGGTCGGCGCCATCGTGAACGGCCTTGAAGTCCTGGAAGACGAGCAAGATGCCGAGATGCGCTCGTTCGCGCTCGAGCTGATCAAGAAGAGCGCGCGCACTGCGTCTGCGCGGCTGCAATTCTGCCGGCTCGCGTTCGGCGCCGCGGGCTCGGCCGGCGCCGCGATCGACACGGGCGATGCCGAGCAGGTCGCACGTGGGCTCCTCGTCGACGATCGAACCAAGCTCGAATGGCATGCCGCGCGCGTGCTCATGCCCAAAAATAAGGTAAAGCTCGCGCTCAATCTCTGCCTCATCGCCGCGGCGGCCATCCCACGCGGCGGCCTCATTCGGGTGACCGTCACCGGCGAAGCCGAAAGCACGGCAATCGTCGTCGAGGCGAGTGGCACGAATGCTCGCGTCGCAAGTCACGTGCCGGCTTTACTCGCCGGCAAGCCGGAGACCGGCTCCGTCGATGCGCACGGGATCCAGGCCTATTATACCGGCCTGGTGGCACAGGCCTGCGGGATGAAGCTTGCGCTGACAAGCTCGTCCGAGGGGATGCGCATCGCCGCCCAGCCGATCGATGCCGAGGTGCTTGCCGAGCCGACGCTCGCCTGAAGTCTCGCGTTTCAAGGCTCCTTAACCCCTGCGGAGCATGATCCTGCCGTTCCTTGTGCGTTTTGCGCGTCCGGGTCGGCATGGACGAACTTCTCAAAGATTTTCTGAC
>JAFASC010000276.1 GCA_019244955.1 Methylobacteriaceae bacterium | reverse complement strand
AAAACGCGGCAAGCGAAGCGTCCTCTTTGAGCGCGGTGTTGCGCGTGACCAACCCCGCGAGCAGCACGACCAAAATGCCGGCGGCAAGACCGCCGATGGTCATCGCGCCGAGCGACAGGCCCGAGACGAGAAAGCCGATCGCGGCGCCCGGCAGGATCGCATGCGCCATCGCGTCGCCGAAGAGGCTCATGCGCCTGAGCATCATGAAGACGCCGATCGGCCCGGCGCCGAGCGACAGGGCGATCGAGCCGACGAGCGCGCGGCGCATGAAGTCGAACTCGGCAAAGGGCGCGACCACCGCGCTATAGAGCGCGTCGGTAATCATGCCGCGCTTCGCGCGCATTCGTGCGCGTGCTCGTCGAAGACCTCGCTCATGCGGCGCGCCGCCGTGAGGTTTGATGGCGTCAGAACATCCTGCGTGGCCCCCCAGGCGACCGCTTCGCGCGCCAAGAGCAGCGTTTGCGGGAAAATGCTGCGCACGACGTGCAGGTCGTGCAAAGCCGCGATGATCGTGCGGGATTCGCCGTGCCAGCGTTTGATCAGGTCGAGCAGATCGGCCGCGGTCTTGTCGTCGATCGCGTTCAACGGCTCGTCGAGCAGAATGATCGGCGCGTCCTGAAGCATAAGACGCGCGAACAGCGCGCGCTGGAACTGGCCGCCGGAGAGCGAGCCGATCCAGCGCTGCTCGAATCCGGCGAGACCGACCGCCGCAAGAGCCTCCTCGATTGAGGTGGTGTCGCGCGCACCGATGCGGCGAAACAATCCGGCTTTGTGCCAGAGGCCGCTCGCGACGATGTCCGTCACGCTGATCGGAAAGCTGCGATCTAGTGCGGCGAGCTGCGGCAGGTAGGCGATAGGCGGCCGCTTATGTGCGTCTGCGGTGCCGCCAATCTCGATGCGGCCGTTCAGCGGCGCCAGCGCGCCGGCAATCCCCTTCAACAGCGTCGACTTGCCCGCGCCGTTGGGGCCGACGATTGCGAGCAGGCTGCCCGGCGCGATGGCCCCATCAAGGTGATGCACGGCCGGATGGCGGTCATAGCCGAGCGTGAGATTTTCGAAACGGATCCCGCCGCTGGCGCTCTCGGTCCGACGGCTCACCGGATCGCCCAGATGAGTGCGGCCCAAAGCGGCAGGATGAGGCACGCGGCCAGCGCCAGCCGCTCGCCGAGGGACAACCGAAATCCCGAGATCTTGGGCAGCAAAGCAGGCGGGGCGCGAGGCGGCATGGGTCTGTCCAGAACTGCACTGTTATATTATAACATCTTGCCTCTGTCGAGTTTCCCCGCCTTCAACCTTGGCGTAGCACAGGCCGCACCTGCAAGCCCGCACCGGAAGACGCGCCATGACCGAGCAGCCGCCCCTCGATGCCGAGCTTCTGCGCAGCTGGATCGGCCGCACCACGTCGGCGCGCGACATCGTCACACCGCGTCTTGCCGAGGAGCTGCGGGTCACGCTCGACCGCGACAAGCCGCCCTTCCGGGAGGGCGAGCGCTGCCCGCTCGCACTCCACTGGTGCCTTGCGCCGCCGATGGTCCCGCAATCGCGGCTCGGGCCGGACGGGCACCCCGCGCGCGGCGATTTTCTCCCGCCGGTGCCGTTGCCGCGTCGCATGTGGGCGGCCGGGCGCCTCGAATTCTTCGATTGCCTGCGCGTTGGTGATACGGTCGAGCGGCATTCCAAAATCGCCGACGTGAACGTCAAGCAGGGACGCTCCGGCCGCCTGTGCTTCGTTGCCGTCGATCACGAAATTTCGACGCCGCGCGGACTGGCGCTCAAAGAGCGCCACGCCATCGTCTATCGCGATGCGCCGTCGGCCAATCCGGCGCAGCAGGCGGCGCCCGCGCCCGGTGAGCCCGCGCGCGAAGCACAATGGAGCGAGGTGAAGGCCGCCGATCCGGTCATGCTGTTCCGCTACTCCGCGCTGACCTTCAACGGCCACCGAATCCATTACGACTGGCGCTACGTGACTGAGGTCGAGAACTATCCCGGGCTCATCGTGCACGGGCCGTTGCAGGCGACGCTCCTGATCGAATTCGCCGCGGCAATTCGCAGCGCCGACCCGCGCGTGTTTTCCTTCCGGGCGCTCAATCCCCTGTTCGACGGACAGGAATTCACGTTGAACGCGGCGGAGAGCAACGGCGCTCTCGACTTGTGGATCACCGGCCCCGCGGGACGCACGACGATGACCGGCAGGGCGGAATGGTGAGCGCGCGTTTGGCGCGGCTCAGATGTCCTTCTCTTCGCTTCCTGGCCAGGCGCAGCGCCAGCGCACCACGCGGCGAGCCGGATGCTCTTGCGACCATTGCGCGATCGCCGGTGGCGCGCTGAACATGCATTGGCGCAGCGAACCGGCGGTGGAATAGGGCAGCCGCTGCTCCTCGCAGACGGCGGGGTTTGCCAGCGTGCAAACGGTCAAAATCAGGTCGATGAAATTCATGGCAGGATTCCAGGGCGCTACTGGGACGCGCAACAGCGAATGTAGGCGGTCAGCTTCCGCCGTCCACCTCGCCTCGCGGGTGTCTTGCCGATGTCGCGCGGGGATGGTTGATTTGAGCCTGCGGGAGAACCGCTCTATCTGGCCAACCGGTCGCAACGGGCGCTGTCCCTTGGACGCTGTCAACAAGGATAGTTTCATGCCGGCAAGCGCCGGCGCGCGTGATGTCAACGGGAGGAATGGTTCATGGCCACGATAAACAAGCTCATGGTCGGCGAGTCGCTCGTCGGCGAGGGCAACGAGGTTGCCCATATCGACCTGATCATGGGGCCGCGCGGCTCGGCCGCCGAGCAGGCCTTCGCCAACGCGCTGACCAACAACAAGGACGGGTTCACGAGCCTGCTCGCGGTCGTGGCGCCGAACCTGCCGGTGAAGCCGAACACGATCCTGTTCAACAAGGTGACGATCAAGGACGCCAAGCAGGCCGTGCAGATGTTCGGGCCGGCCCAGCATGCGGTGGCGATGGCCGTCGCCGACGCGGTGTCGGAGGGCACGATTCCGGCGGCGGAGGCCGACGACGTGTTCATCTGCGTCGGCGTGTTCATCCATTGGGAAGCGGCCGACGACAAGAAGATCCAGGACTATAATTACAAGGCGACGAAGGAATCGATCGAGCGCGCCGTGCGCGGCACGCCGAAAGCCTCCGAGGTGCAGCAGAAATACAAGACCGCGAAACACCCGTTCGCCGCGGCATCGTAACGTCTCTAACTGAACTCCGCGATGTCGGCGGACGTGAGCCGTCCATCGTGCAGCGCCGAAGCGACGAGGACGCCCGCCGCCCCGGCGTCCCGCAGCGCTTTGAGATCGTGGCAGCCGCGCACTCCGCCGGCGGCATAGACGCGGCGCGCTCCGGCGCGCTGCTTTATCATTGCGAGCCGGTCGAGATCCGGGCCGGCGCCGCTGCCAACACGCGCCAGAGTCATGACGATGATGCGGTCGGGCCACAGCGCGGGCGCATCTACAAGATCGGGAGGGCCGAGAAAATCCTCGCCGCGAAAATCGAGGGAGAGAATGGCGGCCGCGCCGCTCGCTTGAAGCGCAGCGAGATCGCGCAGGCTCTCGCTGCCGATCACCGCGCGGATGTTGTCGGCCGCCGGCATTTCGGCCCGGGCGGTGCCGCCGGCATCGAGCCAAAATTCGACGCCGGGATATCGACGCGCCAGCTCGCTTATAATCTGTGCGTGCTCGCCGGTTTTTCCGATGGCATCGAGATCGGCAATGTATACGCGGGCAAATGCATGCAGTTGAACAAGGGCCGCGAGCACATCGCGCGGCATGCTGCTTGGCGACAGACGCGAGACGATCGGCTGATAGCTGTCGCGGTCTCCTCGTTGCGCATGAACAACGTGGCCGGCTTTGAGATCGAGGACGGGTATGATCTCCATGCCTTTGCAATAGCGCTCGCGTCGTAACTCATCAACAAGAGCACCAAGATGCGCAGCATCATCGGTTGGGATATCGGCGGCGCGCATTTGAAAGCGGCGCGCATCGAGAACGGCCGGATTGTCGCGGCGCTGCAGGTGGCGCTGCCGCTCTGGCAGGGTTTGCACGAAGCCGAGCGCGCCTTCGACGAGGCTGAAAGGCGCATCGGCCGTGCCGAGGCGAATGCCGTCACGATGACCGGCGAACTCTGCGATATTTTTGCGACGCATGCGGAAGGCGTCGCGGCGCTCGCCGCCTTGGCGCGTCGCCGGTTAGCCGAGCCGCTGTTCTACGCCGGCCGCGCGGGGTTCGTGCCGCACGACCGCGTCGCGGCTCACGCGGCCGACATCGCCTCCGCGAACTGGCACGCCAGCGCGGCGGCCGTCGCGGCCCTGCATCCGCATGCGCTGTTCGCGGATATGGGTTCGACCACGACCGATCTCATTCCGATCGCCGACGGACAGGTCACGCCGCGCGGCTACAGCGATGCCGACCGGCTTGCGCATGGCGAGCTGGTCTATGCCGGTGTAGTACGCTCATATCTGTTCGCAGGGATTGCGCGCGCGCCGTTCGAAGGACGCTGGGTCAATCTGATGAACGAGTGGTTTGCCAGCATGGGCGACGTCTACCGCATTCTCGGCGAGTTGCCTGAAGGCGTCGACGTCATGCAGACCGCGGACAATCGCGACAAGTCAGTCGAATCGTCGCGCGCGCGCGTGGCGCGTATGATTGGGCGCGACGCCGGCGACGCGGACGAGGCAGGTTGGTGCCGGCTGGCGCGCTTCTTTGCCGATCAGCAGGCGCGGCAGATCGAGGAGAACCTCCACCTCGTTCTCTCCCGCGGTGTCATTCCCGATGCCGCGCCGATCGTGGGTGCTGGAATTGGCCGCTTCGTGCTGGAGAAAATCGCGGCGCGGTTCGCCCGCGCGTTCATTTCCTTCGAATCGTGCTTCGATGCGACACCGCACTGCGCGACCGCCGTCTCCGATTGCGCACCGGCTGCGGCGGTTGCAAAACTTGCGGCGGATCACTTGGCGTAAAACTGCGCCACCGCGTCGATCAGCCAGTCCCAGGCCTCGCGCTCGTCCGGCCCCGCCGTTTTGTCGATCGCGATTTTGAGATAAGCGATCTCGCTCTCGACTTTCTCGCGCGGCAGCATCGACAGCCGGCTGACGAGAATCGCGGCTTCGAGTACGGCTGCTTTGGCGCGGTTGAGGCCGCGAAAGGGCGCGTGCATCTCGACTTTCGAGACGCTACAATGAAACCTCGGCCGCGTCGCATCGTCTTCGACACGCGCCACCTTCAGCTCGCCATGCGCCAGCGCCGCATCGAGGCGCGGCACCGGATGTCCCGGCACATCCACGATCGGCCAGACGCGACGCCCGGTGAGACAGCCGGCGATGATGCGCACGTCGTCGATATAGTTCGCTGTCGCAAACGGCACGACCTTCAAATTGTGCAGGGTCGCCGAGGGGCGGAACGGCGCGATGATCCATTCGCCGCTATCTTCGATGAGTCCCAGCGGCGCAATGTGCACGTGGCCGGTCGCGTCGATCGTCGTGACGACGCATTCGCGGATCATCGGCATTCAGTCGTTTTCCTCGACGGAGTCTTTTGCGGCCCGCTCTCCCTGATGCTTCAGCGTCGTGCCGGCTTGTTTCAGCCGCAAGCGATCGCCGCGCTGTCGCGGAGCCGCGATGCCGAAATCCAGCGGCTCGTCCTGGATGTAGCGCTTGCCCAAGCGCAGAGCGATCTCCGCCTTGGTCAGCTCGGCGCCGAGATAGAAGGCATGCGCACCGTCCGCTTCGACGTGCAGGTCGGGAAAAAAGCCGAAAGCGTCGTGCTTGATTTGATGGAAGCCGCGCGCATAGACGTGGATGCCGTCTTCTGCGGTCTCGATACGAAAATTCTTGTCGCGCACCTGCTCGGCGACCGCGTTGATGTCGTCCGGTGCGGCGACGAATGGCGTGAGATCGTGAACCTGCAGCAGCCCGGCGCCATATTCCTTCGGCAAGGCCTGATCCTCGCGCGCGGCGAACATCAGGCGGCGCGCGGCATCATGCTCTTCGAGCGTGCAGCGCGTATGCGGACTGACCTGCACCGTCAGCACGTTGCGGATTTGCAGCTCGGCACAGATGCCGAGCAGCACTGCGGTGATGCCGCTCGTATCGGCCTCGGTGAGCTCGGTGAGGTTGCCGGTGCCCATCATGATTTCCGCTTCAGGCAGGCGGCGGCGCAGCGCGATGTAACGTGCAATCGAGTCGCTGAAGCCGAAGTTTATCGGGTCGAGAATAGGATCGAGAATGCAAGCAATGTCGCGTGCTTTCGCGGCTTCCGCCACACGGATGAGCGAATCGAGGTCGCCATGGGGCCGCGGCACCAGGATTGGGATGCACGAACTCCCCGCGGCGAGACCGAGCGTCTCTTCATCAAGGCTCAGCACGTGATCGGCGCCGGCCTCGATAGCCGCTTCGAGTTCGCCGGGATCGGCGGAATCGACGCTCACCAAGAAACCACGCGCTTTGAGTTCGCGCACGCTGTCCTCAAGATGCGGGAACGGCGTGTCCGGCAGGCAGCCGAGATCGATCACGTCGGCGCCGGCAGCCTTGAGCGCATCGGCGCGCGATAAAATGCGCTCGAGACCGATAGTTGCCGCGTCGACGATTTCCGCAAAAATGCGGATGTCGTAGCGCGCAAGATCGGGCGGGCGGCCTTTCGCACCGAGAAAGCGCGGCAGATCGGTGATCTCGTCCGGCCCGCGCTCGACGCGCACGCCAAGATCGGCCGAGAGCCTGCCGAGATCGGCGTGACAACGGCCGGGAACGATGATGCGATCGGCCTCCACCGGTCGCGGCAAGCGGCCGCGGATGATCTCTTCGGTCATCAGCGCGGCGACCTTCACGCCGATGTCATGGATTTTCCATTCGAACGGCATGTCGCCGAGCGCGCTGAGGACGCGCTGCAGGCGCCCATGTGCGAGACGGCCCGTCAAAAACAGCACGCGTTCAGACATGCGCGCCTGCATGCGCGAGAACGCGCGCGCCAGGCAAATCTCCCGCCGCGAACTTCGCGCCGGCGCCGGCGAGATCGGCGGGACCGGCAAGGCGAATCTCTGCGTTGGTGCGGGCGGCAAAGCGCGCGAAAAGCGGATCGACGATTTCGCGCTCGACCAGCGCCTCGGCGGTGATCGGATCGGCTTTCGCAGTCACGCTCTTTATGAGGACAAGCGCCGGCGCATCGAGCCGCAGCGCTAACCAGGCCGCAAGGCTGTCGGACGTGAGCTGCCAGTTTTCCGGCAGATCGTCGGCGCCGAGGGCCATGCCGCTCGGCAACCAGAACGCAATGCGTCCCTCACCCATCAACCGCAACTGCGCCTCGTCGCGCAGGAGCAGCATATCGGGAAAAGACGAGGCACAGGCGATCGCATATTGCTCCATGGCGAGCAGGGCCATGCGATGTGCGGCGGCGTCCGAAAACCGCATAGACGCTTGCGCCTCTCGCACGCAATCGGCAAACATGCCGCCGCCGGGAGCGACAATTGCGCCGCTCTTACAATTGCGGATCGCTTCGAGCCAACGGGCGAATTGTCGCTCGCGCGCCAGGCTGCCACCCAGTTTGATAATCGTGGGACGAGGCGAGACCACGTCTCAGCTCGGGGTCCCCGTTTCCGCAAGTCCGGGAAACAGTTGATGCACATTCGCCGACGATTTGGCCCGCTCGCGTTTGATTTCGACGCCGACGGAGCCCGGCACGATGTCGAGCTTCTCGATGCGGATGCTGACGCTGAGCACGCGCGCGTCGCGCAGGACCTGATCGGCTACCTCTTCGGCGAGCTTCTCGACCAGCGCCACATGCCCGCGCGCAAGGATGAGCTCGATCGCGTCGCGGATCGTGTCGTAGGAGAAGACCTCGCGCATATCGGCGGTCTTGAGATCCGGCCGCCGGACGTCGGCTTCGACGTTAAAGCGCAGGCGCTGCTCGGCCTCGCGCTCGTGCGAATAGGCGCCGATCCGCGCCTTGACGACAAAATCGCGGATGAAGACGCGATCGGTTTTCACGTCGCGTTCGTGACCGACCGCGTAACCGCGCGCGGCCTGCAGCCGCCAATCGATGTTCTCGGTCGCTGAACGGCGGGAAGTCTGCGCCGGGATCAGGCCGCGAATGATCGCAATGGCCTGCGGGTCGAGCTCGCTCTTGCGATTTCCCGCGCGGCAAAGCGCCGAGCGAAAGCCGAGAAGGTCGGGCTTAAGCGGTAGAAGCCGCGGGACGTCCGGCGCTTCAAGCGAACCGGCGAGGCCGGCGATGAGACCACGCGCATGGCAACGCGCGATGAAGTTTTCCAACGACAGGAAATCGATGTGATCGATCAGCCGGCCAGCGCCTTTCCCGGCGGTGTCGAGCATCGCGCCGGCAAAGCCTGCATCGGCGCAAGCGTCGACGAGCGCGAAATCCGGCGTGAGATCGGCGAAGAGTACCGCGACGACCTTGGTCGACCGCGCGGTCTCCTGCAGCGCCTGGATCACATCCGGCGCGTGTTCGGAGGGCAGTATCCCAACCTTCACGTAATCGACGCCGGTTGCCGCCATGGTCGCGGCGGCCTCGCGCACGGTGTCGGGCAGCATCGGCAGATCGCCGGTGACGGCGCTCGTCTGCCGCCGGCCGGCAACGCGCGCGACGCTCGCGCGCACGATGTCCGGTGGCAGCGCGCCGAGCGCGCCGGCGCTCGGGTCCTTCATGTCGACGATATCGGCGCCGGTCTCCAGCGCCAGTTCCGCCTCGGCGGGGCCGGTCACGCTTGCCAGCATGAGCGTCATCGAACATTCCTTTGCGGGCTCGCGCGCATCAGGCGACCGGGTGGCTGCGACCCGCCCATTATAGGTGCCGGAGACAGGAATCACATGGCCGAAAATGTTCTGATCGCGCCGTCCATCCTCTCCGCCGATTTCGCTCGCCTTGGGGACGAGGTGCGCGCGATCGTCGCCGCCGGCGCTGATTGGATTCACGTCGATGTCATGGACGGGCATTTCGTGCCGAACATCACGATCGGTCCGCAGATCGTGCAGGCGATCCGGCCACTCACCGACAAGCTCTTTGATGTGCATCTGATGATCGCGCCAGCCGACCCGTACCTTGAAGCTTTCGCCAAGGCCGGCGCCGACCGCATGACCGTGCATGTCGAGGCCGGCCCGCATCTGCATCGCTCCCTGCAGACGATCCGAACGCTTGGAAAAAAGGCTGGGGTGACGCTCTGCCCGGCGACATCGGAGACGACGATCGAGCATGTGCTCGACGACATCGATCTCGTGCTGGTCATGACGGTCAATCCCGGCTTCGGCGGCCAGACTTTCATCCGCTCGCAGCCCGAAAAAATCCGGCGCATTCGCGCGATGATCGGCGGGCGGCCGATCCGGTTAGAGGTCGATGGCGGCATCACGCCGGACACGGCCGCGGAAGCAGTGCAGGCGGGTGCCGACACGCTTGTTGCCGGGTCGTCCATTTTCAAGGGCGGCACGGAGGCTTCGTATCGCGACAATATTGCCGCTATCCGGCGCGCTGTCGCGAGCGTGCGCGGCGAGTTCGTTTGAAGCGCGGCTCATCTGCCGACAAACAAGGCCGCGAGTGCCAGGACGAGCGACACCGGCATGATCAGGGCGCCGAGGCGCAAAAATTCGAGCGCGCTCACATCTTCGCCTTCGCGCCGCAGCGCCACCAGCCAAAGGATCGTTGCCAAGGAGCCGGTGACCGACAGGTTTGGGCCGAGATCGACGCCGATCAGAATTGCGTCGGTGACGAGCGGCGGCGGTGAATCCATGTGGATCGCGGCGCCGGACAGGAGCCCGACCGGAAGGTTGTTGGCGATGTTGCCGGCGAAAGCCGTGATCCCTCCGGCGATCCACGCGGTAAGTGCCGGTGCCTCATGCGAGCCGGCGCGCAGCCGATCGCTGAGAAATTTCAGGACCCCGGTGCGGTTGAGCGCTTCGACGAAGATGAAAAGTCCCGCCACAAGGGGCAGCACCCCCCATGAGACGTGTCTCACCACCGCGACGGTGCGGTATCCGCGCAGCAACAGCACGATGAGCAGTGTCGCCACTCCGGCGATGAACGTCGGAAAGCCGAGATCGAGGCCGGCAGCGGAGACGATGAGAAGCAGAACCGCCGCGATAACAAGTGCGACGGCGACAACGACACCGCCGCGTTCGAGCGAGGGAACATGCGGGTCCTCTTCCGTCGGTTCGCGAAGATGGAGGCGCTGGGTCCAGCGCAGAACGACGTAAGTCACGACGATCGAAACGATCGACGGCAGCCCGAAACGCGCAAGCCATCGCAAAAGCGGCGGCATATCGCTGCCGAAGACGACCAGATTCGCCGGATTGGAAATCGGCAGCACGAAACTCGCCGCATTGGCGATGAACGCGCAGACATAGAGGTAGGGCAGTGGCGCGGCGCGCGCGGCGCGCGCCGCGGCGTAGACTGCGGGCGTCAGCACAACTGCGGTAGCGTCATTCGAAAGAAACGTCGTGACGACGATCCCGACGATGTAAATCAAGGCGAAGAGCCGCTTCGCCGAGCCGCGCGCATGCGCGGCGGCGATGCCGGCGAGCCAGTCGAACAGACCTTCGCTGCGCGCAAGTTCCGCGATCAGCATCATGCCGGTCAGGAAGAAATAGACGTCGGCACCTTTCGCGACGGCGATCCACGTCTCTGCGAGGGGCAAGAGACCGAGCACGACCAGCGCGATTGCGCCGGCGACCGCCCATATCGCCTCCGGCAGTCGCCATGGACGCACGATGACGCCGGCGGTTCCGAGCGCGACAATCGTCCAGGTAGCAATCTGTGCGCCACTCAAGCCGTCGCCCTCGCCGCAGCGCGGATCACAATTCGGCCTCTGCCGAGCGCGTCGCGGACGGCGGCCATGAGGAGGTTGACCGCATCGAGCCGACGCAGGCCTCCGCCCAGAGGGGTGTCGCTCAGCATCGGGAGTGCGTGGGGCTGCGCGCGCTCACGGTTATGGGTTCCGATTCGGGGAGTCCCGGGCAGAACCGTTGCTGGCGCCTTCGGTTTCAGCGTGGCCTTTGGGCGGTAGCCAGCCCCGCAATTCCGGTATAGAAGCCGCGCCTTCCCCCGTTTCCCGGCCCCGCCTCGGCGCGGCGCCGCGTCCGCCTCTGGAGAGACCTATGGCCGTTCCGAAGAGAAAAACCTCACCGATGAAGCGCGGCTTTCGCCGCTCCGCCGACGCGCTCGCGGCGCCCACCTATGTCGAAGACAAGGATTCAGGCGAACTCCGCCGTCCCCACCACGTCGATCTCAAGACCGGCATGTATAAGGGCCGCCAGGTTCTCAAGCCGAAGTCGAAGGCCGATCAGGAAGACTGAGCCGGGCCGTAACCCGCGGCCTGGCCGGCCTCACGGCCGGCTCATCAGTTCCGCGGCCATGTATTTGTAAATGAGCCAGGCGAGCAGGACCGCGAAAACAATTTCAAACAGCGCGATCCAGACAAAATACCCGCCTGCCAAGAGCCAGAGCAGCGCCAGCAGAAACCGCCCCGCGGTCGCAATGAGCGCCGGCACGCGCGAGCGCATCGCGTGTTGGAAGACGGGGAGCTGAAAGGCGGCGTAAAGCAACATGAGCCCGCCGACCGGCCGAATGCCGCCGTAAGGCGGGGCAAGAGCAAGCGCGTGACCGACTAAGGACGGCAGGACGATCGCCAGCAGCCCGGCAATTGCGTAGATCGCAAGATAGACTGCGAGGGCCGTGCGGTATTGCGCGGCTGCGTTTTGCGCCAGCTCTTTCGACCCTCCAAGTTGAAGCGAGTACGTCATTGAACCGCTCCTGCGGAACCGGCTGAACCCGCGATCGCCCAGGGAAAGAACACGTTGCGCACGTCCTCGAAGAGCGGCGCAACGGACGGGCAATGACGCGTGAGCACGGACCGGAACGTGTTGTTCTGTATCCATTCCCAGCCGGCCTGTGTGTACACCTCCGGGGTGAAATCGGTCGTGAAGAAGCGATCGCTTTTCAGCCGCCGCGATGCCATCAGGATGAAGATGCGGAACACGGTGTCGGAAAATCCGAAACTGGGCGGCCCCTTCTCGGCCAGCGTGCCGACCAAGAGATCGACATCCTCGACGGTTGGATAAAGCGCTTTGATCTCTTCGCGCCACGCCGGATTGTCGGTCAGTTCCTCGAACGTTGCCGGTGCAGACATACCGAGCTGACGGCGAAACTCGCAATAACGCGGAACACCGCGCTCGCGATCGCGCAATATGTCGACGGCGGCCAAATCCGTAAAGAAGCCTTCCGCGAGTCTCTCCTGATGCGTGAGATCGCTCTTCTCCGGCAGCATGCGCAGCTGGTTCGGATAATTGTGCAGCACCAGCGCGCCGGGATTGCTGGTACCCAGAGAATAAATGATGTTCTCGAAGCCGACCTCATCATAAATTTCGGGCACGTTGCGGCGCGCCACCTCGATCAGCGACTTTGTTGCGATGTGATGGTTGTCGACATGCGAGCGAAACGAATACTCGTCCGGCATCAGCGGATGCATGCGGTAGCAAGCCGTAAATTCCTCGGTCATGGCGTAGGGAGCGGCATGCTGCTCTGTCGGGGAGCCCGGAATTCCTGAGACGAGCTCGAGCTCGCTGAGGCGACCGTATGCACGCGCATAATGCTCACCGAGCAGCCCCCACCAATTCGAGCGCATCGCGATCTTGCCCTCGGGCGAATTCATCAAAGCCGGCGTCCACTCGATGGTGTGAATCTTCGCGATCAGTGCCGCGACGATCAGGCGCGCCTTCTGGAACAGCCACTCGCCACTTGCCTGCGGGAAATCGAGCTTCAGGCGGTCGACGATGCAATTGTGCTCGCGCGCAAACAACGTGTGCATCGCGGAGAGGCCGACCCACCAATTGCCGTTAACCCCCGTCAATTCGAGATGGTAGAATCGCACTCCCTCGGCGTCAGGAACCGCCTCGATTTCCTTCTCGAGCGGCAAGTGCCCATCCGGCTTCAGCCCAATTTTGCCGTCGGGGCATATCTGTCCTGTTTGCGGATCGGTGCGGATCATCATTTGCCGCGCCAGCGTCGAGCCGTAGATCTGCGAGGAATCCCACCAATGTGTCTCGATGTTTGTATATGCCGTCGGCTGGCCTGGATCGCTCGCGCCGGCCGGCGCCGGCCGGCTGCGAAGAACCGTCATCGGATTGACCGGCCAAGTGTCTCCCGGTTCGATTGGAATTTCGTACGGGGGCGCTTCCTCAGGGTGCAGATTCTCGCCATGACTGAGCCAGTCATGCACCATGAATTGCAGCCATGAGGAGACGAATACATTGAGGAACGGCACCGGCACGAACTCCTTGCGCGCGAGCAATCGATTGCTCACCTCGCGCGGGTTCGGCTCAAATAAACGCGGTGGCGTTTCGCCGAACGTGCGTTCGAGAGGCACGTTGCGTCCGAAGCGCGCGTCCTTCATGCCCATCCAGGGCTTATTCAGGTCGTTGTAGCTGCCGTCCGCGGTGCGCTGGCTGCGGATATTGGGGCTGCTCGATGCGGGAAATCCCGGAGGCGTCCGCTCCGTATCGAACAGATTGCTCCAGCGCATCCGCGCGCGGATGCCGACGAGCATCGGCAGCGAGATGAGAAACGGCCAGCGGTGCCAGGGACGAAAACGATTGAGGCCCTTCTCAAAGGCAACAAATGGCTTCTCGTACCACTCTACCGGCATTTTGCTCCCCCACCCGAAAGCTCAATCAATGTACAGGGGGAGAGCGGAGCCGCAACAGCAAAGCCGCTGGTTGAAGCAGAAAATGCGCAGCGACCCTGCCCGCCGTGCACCGCCGCTGAGGGCCTGCCCAAGTTTCGTCTTGTAACCGCGCTAGGCAGGCGCAGACGGAGGATGCAGTCGCGACATGGCGGCCGATCGGCGCGAGCGGAAGTGGAAGGGCACGGCTCCTTGCCTGCTCGTCGCCTGCTCGTTCATCGCTCCGGGCTTCGCGCACGCCCAGGTCCTCGCCCAGGTTTTGGCTGAGGTCGCTGCCCAACCCCCATCCGCAGATGCAGGCGCTTCGGCGAGCCTCGACCTGAAATCGCGGGAGCTCGCCGACCGGCGTGCGGCGCTCCGCGGGGTCGAAGACTCGATCGACGCGGCGGAAGCGCAAAGGCGTAAGCTCGAATCAGACATCGAGGCGATCCGCACGGATCGCGCGCGGCTCAACGCCGCGCTGATCGACACGACCGGCAAAATCCGCGACGCGGAGACTCGCGCCGACGCCGCGCAGACGCGTCTCGAGGGCCTCACCGCCAACGAGCGGGCGATTCGCGTCTCGCTCGACAATCGCCGCGCTGTCGTCGGCGAGGTCCTTGCATCGCTGCAGCGGATGGGCCGGCGTCCGCCGCCGGCCCTGCTTGTCCGGCCGGAGGACATGCTGTCGGCGATTCGCACCTCGATGCTGCTCGGTGCCGTCCTGCCGGAATTGCGGGCGGAAACGGAGGCGCTTGCCGCGGATCTGACCGAGCTCGTCAAGCTGCGCGCCGAAATCAGTGGCGAACGCGACACACTGTCGCGCGAAGTGGGGGCAATGCGGGAAGAGCGGCAGCGCCTGGCGATGCTGGTCGATGCCCGCCAGGAGGCCTTGTCCGCCGCCCAGCGCGACCTTGAAGCCCAGCACGACAGGGCGAGTGAGCTTTCCCGCAAAGCCGCTAGCCTTCGGGACCTGATTGCGACGGTCGAGAACGATGCCGCCAATCAGCGGGCGCCGGACGCGGCGGCAAAGGCAGAAACCGCGCGCAAACAAGCCGATGCGGTGACAAACGAGGGTAAGACGCGCCTCGCTATGGTGCCCGTCTCGCCGTTCACGGACGTCGCCCGGCTGGCGCCGGCGATCGCCTTCCCAGACGCGAAAGGCCTGCTGCCGCTGCCGGCAAACGGTAGCCTGATCAAGGCCTTCGGTGCGCCGGATGGTTTCGGCTCAAGCGAGAAGGGGCTGTCGATTTCCACCCGACCGCAGGCGGTCGTCACGGCGCCTTGCGACGGATGGATTGCTTATTCCGGGCCTTACCGCACTTATGGCCAACTCTTGATCATTAATGCCGGCAGCGGCTACTATGTGGTGCTGGCCGGCATGGAACGTATCAACGTGGACGTCGGGCAATTTGTCCTGACGGGGGAGCCCGTCGCGACCATGGGCGACGGTACGGCAAAAACGGCGGCAGCGATCGCCATAGGCGCGGCACAACCTGTCCTTTACGTCGAGTTCCGTAAGGATGGGACGCCGATTGATCCGGGCCCATGGTGGGCAAGACCGGAAATGAAGAAGGTTCGCGGATGATGCGCAAGGTTTCTCTCGTTGTACTTGGCGCCATGGCTGGGGCTGCGACCGTCACGATCGGCCAGCAGAGCCATCTTTTCGCCGGCGGCTCGGCCCGCGCTGCGATCTCCGACACCTACCGGAGCCTGAACCTCTTCGGCGACGTGTTCGAGAAGGTTCGCTCCGATTACGTGGAGAAGCCGGACGAGCAGAAACTCATCGAATCGGCGATCAACGGCATGCTCACCTCGCTCGATCCGCATTCGAGCTACATGGACGCCAAGAGCTTTCGCGACATGCAGGTGCAGACGCGCGGCGAGTTCGGCGGGCTCGGCATCGAGGTCACGCAGGAAGACCAGCTGATCAAGGTGGTGACGCCGATCGACGACACGCCCGCCTCGAAGGCGGGCATCCTGTCCGCCGACATCATTTCCGCAATCGACGGCGAGAGCGTGCAGGGCATGACGCTGAACCAGGCGGTCGACAAGATGCGCGGGGCGGTCAACACCTCCGTTACGCTGACGATCCTGCGCGGCCCCAACAAGGACAAGCAGGATATCAAGCTCACCCGCGCCATCATCCAGATCAAGTCGGTGCGCTCGCGCAAGGAAGGCGACGACATCGGCTACATCCGCATCACGCAATTCAACGAGCAAACCTATGAAGGCGTGAAGGCGGCGATGGCGAAGTTCCAGAGCGAGATCCCGAACGATCAGTTCAAGGGTTACATCCTCGACCTGCGCAACAATCCGGGCGGCCTGCTCGATCAGTCCATTGCGGTCTCCAACGCATTCATCGATCGCGGTGAGATCGTTTCGACGCGTGGCCGCAATGCCGATGAGACGCAGCGCTACAATGCCCGGCCGGGCGATCTTTCCAAAGGCAAGCCCGTTGTGGTGCTGATCAACGGCGGCTCGGCATCGGCGTCGGAAATCGTTGCCGGCGCGCTGCAGGATCACAAGCGCGCGACGATCCTCGGCACGCGCTCCTTCGGCAAGGGTTCGGTCCAGACCATCATCCCGCTCGGCCAGAACAACGGCGCGGTGCGGCTGACGACGGCGCGCTACTACACGCCGTCCGGACGCTCGATCCAGGCCAAGGGGATCGATCCCGACGTACAGGTGCTCCAGGACGTGCCGGACGAGCTCAAGGGCAAGGACGACACCAAGGGCGAGGCTTCGCTCAAGGGACACCTCAAGAACGGCGAGGAAGAAAAGGGCGGTTCGCAGGCTTACGTCCCGCCGGACCCCAAGAACGACAAGCAGCTGATCGCTGCCGAGGACATCCTGCGCGGCAGCAACAAGGCCTCGATCAGCCCCGACCAGCTGAAAGCTGCCAAAGTTCCCAATTAATACGGGCGCCGGTCGCCCGTGTTATCTATCTAACCGCCCGGCATGCCACCTAAGATGGCTGCCGGGCTGCTGATTCGCGCAAACGCGGTGAGGGCCGAAACCCGGTCGACTTGAGGATGCAGGACGACCTCAACAGACCTCTTGGACTGGAGCGCCAGCGCGAAAGCCGCTTCGGCAGGCCGGTGGCGTGGTTGCCGCTGGCTTTCGGCGGCCTCGGGCTGATCGCCGCCTCTTTGATCGGCTTCGTGATCATCACCGGCAACCGCGATGCCGGCGAGCCCTTCGCCTTCGCTCGAATCGAGCAGGAAACAGGCATCGCGCCGGCACCCGCCGCACCCGCCCCAGTCGCGACGACATCGGCCCAGGAGCGGGCAACGGACGCGGGTTCGGACGCTCGCGCAAATTCCAGCACCGCGGAGACGGAACGAGCCAGCGGCGTGAAAGTCACGCGTCCGTTCGGTGCCGACTCCCCGAACGCGCTGGTCATTCGCGTTCCGGAGCCCGGCACCCTGCATCTCAAGCCGGCGCCCGATCCGCGGCTCGTCGAGAAGAGCCGCTACGGAATGCTGCCGCGCATTGGCGCCGATGGGGCACGCCCTGCCGACGTATATGCGCGGCCGGTCCTCTCTTCTGCGAAACTCAAAACCGGGGCGCCGCGCATCGCGATCTTCATCGGCGGCATGGGGTTGAGTCGCGCGACAACGCAGGAGGCAATCGACAAATTGCCTGGCGCAGTCACCCTCGCTTTCGCGCCTTACGGCCCGGAGGTCGAAGCGCAGGCCGAGCGCGCCCGCGAATCAGGTCACGAAATCCTTCTGCAGCTTCCGATGGACACGTTCAGCGCCGATGACGCGGATCCCGGTCCTCATACGCTGCACTCCGACCGCGCGCCCGAAGCTACCGTCGACGACCTGCACTGGTTGATGACACGCTTTCCCGGTTATGCGGGCATGACGAATTTCCTCGGCGCTCGGTTCACGGCGGACGAGGCGGCGCTCGCACCGGTCCTTCGGGAAACCAGGGAACGCGGCCTGTTCTATGTCGACGATGCGACTTCGCCGCGCAGTATCGCGGATGCGATCGCCGCGCGTGCCGACCTGCCGTTCGCCCGCGCCGATGTGGTCCTCGATGCCGACGCTGCGCCCGATTCCATCGATGCGGCGCTGAGCCGCCTGGAGGCGCTGGCGCGCAGGAATGGCATCGCCGTCGGCTGGGCAACCGGTCTGCCCGGCAGCATCGATCGTATCGCGCGCTTCGCGCGCTCGCTTGAGGACCGCGGCATTGCACTTGTGCCGGTCAGTGCGGCAGCGTCCGTGAAATCGCGTCCGCGCGCGGATGCGAGAGAGCGGTGATGCTTCAGGAGCGTTTACCGTACCGCGTCTGCGTCGGCATGATGCTCCTCAACAAAGAGGGCCTCGTCTTTGTCGGTCGGCGTCGCAACAAACGCCAGCGAGAGCATGTCGCGCCGGGCTACGAATGGCAGATGCCACAGGGCGGGATCGACCCCGGCGAGGAGCCGTATCAGGCAGCATTGCGCGAACTTCACGAGGAGACGGGGGTCTCGAGCGTGTCGCTCATCGCCGAGGCGCCCGAATGGCTGACTTACGAAATCCCGCCGGAAATCCTGCATCGCTCCTGGCGCGCGCGCTATCGCGGTCAGCGCCAGAAATGGTTTGCACTGCGCTTTGAAGGCGAGGAGAGCGAAATCAACATCGAGCATCCGCCGGGCGGCCACAAACCCGAATTCGACGCCTGGCGTTGGGCGCCGATGGAGCGGCTGCCCGACCTGATCATCCCGTTCAAGCGGGAAGTCTACCAGAAGGTCGTGACGGAATTCGCCCGCTATTCAGGGAAGAAAACGACCGCCTAGCCGTTTTCGCCCATTCGCGCGAGCTTACGCTCGACAAGCGCTGCAAAGGCAGCCGCGCCGAAGGGCAGCGCGGCATCGTTGAAATCATAGCGCGGATTGTGCAGCGGCGCGGCATTCGAGCCTTCCGTGCCGTTGCCGATATTGATGTATGCGCCGGGGCGGGCTTCGAGCATGAACGAAAAATCCTCGGAGCCGAGCACGCGCGATCTCTGCCGATTGACATTGTCTTCGCCGACGAGTTCGGCGACCACATCGGCAAACAAGGCTGTTTCGTTGGGCTCGTTGACGAGAGGCGCGAAGAGGTCGCGGAAGTCGAGCCGCGCCCGCGCGCCGAAAGAGGCCGCGATATTCTCGACCATCCGGCGCATGTTGCTTTCAATGAGCGCCATGACATTGCGCGAAAATGTCCGTGCGGTGCCGCGCAGAATAGCCGTATCAGGCACGACGTTGTATGCGGCACCCGCATGCACTTGCGTGACGCTGACGACCGCAGGCTCGATCGGCTCGACATTCCGCGAGACGATCGTCTGCAATGCCATCGTCATCTGGGCGGCGATGATGACCGGATCGACCCCGTCTTCCGGGCGTGCGCCGTGTGAGCCCTTGCCGTCGATCGTGATATCGAAGAAGGCGCCGGCCGCCATCATCGCGCCCGGGCGGATCGCAAACGTGCCGACGGGATGACCCGGCATGTTGTGCATGCCGTACACAAAGTCGCAGGGGAAGCGGCCGAACAGATCGTCGTCCAGCATCGCCCTCGCGCCGCCGAGCCCTTCCTCAGCCGGCTGGAAGATGAAGTTGACGGTGCCGTCGAAATTGCGCGTCGCGGCGAGGTATTTCGCGGCGCCGAGGAGCATCGTCGTGTGGCCGTCGTGACCGCATGCATGCATGCGGCCTTGATGTTGCGAGCGATAGGGGAGCTCGTTCGCCTCCACGATCGGCAGCGCGTCCATGTCGGCCCGAAGCCCGATAGAATGCGGCGCATTGCCGGCGCGCAGCACACCGACAACGCCGGTCTTGCCGACATTGCGATGCACTTCGCACCCGAACTCGGTGAGTTTTGCCGCCACCGCAGCCGACGTGCGCTCCTCCTCGAAACCGATTTCCGGATGCGCATGGAAATCGCGTCGCCATGCGGTCATCTCGTCATGGAAGCCGCGGACGTCATCGAGGGGTCGCGTCATAAATGCTCCGATATCGCGACGGCAATGCCGCTCTCGTGCTCGCTTTAGAACCGGCGCAGCAATCGATCCAGATAATCCAGCTCTTCCTGCGGCCGTGAGGGATCACCGATGCGCCGGCGCAATTCTTCGAGCACGCGCTGGGCGCGCTGGGCCGGCGGTGCGCCGAGCGGATCGTAGCGCGAGCGCGGATTGTACGGATCGCTCGCCATGGGGCGCCCGAGCGGGTCGGCACGGCTATCGCGGTTGGCCTGCCGCGGCTGACCATCCGGCGTCTCACCGCCGTCATCGTCGGCCTGGTCGCCGGGATCGCCTTCGCCCTGCTGCTGCATGCGCTGCGCGAGTTGCTGGGCACCGCGGCGCAGCGCCTCGAGCGCACGCCCCTGCGATTCGACGGCCTCGCCGCGGCCGTTCTGGCCTTTGCCGAGCTGCTGCTCGGCATCTTTCATCGCGCCCTCGGCGTCGTCGAGCCCGCTTTCGCCGCTTTGTCCCAGCTGCTTCATGCGCTTCTGCAGCTCGGCGAGGCGGTCGCGCAGCTGCTGTTGGCGCTGCTGCAAGTCCTCCTCGCTCGGCCCGTTATCGGCATCCTGCTCCTCGCCGCCGTCACCCTGGGCGCTTTGATCCTGCTCACCTTGTTGGCCGGCCTGCGGCTGTTGCCCGCGCGGGCGCTGGCCGCGCTGGCTTTGCTGCTGGCGATCCTGTCGCTTGTCGCGGCCGGCCTGGCGTTCGCGCAAACCCTTGCGATAGGTCTGGTCGCGCAACTCCTGTTGCTCGCGTGTGAGCTTGTCGAGCTCGTCAAGCGCTTTGCTCATTTCGCGCGACGCGGAATTTTGCTGGTTGCGGCGCTTTGCCGTCTGCAGATTTTCCAGAATGTTCTGCAGCTGGTCGAGCATGCGCTGCGCCTCGGCCAGCGAGCCGTTCTTCGCCATGTCCTCGAGCCGGTCGAGCATCGACTTCAAGTCTTGCGGCGTCACCGTGCGGTTGTTGCGTGGCTGATTGCGGTCAGCCTGCTCACGATCGCCTTGCTCGCGCTGCATGCGCTCGGCGAGTTCAGCCAAGAATTTATCGAGCGCGGCGCGCAGATTCTCGGTGAGCTTCTTGATCTCCTCGTCGCTGGCGCCGCGTTGCAGGGCCTCGCGCAATTGCTGTTGCGCCGCGCGCAAATCGCGCTCGGCATCGGAGAGATCGCCGTCCTCGATACGCAGCGCGATCTCCCACAGGTAATCGGCGACGGCGAGAAGCTCGGGATCGGTGCGCGCGCGTTTCAGGCGATACAGCGCCGAATGCAGGCCGAGATAAACCCCGGCGGTGGTGCCGAATTTGTCGGGTGCGATCGTAAGCGCTTCGAGCGCGTTCTCGACGCGCCCGCGCTCATCCGGCGCGAGAACGAGATTGCGCCGCTGCTCGACGAGGGCACGCGCAAGCGGCTTCACGAACGGCCGCTGCGGCAGCAAAATCTCGATCGGGTCGCTCGTACCCTCGTTGTTGCCTTCGTCGCGGGCATGCAGCGTCATCGTTACGTGTGCGCCGGCCCAGGCATTCTCGGAAAGGTCGGCGGTGGTCGTCGCGTCGCCAAGCCCGCCGGGTCCGGAGGGAAGCGCCAGCCCGACGCGCGGCGGATCGGTCAGATGGCGGCCGGCGACCGGCTTGTCGCGCAGGATCGGATTGTCGAAGCGGGCCTCGGCGCCGATCACGCCGTAATCGTCGTCGATCTTGTAGGCGAGCGAGAGGGTGCCGCGGACGTTGGCTTTCGGCTGCTCCTTGAGCTCGATCGTCGGCGGCCGGTCCGGGATCGCCTGGAGGTCGAAAGCGCCGAGCACGCTGCCCGATTGGCGCAGGACGAGGTGAGAATCGCCTTTGAGCGTGAGGCGCGTTTCGCCCGCGGCGTGGCGGGCCGAAGTGCCGGCTGGCCTGCTTTCCGGCGCTTTCTCGGCCGGCTCGAGCGCGCCCTGCGTCTCGATGGCTATGGCGGCCCGATCGGAGGCGCGGATCACCAGGGTCGATCCGACCGGCGCCGACAGGCCAGCCGCATGGGCCTGCGACTCCGTGGCGCGGCCGATCTGGAGCATGACCGGTGGCTTGCCGGTATAGGGCGGCGGGTCGATCCAGGCGTCGATCCGCACGCCAGGGGCAACCGCGCCCGGCATGCGCCAATCGAAGGCGGCGGCGACCCGGGCATAGCGCTCGGGGCCCGCGATCATGGCGGTAGCCATGACGAGCACCAGGGCTGCGGCGCGCAGGGCATAGCGGTCGCGCTGCGGCACGCGCGGCGAGGGCGGCGCCACCTTCAGGCGGGCAATCTCCGCTTCGAGCCGCTTGCGGTGTACCGCCCAGAGCGCCTGCGTCGCCGGATCGCCGGAGCGATTGGCGAGCGTGTCTTCGAGTGTGGAGGCCGGGCGGTGCAGGACGCCAGAATCGTGGTCGAGGCGGGCGAGCGCCTCGGCCCGGCTAGGCCAGCGCGGCCGCGCCTCGCGCCACACGGTATAGAGAATCGCCAGGGCAAAGACGCAGAGCCCAACGAGGCGCGCCCAATGCGGCAGAACCTGCCAGAGCCCGGCCCAGGAGAGAGCGAGAAAAAAGCCGAGCAGCGTGAGCACTGGCGCGAGCGCTCGCCAGATCTGTTCCCAGGCAAGTGCGCCTCGCGCCGCGCCAACAAGGCGCCGCAGCCGGCGCTGCTGAGCCTCGTCTCGTCCGGGCACCTGTTGATCGTTCACACCGCTCTCCGGGCCTTCCGCCGCAAATAGAGCAGACGCTGCGGACGGGAATTCTCACCCTGCGCCGGCGTGCCCCGCAAAAGGCCTGTCATCATGCGGAGCCTTCTAGCAGATTACGGCTATGTTGTAGCGGGGCGCCCGGCCGCGCCCGCAGATTGTTTCTGCCGCAATTCGTCAAGGCTTTCCGTCGTGTCGATGTCGGCGCTCGCAGCATCGCCCCCGATCGCGGTATCGAGGACGCGAACCCCCGGACTCTGCAGAAGCCGGCGCGCGCCCTCGTCGCCGCTGAGAGCTGCGACCTCGGCGAACAGCGAACGGGCGAGCAGGACGGGGTTGCCGCGGCGGCCGTTCGATACCGGTGCGATTGCATCGACGTCCGAATTCCGTTCGAAACGCGCGATCAGGTAATCGATCAGATCGGCCGGGACGAGCGGCATGTCACCGAGAAGCACGAGCGCGCCAGAGGCGGATTGCGGGACGGCGGTGATGCCCGCGCGGAGGGAACTGGCGAGTCCGGTCGGGTAATCCTTGTTGTGAACGATGATCACCGGCAGCCCGGCGAGCGCGTCCTGCACGGCAACGCGCGCATGTCCCGTGACGACAATGACCGGACTTGCGCGCGAGGCCAATGCCGCGTCGGCGACATGGCGGACGAGCGGTTTGCCGTGCAAATCGGCAGTGAGCTTTGTTGCGTTCGGCCCACCTCCAGCAAAGCGCGTACTGCGCCCCGCCGCAAGGATCACCGCAGCGACGTCACTCATCGCCGTTGTCGCGCTCAGGCTGCGGCGCCTCGCCGCCGCGCGGCTGCGGCCGCGACACAATCTCCATTAAGAGCCCGCCGGCGCCGAGGCGACGAATGTCTCGCGGGCGCACTGGAACCTCGGCGAGCAGGCGGTCGAGCACCCAATCGAAACCATTCTCCTTCGGTGAACGCGCGCAGCCCGGCGCACCGAGCACCGTCTTGCCCGAGCGCGTCTTGCCGAGCAGCAGGAGATTGCCGGGATCGACGGGCATGCCGAACTGCTCGATAGCGCCGCCGGTGAGCTCAATTGCAGCCGGAATGACATCGCGGCGATCGGTGATCGCGGAGGCGCCGAACACGATGACAAGATCGGACCCGGGCTCGACCTCACCGATCGCCTCGGCAAGCGCATTCGTCTCGTGCGGCACTTCGCGCTCGCTCGCGACCGACGAGCCCGAGTGTGAGAGGCGCTCGCCTAGAATGCGCAGCGTCTTTTTGACGGTCGAAGGTTTCAATCCCGGCAGCAGCGTCGAGACCACGCCGACGCGCATTCTTCGGAATGGTGCAATCGCGATCTTAAACCCGTTCGCGGCAGCGATCGCCTGCGACAGCGCCTCCTCCGGCACGGCAAATGGAATGATTTTCACCGTGGCGATCATCTCGCCTTCGACGACACGGCGCATGGGCGGCAATGTCGCGAGCGTTATACGCTCATCGCGCACATTGATGCGATCGATTGCATCGGCTTCCGCCAGAAGCACGCCCGCGGTTTCGGCAAACAGATTGGCGCGCCCGGTAAACGGCTTGTCGACGCGCACGTGATCGCCCGCGACTGCTTGCGCGAGGCGCAATGCCGCCTCGTCTTCGCCCACGTCCCCCGGCTCGAGCTGTGCGATCGTGACGGTGTCGAGGCCCGCCTCGCGCAGCAATGCGATCTGCGGCTCGCCGAGCCGATCCCCCTTGCGCAGCGTCAGGCCGGGCTGGCGGATTGCATGGGCAACAATTCCGCCGATCGCTTGCGTGACGGCGACCGGACCGAATTTCAAGCGGCGCGATCCTTTTCGCTGCGCAGCGGCTTCTTGCGGAGGGAGAGCACGATCTCGCCAAGGATCGACACGGCGATTTCCGCCGGGCTGACGGCGCCGATATCAAGACCGATCGGCGCGTGAATGCGTGCGGCTTGCACGCTCAATCCCGCGACGGCGAGCCGCTCGAGCCGCTTGGCATGCGTTTTCTTCGAGCCGAGCGCGCCGATGTAGAAGCATTCGGCTTTGAGCGCGAGGTTCAGCGCGGGATCGTCGATCTTTGGATCGTGCGTGAGCAGCGCGATGGCTGTATAGCGATCAAGACCGATGTCAGGCAGCACCTTGTCCGGCCATTCGGCGATGACGCGGACATCGGGAAAGCGCTCGGGCGTTGCAAACGCGGTGCGCGGATCGACGATCGTCACATCGTAGCCGGCGAGCTTCGCCATCGGCGCCAGCGCTTGGCTGACATGTACCGCGCCGACCGCGATGAGGCGCGGGGGCGGCGCCTGCACGGTGAGGAAGTAGCGCTTGCCGCCGGATTCGATCATGCCGCTTTTGCCCATGCGCAGCCGCTCGTCGAGCGCCTCGGCCAGCGGATCGCGCGCGACCTCGGCGGCTCGGACGAGGCGCTGATTACCGTCGGCAAGATCGGTGACGAGCACCGCCGCGCGGCGCGCCTTCCGCTCTTCGTTCAAGGCGCTGAGCAGATTGAGGCGCATTCAGTCGACCTTCTCGACGTAGACGGCGATGCGGCCGCCGCACGAGAGCCCGGCCCGCCATGCGGTCTCGTCGGCGACGCCGAATTCGAGCAGTTTCGGCTTGCCCGCCTCGATCACGTCGAGCGCTTCGGTGACCACCTCGCCTTCGACGCAGCCGCCGGAGACGGAGCCGAGAAAATTCCCGTCTTCATCAATGACAAGATGGCTGCCGACCGGGCGTGGCGCCGAGCCCCAGGTGTCGACGACGGTGGCGATGGCAACGGCCTTGCCGGCCTTGCGCCAGTCTTCGGCCTTGGCGAGGATGTCTTCGTCCGTGGTGAGCATGGCATCTACCTCGTTCTAAGCCGCTCTGTTCAGCCAAAGCTTCGGATCGGCGCGCCCCAGCGAACCCTCGTGGCCGAGCGCTTCGACCAGCTCCCCCATCGAGCGGAGATTATGGATCGGCCGGAACTCGTCGACAAACGGCAGGATGGCCCTGATACCGGAGGCCTTCGCCTCGAAATCCGCGTAGCGCAAGAGCGGATTGACCCAGATGAGACGGCGGCAGGATTTGCGCAAGCGCTCCAATTCGTGCGGCAGGTCTTCGAGACCTTCGCGCTCGAGCCCATCGGTGAACAAGAGCACGATTGCGCCCTGGCCGAGCACGCGGCGCGACCAATCGCGGTTGAAGGCATGCAGCGAGGCGGCGATGCGCGTGCCGCCGGACCAGTCCTTGACGTCAGCGGAGGTTTTGGCGAGCGCCTCGTCGATGTCCTTGGATTGCAGCGCGCGGGTGATGTTGGTGAGTCGCGTGCCGAACAGGAAGGTCGAGACGCGGCGGCGCTGCTCGGTCAGCGCGTGCAGGAAATGCAGGAAGATGCGGGTGTAGTCGCTCATCGAGCCGGAAATGTCGCAGATTGCGACGATGGGGCGGTGGCGCTCCGCCGGCTCGCGAAACGCCAGCGAGATCGAGGCGCCGCCGGCGCGCAGCGACGATCGCATCATGCGGCGCATGTCGATGCGATCGCGATGCGGATGCGGGCGAAAGCGCCGCGTCGCGACCGTCTCGTCACCCAATCGCAGCTTGCCGATCGCCTGCTCGGCTGCGGCGATTTCCGCCGCGCTCATCTGCGCGAAGTCCTTCGTCTGCAGCCGCTCGATCATCGATGTGGTGAAGCGCGTATCGACTTCGAGCGCCTGCTCCGGCTTCGGCTGCGGCCGCTGCTTCATCAGTGCGTCGGAGATGCGCGTCGCGCCAGCCTTCGGCTTCGGCGCCTGCGTCTTCGGATCGGCGATGGGCGACATCAACCCGATCAGCTTTTCCATGTAGCCGCGGCGGCGCCAAAAGATCGCGAAAGCCTGATCGAAGACGACGGAATGTTCGTGTTTCTTGACGAACACCGCGTGCAGCGTGGCACGAAAATCCTCGCGCGTGCCGATGCCCGCGGCTTCGACCGCGCGGATCGCATCGACGACGCTGCCCGGTCCGACCGGCAGGCCCGCCTCGCGCAGCGCACGGGCGAAATGCAGGATGTTTTGCGCCAGTTTCCCTGAGCCGATCGCCGCAGGCTCGTCCTCGTGCTGCTGAGAGGTCGCCGTCACGCGCCGGCGGCCACGGCATGCGAGCGCAACTCCGACTGCACTTCGTCGACGAGCTGCTTTGCTTTCGCGCCTTCGATCTTGGCGATGTCGTCCTGGTACTTCAACAAGACGCCGAGCGTGTCGGAGACGAGCGCCGGATCGAGTGCGACCGCGTCGAGCTCGACCAGCGCGGACGCCCAGTCGAGCGTCTCGGCGACACCCGGGGATTTGAACAGATCCTGCCCACGTAGCTTCTGCACGAAGGCGACGAGCTCTTGTGTCAGCCGCTTGGGCGCATTCGGCGCGCGCGCCGCGACGATGGCCAGTTCGCGCTGGAGATCGGGATAGCCGACCCAATGATAGAGGCAGCGCCGCTTCAGCGCGTCGTGAATTTCGCGCGTGCGGTTCGAAGTTATGATGACGATCGGCGGCTTGTCGGCATGGATGGTCCCGAGTTCGGGAATCGTCACCTGATAGTCGGACAAAATCTCGAGCAGGAATGCCTCGAAGGCCTCATCGGTGCGGTCGAGTTCATCGATGAGCAGGATCGGCGCGCCGGAGGGCGAGGGTTCGAGCGCCTGCAAAAGCGGCCGCTCGATGAGATAGCGCTGCGAGAAAATATCGTGCTCGAGCCGCTCGCGGTCGGTTTCGCCCGATGCTTCGGCAAGCCGGATCGCCATCATCTGGGCGGCATAATTCCACTCATACACGGCGGCGGCGACGTCGAGCCCTTCGTAGCATTGCAGCCGGATCAGCTGCCGCCCGAGTGACTTCGCCAAGACCTTGGCGATCTCGGTCTTGCCGACGCCCGCCTCGCCTTCGAGGAAAAGGGGCCGCCCGAGCCTGAGCGCCAAGAATAGCACCGTCGCGAGCGCCCGGTCGGCGACGTAATCGGCGCCGGCGAGAAGATCGAGCGTCTCGTCGATTGACGCGGGAATGTGTGCGGTCTTCTGCCCCGGCTCGCTCGCCGCCTCACTCTCGCGCTTGGTCTGCATTCAACTTCCTGTGGGCGGGGCTTGGCGCCTTGCGCCTCATATAGGCGAGAGGCGCCGCCGCGTCAGGGGCGCATGCAGGCTTCTGTTGCGAGCGCGCGGGAGAACGCTAGTGTGCCTCGTGCGTTGTCGAGCGCGCGCTGAGGCGGACACGGAGAGGGGGCATAGGCATGCCGCAATTTGAACGGGACGGGGTCGAGTTCAACGTTACGCTGGACGGGCCGGAGAATGCGCCGCCGCTGATGCTGTCGAACTCGCTCGGCACCAATCTGCATATGTGGGACTGGCAGATCCCGGAACTGACG
>JAFASC010000260.1 GCA_019244955.1 Methylobacteriaceae bacterium | reverse complement strand
CTGTCGATGGATCCCGCGCGCTTTACCGGGCGCACGCATTTTCTGTTCGGTCGTGGCGCTCGCCTCGTCGGGCGACCCTCGCTTGATGAGAGCGAAGACATCGAAGTCGTCACTTTGCCCGTCAGCGAGGCGATCGCGCTCGCCTTTAGTGGCGGCATGATTCATTCCGCCCATATTGCCGGTCTGCTTATCGTCGCGCAGAGAGAGGGATGGCTGTCTTGCAATTCTGAGCCGAGATGACGTGCGATAATGTCGCCTCGGAATGTGCGATAACGCTAAGAAGCGCATGGGGTCTCGTTTAAGCCCTCCTTTGATCGTATCCACGACGCCTTCGCCCGGTGTCGGAAGCTGCCCTATTGACTCAAACGCCCATCATGGGCCGGCCCGCTTTAGCCGGCTCGTGGGCGACGGACGGGCTGACCTCCCACATCCCGGCTTCCGAAAAGGCTCCAGCGACGATGCTCTTGCCCATATCGGAGCCAACCCGGCCAGTGCAGCTCAAGCGCTGCTGTGGCAAAGCGCGGCGCCAGCCGTGACTATGCTGATGGGGAAAGCTCTGCTAGACGCGCGCCGGAAGGCGATTGGTAATGATCCGGAAGGCCATTGGTAATGATAATGCGCAGCGCGAATTTTACCTGCCCGACGCCGTGGCCGTGGCCCGCCAATGCGGCCTTCAGGCCGGCGTAATTCTCGCCTCAGAAGAAGAGGTGATGGGGATCAACGACCGGGTTCAACTCGCCGACGCCGAAGCCGCGATGCAAAACCGCCTGCGCGAGCAGGCGATGCGCAACGGCGCGACCCTGATCGCGCCGGAGACGGTGTTCTTGTCAGCCGATACCGAGATCGGCAGGGATGTCAGAATCGAGCCCCATGTGGTCTTCGGGCCTGGCGTCGTGGTCGAAGACGGCGCGGTGATCCACTCGTTTTCACATCTTGAAGGGGCGCGGGTCGGCAAAGGCGTATCGGTCGGCCCCTTCGCGCGCCTGCGGCCGGGCGCCACTTTGCAAGAGGGCTCTCGGGTCGGCAATTTCGTTGAAATCAAAGCCGCCGACATTGGTCCCGGCGCCAAGATCAACCATTTGAGCTATATCGGCGATGCCTCCGTCGGTGCTGCCTCAAACATCGGCGCCGGCACGATCACCTGCAATTACGATGGCTATGCCAAGCACCGCACCGAAATTGGCGAGAACGCGTTTGTCGGCACGAATTCCTCGCTCGTCGCTCCGATAAAGATCGGCGCGGGTGCCTATATCGGGTCGGGCTCGGTCATAACCGATGACGTCCCTGCGGACGCGCTGGCGCTTGGGCGCGGGCGCCAGGTGGAGAAGCCCGGCTGGGCCAAAGACTTCCGCGCCCGCCACAAGGGCGTGAAGACCGGACATAAGTGAGGGCATCATGTGCGGCATCGTCGGCATTCTCGGAACCGCGCCGGTCGCGGATTCCATCGTTGAGGCGCTAAAGCGGCTCGAATATCGCGGCTATGACTCGGCGGGGATTGCCACGCTGGAAGCCGGCCATCTGACCCGCCGCCGCGCCGAGGGCAAGCTCAAGAACCTCGAGCTTCGACTTTCCGAATCGCCGCTCCAGGGCGTGATCGGCATCGGCCACACGCGATGGGCGACACATGGGCGCCCGAGCGAGGCCAACGCGCACCCGCATGCAAGCGATCGGCTTGCCGTCGTTCACAACGGCATTATCGAGAACTTTCGCGAGCTTCGCGAGGAGCTTAGAGGAAAAGGTTACACCTTTACGACAGAAACGGATACCGAGGTCGTCGCGCATCTCGTCTCAGCGGAGATGCGCAAAGGCCTCGATCCCGTCGACGCCGTGGCTGCGGCGCTGCCTCGCCTGAAGGGCGCATTTGCCCTCGCGTTCCTGTTCGAGGGCGTCGAGGACCTCTTGATCGGCGCCCGGCAGGGTCCTCCGCTCGCCGTCGGCTGGGGCGATCAGGACATGTATCTCGGCTCCGATGCGTTGGCGCTGGCGCCCTTTACCGACGTCATCACCTATCTCGAAGATGGCGACTGGGTCGTCCTGCGTCCCGGCCGCGCCGAATTCCACGATGAGCATGGCAACATCGTCGAGCGGCTGAAGCAGCGCACGGTTGCCGGTGCGCTTCTCGTGGAGCGCGGCAATCACCGTCACTTCATGGCGAAGGAGATCCACGAGCAGCCGGAAGTCGTGGCGCGCACGCTTGCCCACTATCTCGACATGCTGCAGGGCCGGGTGCGCCTGCCGTTCGAATTTCCGTTCGATCCAAACACCCTCGACCGGATTACCATCACTGCCTGCGGCACCGCGTATTACGCGGCGCTTACCGCCAAATATTGGTTCGAGCGCTTTGCGCGGCTGCCGGTCGATGTCGATGTCGCCTCCGAGTTCCGTTACCGGGAGGCGCCGCTGCCGGAGCGCGGGCTGATGATCGCGGTCTCGCAATCGGGCGAGACAGCTGACACGCGCGCCTGCCTGCATTATGCGCGCACCCAAAAGCAGCACATTCTGTCTATCGTGAACGTGCCGGGCTCGACGATCGCGCGCGAAAGCCACGTCGTCGCGCCGACGCTTGCCGGCCCGGAGATCGGCGTTGCCTCGACCAAAGCGCTGACCTGTCAGCTCTCGGTTCTTGCGTGCTTGGCGCTGGCGCTCGGCCGCGCCCGCGGCAAGCTTTCGGCGGAAGAGGAATTCCGCCTTGTCAACGAGCTTATCTTGCTGCCGGGGCTCATGGCCGAGGTCCTCAAACATGAGACCACGATCGAGCAGATCGCACATTCCTTCGCGAAGGTGCAGAGCGTGCTCTACCTCGGTCGCGGCACCAACTACCCGCTGGCGCTCGAAGGCGCCCTGAAGCTCAAGGAAATCTCCTACATTCACGCCGAGGGCTATGCTGCCGGCGAGTTGAAGCACGGGCCGATCGCTCTGATCGATGAAGTGATGCCCGTGGTCGTGATCGCGCCGAGCGATCGCGCGCTGGAAAAGACGGTCTCGAACGTGCAGGAAGTCGCCGCGCGCGGCGGCCGCATCGTTCTTATCGGCGATGCCACGGCGGCGAGAGAAGCCTCGGTCGACCTCTCAGGGTTTGTCGAGATGCCGGCGATGGCGCCGGACTTCGCCGCGATCGTTTACGCGCTTCCCGTGCAGCTCCTCGCCTATCACGCGGCGCTGTTCATGGGGAAAGACGTCGACCAACCGCGAAATCTGGCGAAGAGCGT
>JAFASC010000142.1 GCA_019244955.1 Methylobacteriaceae bacterium | reverse complement strand
AACCTTGTTGCTGCGCAGATTGAGCGGGTTGAAGTCGAAGGTCAGGTTGCGCAGGAGGGGGGTCGCGAGAAGCACGACCGCGAGCGTGCCGAATACGATCGGGATGCGGTGGCGCGCGATGAACCTGTCGGCAGGGGCCAAGAATTTGTAGCCAACCTGCTCTTTTTCGGGTCCCGGACGTGTGAGCATCAAGAGGGCCGGTAGGACGGTGATGCTGGCAATGAAGGCGACGATCATCCCGACGCCGGCGATGAGGCCAAGCTCCGACACTCCGCGATACACGGTCGGGACGAACGCAAGAAACCCGCAAGCGGTCGCCGTCGCGGCAAGCGCCAGCGGGCGCCCTGCCCTTTCGGCCGCGGTTCTGAGCGAACGGTAGAGATTGTCATCGGCATGCCGCTCGGCCCGGTAGCGGACGCTGAATTGGATGCCGAAATCGGCGCCGATGCCGATAAACAGCACGGCAAACGCGATCGAGATCAGGTTCAGCGCGCCGACCATCGCAAGCCCGAGCGCGGCCGTGACGATCAGCCCGACCGCGACGCTGGCGTAAACCGCGAAGACGATTTTCGGCGATTTCAGCGCCATGAAAAGCAGGAAGAGGACGACGATGACGGTACCGAGATTGTTCGCCCATGCGTGTTCCTGGACGGTGGCGAATTCCTCGTCCGAAAGCGGCACGTCCCCGGTCAGGCGGACGCGCACGCCATTGTCCGGCGTCAGGCCGAGTTCGGCCGCTGAGGCGCGGATCACATTGGTGGCCGCCTGCCCCGGCTGCAGCGATGAAAAGTCGAGCTTCGGCTTCACTTCGATGAAGCGGCGCAGTTCGCGCAAGGTCGGCTCCTCGCCGCTCATGATCTTGCGCCAGGAGAAGAACGGTCTTTTGCCGTTCAGCGCATCTTCAAAGACGTCCCCGAGCGCATCGAATGAGCCGGAGAAATCCTGGTATTTCGCCTGTCTGGTTTGAACCGCGGTGGAAACCATGCCGAAGGAATCCATGAGACCGCGCAAGGACGGGTCCGCCGCTAGCGGCGCGAGCAAAGCCCGGCCCCGGCCAGCCTGCTCGAGGCTCGTCTGGATCTTTTCCGGCGGCTGGAACAACAGCCCATCGTGGCGGAAGAACTCACCCCCGTCCGGACGCCGGACGAACTCGTATTGGTCCGCGCGCGCCTTCAGGCGTTCTGCGAGCCGGGCGGCAGCTTCCTCGCCGAGTTCCGGCGTTTGCGCGTCGATGACAACGATGATCTGCTGCTGCAGCTGCGGGAAAGCCTTATCGAAGGCTAGCTGCTTCTGACGCCAGGGCAAATTGGGCGATATCAGCTGGTTGATATCCGTATTGATAGCGAAATGGCGTGTCGCGTAGGCGCCGCAGCCGAGCGAGACGAGGATCGAAAGGACCAGCACCAGCCAGGCGCGCCGGCTGCAGAACTCGACGATCCCGACGATCGCCGCGGTCAGCGCGCCACTCGGCCGGAAACTCGCATAATCCTTCTTCTCCGGATCGGGTCCGGAATGCTCTGCACCCGGCTCGCCTGCGTGCTGCACCGGGGGCTCTGGCTCCGCGGCAGACGCTTTCGATGGGGCTCTTCCGGCCAAAACATTGCGGTCAGCCAAAGCGGCCTCTTCCTTAGACTATCGTGGCGGGGTTGGCGGACTCCGCGCATTCGGCAGCCCGGGCGGGTCCACCATGAATACGGCTCGAGTGCAAGGAAATATGTTTCGTTATAGCGCGCCTGCGGCCAAAGGTCAGTTTGGCCAGCAATTGGACGAAAGTCAGGCCGGGTTCGTGGGATCGCCGCCACACCTTAACCGCAACTGCCCGACAGGTCTCCCGAGAGGTGGACCGGCAAGATTGCATGGGTTACAGGAAAGAGGACTCGGCACTTTGGGCGAGGGGCATTTCCGTTCCTGACGAGATCGCGCCAACGGCAATGTTTTGCCGCAGGCAGGCTCTCACCTTGCTCAAAAAGAAGCCTGACACATAAAAGGGCGCTGCGCGGCGGATCGGCTCAAGGACGCAAAAACACCCGCGGAAGCGGAAAAGAACTAGGAGCTGTACAGTTGGGTATTCCTTTACGCCAGAGCTTGTCGATCGGAGCTTATGTAGTGCGCCAGCATTTGGCCGGGCGCAAACGCTATCCGCTTGTTCTCATGCTGGAGCCGCTTTTTCGCTGCAATCTCGCCTGCGCCGGCTGCGGCAAGATCGACTATCCCGACAAGATTCTGAATCAGCGTCTTTCGGTCGACGACGCGCTCGCCGCGATCGATGAGTGCGGCGCACCCGTAGTTGTCATCGCCGGCGGCGAGCCGCTCCTGCACCGCGAATTGCCGGAAATCGTCCGCGGCGCCATCGCCCGCAAGAAATATGTCACGGTTTGCACGAACGCGCTGCTGCTCGAGAAGAAGATCGACCTCTACGAACCGAACCCCTACTTCAACTGGTCGATCCATCTCGACGGCGACGAGGAGATGCATGACCGCTCGGTCTGCCAGAAGGGCGTCTATGACCGCGCCGTACGGGCAATCGAGCTGTCGAAGAAGAAGGGTTTCCGCACGAACATCAATTGCACGCTCTTCGATGGTGCCGAGGCTGACAAGGTCGCCAACTTCTTCGATAAAGTGCGGGATATGGGGGTCGAGGGTATAACGGTGTCGCCCGGTTATGCCTATGAGCGCGCCCCCGATCAGCAGCACTTCCTCAACCGCTCGCGCACGAAGCAGCTGTTCCGGGAGATTTTCAAACGCGGCAATAAAGGCAAGGCTTGGCCGTTCTACCAGTCCTCGCTGTTCCTCGACTTCCTTGCCGGCAATCAGAATTATCAGTGCACGCCCTGGGGCAATCCGACGCGCAACGTCTTCGGCTGGCAGCGTCCGTGCTATCTCCTAGGCGAAGGCTATGTCTCGACCTTCAAGGAACTGATGGAAGAGACGGACTGGGAGCGCTACGGCACCGGCAATTACGAGAAATGCGCGGACTGCATGGTGCATTGCGGGTTCGAGGCGAGCGCCGTCACCGACGCGATCAAGAACCCGCTCAAGCTCGCGTGGGTGGGACTGCGCGGCGTGAAGATCGACGGCCCGATGGCGCCGGAAATCCCGCTGCACAATGCGCGCCCGGCGGAATATGTCTTCTCGAGCCATGTCGAGAAGAAGCTCGCCGAGATCATCGAATCGGAGCAGCGCCCGCGCCATTTGTCAGCGGCGGAGTAGCGCGGCCGGAGCGCGGCGTTTTCCGGTTGCTGGCGGCGAGCGCGCCAACGAGGCGCGCTCCGTGGATCAGCCGCCGAGCGTCGTCACCGTCCTTTCCTCCAAGTCGATTGAAAAGCTGTCTGCCGTCTGGGCAACCGGGTCTTCCGCTGTTGAGTAGGGTGCGGAAAGATAGGTCCCCTTTATCGCCGTCTTGCTGATCTCCAGTCGCAGGACGCCGAAATTATCGTGATCATACCCCTCCAGCCGCAGCGTAGTACCCAAGTTAAGTGGGGTCTGCGGATACTGGCCGTTGATTTTATGAAGCTTGCCTAAACGAGTATAGCCGCCGGCGCCGGCCACGACGCAGGCGATCTGCCCCTGCCCTCCTGCTTCTGCGAGCGTGTGCGTGAAGCGCTGATAATTATGCACATGACCGGAAAGGATCAGATGCGGATAACGGTTCGCCGCGGCAAAGCTATCGAACAGCGAGCGGTAAACCGCCGTGCTCCCAGCGTGCTCCGTGTCGCCGGAAAACGGTGGATGATGAACCGCAACAATCAGGGCTAGATTCTGGTCTGCTGCCCTAAGCTCGGAGGTAAACCAATCGAGCTGATCCTGGTGTATCTCACTCTCGTTTTCACCGACATTCGAGAACAGCCCGATGATCGTCGCCAGAGGCGTCGTAAACGTCCAGAAAACGTTCGGCAGATCCATCTGAGTACGGCCGGCACCGGTTTTCAAAGACCCTAATTGAGTAGGGTCGGACGACATGAAATTTTTCACCCATCCGTCGAGCGGGTATTTGTTAGGGTGCACGTCGCCGTCTTGTGGATCGTCCGGTTGGCAATCGTGATTGCCGGGAATAGCGACGATCAAAGGCGGATAGAGTCGATATGTCTCGTAAAAGTTATCGCCGTACATATCGATATCGCCGGCGAAGTAGACGATGTCTCCTAAGTGGTAGAAGATCGCCGGTTTCTTTGTGTCCGCCGCGTTTTCTGCGTCCGCAGTCATCATCGCGGAGACGAAATCCTTTTGACGCCCGCGGTAATCCCCAGTGTCTCCGACTGTGTGCATGACCAAAACGCCGGCGTCTTCGATCTTCTGAATGTCGGCCCCGCTGAGGAGTCGCGAGAGGTCGTAGCGGTACGGACTTGGGTCCTTTGGCGGAGGAAGCGGTTGAAACGGCCAATTATGCGGGGTGAACCTGAGCGCCTGAACCGGAAATCCGGCTGCCAGCGCTGCGGCTCCTGCTGGAGTGATCCCCTCAGCTGCAGCATTGGGCGCCGCCAGCGCCGCAGCGGGTTCGGTCGCCTGCTGCTGAGCAGCGCTGATGGGCGGATGATAACTCTGGCGGGATTCAGCACCTAGGCCGGAGGTAAACAGTTCGGAAGCCATGCGCGGACCCTCTCGACAGTCCCAGGCACAACTTTAATGCGCAACCGACGCAGCGCAAGATGTTTTCTCCGGCGAGCATTCCCCGCCGGCAACTCGTCTAGATCCCGAACTGGACCTGACGCGTATTGCCGGTCTTCAGATTGCGGTAGCGCGCCAACGCCCAGAGCGGGAAGAATTTCGAATAGCCGTGGTAGCGCAGATAGAAAACGCGCGGGAAGCCGGTCGCGGTAAAGCGCGGTTCGTTCCAGAAGCCGTCCCCGCTTTGTGTCTCGACGAGATATGTTATCCCGCGCTCGACGGCGGGATGATCGCATTCGCCTGCCGCCATCAGGCCGAGCACGGCCCATGCGGTTTGAGAGGCCGTACTCGGCGCCGGCTCGTAGCCGACGTAATCGAGCTTGTAGCTGTCGCCGTCCTCGCCCCAGCCGCCGTCCGGGTTCTGGATTGCGAGAAGCCACGCGACGGCGCGGCGAATCTCCCACGATTGCGGATGAATGCCGGCCGCGTTCAGCGCGCAAAGCACGGACCAAGTGCCATAAATGTAGTTCATGCCCCAGCGGCCGAACCAGCTGCCATCGTGTCTCTGCGTTTCGCGTAGGTAAGCGATGCCGCGCTGCACGGCAGGCGTACCCGTTGCACCGAGTTGCGCCAGCATCGAGACGCAGCGCGCGCTCACATCTTCAGTCGGCGGATCGAGCAGCGCGCCATGGTCGGCAAACGGGATATTGTTGAGATAATAGTGCTCGTTCTCGGCGTCGAAGGCGCCCCAACCCCCATTCTTGCTCTGCATCCCCTCGATCCATTCGCGCGCACGCGCAATCGACTCGCCGTACTGAGCCCCGCCGGCCGGCGTTTGTCCGCGCGTCAAACGGTCCATCGCCATGACGACCACCGCCGTGTCGTCGACATCGGGATAGTAGGCGTTCTCGTACTGGAACGCCCAACCGCCCGGCCGCAGATTGGGGCGCTGCGCGGCCCAGTCGCCACGCACGTCGAGGATCTGCTTCGGCTTCAGCCAATCGCAGCATTGCGCAGCACGGCGCTCGGCTTCTTCGCCGCCAAGTTCGAGGAGCGCATTGGCGGCAAGCCCGCTATCCCAGATCGGCGAGAAGCACGGCTGGCAATAGGCTTCGTCGCCATGGACGACGAGCAATCGTTCGAGCGCTGTACGGGCAGCGGCGCGATTGGGGTCATTCGCCGGAACGCCGAGCGCGTCGTACATGAGCACGAGGTTGAGCATAGGCGGGAAGATCGCGCCGAGTCCGTCCTCGCCATTCAGCCGCTCGTTGCAGAACGCGACTGCCTCGTCGATCGCCGCTTTTCGCGTCCGCTTGGGAAACAGAGGTTCTGCGACGCGCAGAACGGAATCGAGCCCGGCGAAGACGGTCTTCCACGGCTCCTTGGCATGCTGACCGGAGGGCCATTTGCGCACCTTTTCGGGCGGCACGACAAATAGTTCGGGAATGCCGACGCCGCGCTGATTAACCGGCTTCGGCCGCAAGGCCATGAGCGCCATGAGAGGCACGAGCGTCGTACGCGCCCAATAGGAAATCTTGTCGAGATGGAAAGGAAACCAGCGCGGCAGCAGCATGATCTCGACAGGCATGACCGGCACGGCGCGCCACGGCACCTGGCGGTAGAGAGCGAGCAGCGCACGGGTGAAGACGTTGCTCTCGGAGGCGCCGCCATGCTGCAGAATCGCTTCGCGGGCGCGCGTCATATGCGGGGAGTCGATGGCATCGCCGGCCATCTTCAACGCGAAATAGGCCTTGACGCTGGCGCTCATGTTGAACGCCCCGTCATGGAAGAGCGGCCAGCCCCCGTGCTCTCCTTGGATGCGGCGCAGATAATTGCAGAGCTTTGCCTCCAGCTCGAGGTTCGGCGTTTCGCCAAGGAAGTGGACGAACAGGATATATTCGGCCGGGATCGTGCAATCCGCCTCGAGTTCGAACACGAAATGTCCATCGGGCCGCTGCATGGCAAACAAAGCGTCGGCGGCGCGGGAAATGCCGTGTTTCAACGCGGCGGCATCAATCCCGCCGGTCGCGTGCTGACCCGGCGCGATCTCCAAGGTAGCGACATCCATCATTTCGTTCCTGGCGCCGAAAGCGCGCTATTCCTTCCGATGACGAGATCCGCCGCGGCATTGCCTGAACGCACCGCGCCTTCCAGCGTCGCCGGAAGGCCGGTCTGTGTCCAATCGCCGGCGAGCACGAGGTTTGTCCAGTTCGTCGTCGCGGCAGGGCGCTTACTATCCTGCTGCGGTGTCGCTGAGAAGGTGGCGCGGCGCTCCTTGACGATTTGCCACGGGGGCATGTCGGTTTCCAGTCCGGTGATTTGCGCGACTTCGGCCCAGATCTCGGCGGCGAGGCTCTCGCGCGGCGTATCGATCAGCCGATCCGCGCCGCTGATCGTCACCGACAGGCGATCGGGAAAGGCGAAGAGCCATTCGACGAGCCCATTGACGACCCCTTGCATGAGCGGTGTGTCCGTGGGCGGTGCGACGCGGAAATGCGCGTTAACGATCGCGTTGAATTCTGAAGGTGCCGTGATTTCGGGGATCAGCATCTCGGTCCCGCGAGCCGGAACGGCGAGGACCACGGCATCGTCGGGCGCGAGCGTGATCTGCGCTTCGCCGAAATCGAGATCGGTGACGCGATCCTCAGTCCGCGTTATTGCGCGAAGCCGGCGATCGAGCAGAACGCTGCCGCCATGCTCCTCGATATATCTGCGTGCCGGGTCGACGAAAGCGCTGGACAGGCCCTCGGTCGCGATCAGCGGCCGACAGGCTTCGCCGCCTTTCGCCAATGTCTCGCGCACAACCGCGCCGGCCAGTCGCGCCGAGGCGTCAGCCGGCTCGATGTTGAGGGCGGCCAACAAGAACGGGCGCCATAAGCGATCGTACAAGACGCCGCGGCAGGCGATCGTCTCGCCGACGCGCGCGCGCGAGCCGGCCCAGAGCAGCGGCAGGAGACGCACGTAATCGCGCGCTTTGGAACCTGGCACGCGATGTGCGCG
>JAFASC010000070.1 GCA_019244955.1 Methylobacteriaceae bacterium | reverse complement strand
TGGTTATGGACCGTGCTCGCCTGGGGTGCACTGCTGGCATTACTCGGAATTCTCGTCGTCGGTCCGATCGATTACGGTCCCGGCGTCTTTTATTGCTTGTACGGGCTGACCGGTATTCTAAGTGCGCTTCTGATCACCGCGCTCATTGCGCGGCCGACCTCGTTGACAAGCGTGCTGCAGCTGCCCCCTCTCATTTGGGCCGGGAAAATCTCCTATGGTCTTTACCTCTATCATCTGCCGGTCTTTGCCTTGCTGCCGCTCGCCTTACAGCCGCTTTACCAGACGGAGCAGCATCCCTGGTTGACGACGGCGGTCGCGTTTGCCGTCTCGTTCGGGGTAGCGGCGGCCTCATATCACCTGGTCGAAGTTCGATTCCTGAGCCTCAAGCATCGTATCTCGCAGCCGATCAATGTTTTTGTCGCCGAGCCCGCACGAGCTTAGTGCATGGCACGGCATTCCCTCAAAACTTGATCGTCGAGCGCAAGCCCACCACGGCGGCGTTGTGGATCGCATTCACCCCGGCCGGATCGTTCGGATTGGGAATGTTGCCGCCCGGGTGGAAAATATATTGGAAGTTCGGCTGAATGCTCCAGCCGGTCATGATCTGCGCCTGGTAGGTCGCTTCGATCACCGCTTCGTAATTGCGAATTGGAGCAAACGTCATGTTGAAAAAATTCGCCTCTTGGTCGAGCAGCGCCGCGTTCGGCGAAATGCGGGCGTAAGCGGTGGCGACGCCGAACGCATCATCGGGACGGCCCGGGATGATGCCGGTGAAATTCAGGCCCGCGTCGATGTAGAAGCTGATCAGATTGCGGTCGGCGGGGCTGCCGGAGATACGCGTGAAGACGCCGATGCCCTTGTCATCTTCCGCGCCCGGCACGTGATAGATCATCTGATCGATGACGCCGTAAATGCCGTCATTGCCGCGCCGCCGCAGCGGCATGCCGGAACTCGAGGGATCGGCCGTGGAAATCCCTTCGACGCTGAGCCGCAGATCATTGAATCGGCCGAGATGATTCCACGCGCCGATCTTGACCGTGCCGGGGAGGATCCAGCCGTCTTTCGTGCTGCCGTATTTGAGCTGCGCCTCGGCCATGACGAGCGGCGGGTCGCGCACACGAAAATTGACGCCGAACCTGTTGCGCCGCTGCGGGTCGTCAGCGCCGGGCCCGGCGGGATCGCCGTCGAACACCGCTGCAAGCAGCGTGATGTTATCCGTCGGCGTGAGTTTAAGCCGGGCTCCGGGCGCCGCGAAGGGGAAGGCTGGACCGCCGCTCGGCAGATCGACCCCGGTAATCCCGGGCCATCCGAACGTGCCGTTGATAAAGAGGCCCGCAAGTTTGCTGGTGAGAAATTCCTGGTCAGCCGCGAGCTGGCCGGCGCGGATATAGATTTTGTCGAAGAAGCGATGTTCATACCACAATTCCGAGAGGCGATAGGTCGACAGCGCTTCGATGTCGCTCGCGGTCAGGATATTGTTGAGATTGTAGCGCGACAGACCGCGGCCATGGATCGCGAAGGTGTTGAAGTGGACGGCGCCGCCTTCCCAGCCGACGAGCTTGCCGAGGTCGGCTTCGAACACCGTCTCCAGTCGTCCGGTGTAGATCGCGCCGCGTCGTACCCCGCCTGAAAGATTTGCCTGGCCGTCGCCGATATAAGTGAACTGATATTGGACGCCGCGTTGATCGTAGATCTGCTGCCGGTATGTCGCGATGTCGGCAAAGATCGGCAGCGCGGTGACGATTGAGTCCGGCAGTTTGTCGCCTTTCTTCTCGTCGTCGTCGGCAAAAGCGGGCGCCGCGGCAAGCAGCACGCCGAGAAGGATCCCGCTAACCGAACAAGCCCGAAGTCGACGCAGCACGGCCATCTTCCAGATTCGCTGCCCGGTCGTAGCCGGATTTGGGCGCGGCCTGAAGGGAGATCGGCCGAATTACCCGCCCCTGTGTCCAGCGCGGCTCGTTGTTAGAAGCGCTCCAGGTGTTGCGGTCACCGCCTTGCGTCGCGGGGGGCTCAGCCGGTCACCGCGTCGAGGAGCAGTTTGGCGTTGAGTACCACGATGAGTGCGGCAATGATCCAGGCGAGGCCGGCAAGCCAGCGCGGGATAACGAGGCCGCCCATGAGCTTGCGATCCGAGACGAAGCGCACCAGCGGGATCACGGCGAAGGGCAGCTGCATCGACAGGACGACCTGGCTCAACACCAGCAATTTCGCGGTCCCTGCGCTGCCATAGAGCGCGGCGACCGCGACAACCGGCACGATGGCGACGGAGCGGGTGGCCAGCCGCCGCGCCCAGTCCTGCAGGCGCAGCCGCAAAAAGCCTTCCATGACGATCTGGCCGGCGAGAGTGGCGGTGATTGTGGAATTCAGTCCTGAGGCGAGGAGCGCCACGGCGAAGAGGATCGACGCCACGCCGACCCCGAGGACCGGCGAGAGCAGCTGGTAGGCGTGCTCGATCTCTTCGACGTCGGTGCGGCCGCTGGCGTGAAAGACCGCCGCGGCGACGATCAGGATCGCGGCGTTGACGAACAGCGCCAGCATCAATGCGATGGTTGAATCGGCGACAGCCCAGCCGATAGCGGAGCGTCGTCCCGGTTCGTCGCGCGGGTAGGCGCGCGTCTGCACGATCGCCGAATGCAGATAGAGGTTATGCGGCATCACCGTCGCGCCGATGATGCCGATTGCGACATACAGCGCGGCGGGGTTGGTGAGAATTTCGGGGGAGGGGAGGAGCCCGCCGAGAACCGCGCGTGTGCTCGGCGCGGTCAACACGATCTGAATCGCAAAACAGACGAAGATGACGACGAGCAGCGCGACGATGAAGGCTTCGAGCGTACGGAAGCCGCGCTGCATCAGGAACAGGATCAGAAGCGCGTCGGCGGCAGTGATGATTGCCCCGAGCGTCAGCGGGAGCCCGAAGAGCAGGTTGAGCGCGACCGCCGTGCCGATCACCTCGGCAAGGTCGCAGGCGATGATCGCCGCCTCGCAGGCGAGCCAAAGTGTAATGTTGACCGGCCTCGAATACTGCGCGCGGCAGGCCTGCGCCAGGTCGCGGCCGGTGGCAATGCCCAGGCGCGCCGCAAGCGCCTGCAGGACAATCGCCATCAGGTTCGAGAGGACGATGACGAAGAGGAGAGTGTAGCCGAATTTCGAGCCGCCGGAAATGTCGGTCGCCCAATTGCCGGGGTCCATGTAGCCGACCGAGATGAGGTAGCCGGGGCCGGCGAAGGCGAAGAGCCGGCGCAGCCAATGGCCGGATGTGGGCACACGGATGCTGGCGTTGAGCGGCCCGAGACTCCGCGGCTCCCCGCCATCTAGGGGGCTCAATGGGGCGGTGAGGCCCCGCTCCTCGATCGCCTGCTCCGACACGTGCCGTCCCGGCGGCTGCGGCCGCCCCTAGAGTTTAGCCTCGGCTATAATCATTAGCCTATGCAATCTTCGCCGCAAGCGGTATCTTGCGCGGATGACCAGCCAGGACCGTCCGCCCCTCCTGGAAGTGAAGGAGCACGTCTCGAGCTTCCGGCATGCGCGGGCGGCGCGCCGCTCGGCGCTCTCGGCCGATTACGTCGAGCTTATCGCCGATCTCATCGCCGACAGCGGCGAAGCCCGCCAGGTCGACGTTGCGGCGCGGCTTGGGGTCGCGCAGCCGACCGTCGCCAAGATGCTAAAGCGATTGGCCGAGGATGGTCTTGTGGCGTTGCGACCCTACCGCGGAATTTCCCTCACTCCTGCGGGAGAGGCCGTCGGGCAGGAGGCGCGCGAAAAGCACCGTGTCGTCGAGCGCCTGCTCATCGCACTCGGGGTCAGCGCCCATACGGCGCGACACGATGCCGAGGGGATCGAGCATCACGTCAGCGACGAAACTTTGGAAGCGTTCAAGAAATTCGTCGCGCGCGCAAAGCATCGCGGCTGATCGCCGATAGGTTCGATTTAGAATAACTTCAAAGCAGATGCCGATTTATTCGAGTCTTCGAGCAATTGCATTTCGCTTTTCTGCGCAGACGCTATAAGCCTCGGCACGCATACATCTGTTCAGAGGCAATCCGCATGAATCTGATCGCGCCGGCTGTTGCCGTTGCTGCCGCGTTGTTCGCGACCGCGCTTGCAGCGAAGGAATATCCGATCGGCAAGCCGCAGATGAAGGGTGGCATGGAAGTCGCCGCCGTCTATCTGCAACCGATTGAAATGGATCCGCCCGACGTGATGCGTGCGGCAAAGGATTCCGACGTGCATCTCGAAGCCGACATCAAGGCGGCGAAGGACAACAAGAACGGTTTTTCCGAAGGCGATTGGATCCCCTTTCTCGTGGTCACGTACGAGCTGACGAAGCTTGATTCGAAGGACACTCAGAAGGGCGACTTCATGCCGATGGTCGCCAACGACGGCCCGCATTACGGCGATAATGTCAAACTGAACGGACCGGGCAAATACAAGCTGACGCTCAATGTGAAGCCGCCGAGCGCCAATCCGCATGCGCATTTCGGCCGCCACGTGGATAAAGAGACGGGCGTCGCACCCTGGTTCGAGCCCTTCAGCGTCGACTATGAATTTACGTACGCGGGCACCGGCAAGAAGGGTTCCTACTGATGACGAAAGTTCTTCGCGGGGCCTGGTTACTCATCGGCCTGACATCGCTGCTCGCACTCGGGAAACCCTTGCTCGCCGCCGATGAGCCGACCTTCGCGATCGAGTTCAAGGACGGCACGGTTTCGCCGACCCGCATCGAAGTGCCGGCGAAAACGCGTTTTAAGCTGGAACTTACAAATAGTGGAAAGACCGCCGCTGAATTCGAGACGAAATCGCCGAAATTCGAGAAAGTGCTGGCAGCCGGGACAAAATCCTCGCTCGTCATCCGCACGCTCGATCCCGGTGAATACGAGTTCTTCGATGATTTTCACCCGCAGGCGAAAGGTAAGCTTGTCGCGAAATAGCCGGCAGGTGCGCTGGACAAGATGATGATGCAGAACATTGCGGCTGCGGGTCTGGCGCAGCCGCTTCCACCGAAGCTGCGCTTGCAGCGTCTCGATGCGGCTCTCGCGCGCATCGGCGACGCATTGCTGCGCGGCCGCAAGCTCATCCAGGCCGTGCAATGGCTGATCGTCGCCACCTACATCGTGCTCATCTCCGTTCCGGCGCCGCTGCCCTTGCTGGGGCGCGCCGCGCATGTGTGGAACGACCTCACGCTCTTCGCGCAATTCGTATTCTGGGGCCTTTGGTGGCCCTTCGTGCTTCTGAGCATGGTGCTGGTCGGGCGCGCCTGGTGCGGTCTCATCTGTCCCGAGGGAAGCCTGTCGCAATTTGCGAGCCGCCACGGACGCGGCAGTGCCCTGCCGCATTGGATCAAATGGAAGGGGTGGCCCTTTGTCGCCTTCGCGACGACGACGATCTACGGCCAGCTCGTCAGCGTCTATCAATATGCCGCGCCGGCTTTGTTGATTCTCGGCGGCTCGACCGCGGCGGCGATCGTCATCGGGTTTCTCTATGGGCGCGATAAGCGCGTCTGGTGCCGCTATCTATGTCCGGTGACCGGCGTCTTTAGTCTCTTGACTAAACTTGCGCCGCTGCATTTCCGCGTCGATCACGATGCATGGGAAGCCTCGCGCCATAGCGGGATCCGCCCGCGCCCGGTCAATTGCCCGCCGCTCGTGCCGATCAAGACGATGCAGGGCTCGAGCATGTGCCACATGTGCGGCGGCTGCAGCGGCTATCGCGGCGCGATCGCGCTGTCGCGCCGCTCGCCAAACGACGAGATCGTGCGCGTTGCCAAGAACGATCCGCGCCCATGGGAAACCGCGCTGATCCTGTTCGGCTTGATGGGCGTCGCCGCCGGCGCGTTCCATTGGACCGGCAGCGACATCTTTGTCGAGGTAAAGCAGGCGATCGCGACTTGGCTTGTCGATCATGACGTGATGTGGCCGCTCGCACTACACCTGCCGTGGTTCCTGCTCACGAATTATCCGGAGAATAACGACGTGCTGACGCCCCTCGATGGTGTGCTCATCATCGCCTATATCGGCGCCGTGGCATCGCTCATCGGGGCCGCGACGTCCGCGTGCCTCGCGCTTGCCACGCGCGCGCTCGGGGATTGGCGTGCCGCGCGCTTTCATCATCTAACGCAGGGGCTACTGCCGATCGCCGGATGGAGCGTGTTCCTCGGCCTCTCCGCGCTGACGGTGACGATGCTGCGTACGGAAGGTTTTGCGCTCGGCTTTGTCACGCCGCTGCGCATCGCTTTCCTCGCCGGCGCGGCGCTGTGGTCGGCTGTTCTATGCTGGCAGATCGCGGGTGCACATACGGGTAGCCGTGTGCGTCAGGGGATCGCGATCGTGCCGTGCTCCGCCGCGATTGCGATCGGCGTCACCACCTGGGCGCTGTTGTTCTGGGGTTAGCGCCTTTCAGACGCCTTCGACGCGAACCAGACGCGCGGAGCTGCATTCGTCTCGAATGCCCTTAAGACTTCGATACACATCGCTATTGTAGAAAGCCTCCACCGCCTCAGAGGAGGGAAACTCCAGCAGGACAAGTCTTCGCGGCTCCCAGTCGCCTTCATAGACCCTGTGCTCACCGCCACGGGCAAGATATCGCGCCCCGGCCGCTTCCAGCGCGGGTTTTACACCGGCCATGAACTCGCCGTACCGGGTCATGTCATGAATATCGACGTCGAAGATGAGATAGGCTGACATACTGCTCCTCTCGAATCTTTGCTTCCCTCTTTGTTATCGCCCGTTGCTGCCGAGCGCGATCCCGCGCACGACAGCATCTGCCCCGTACCTCTCGCGCAGCGCGTCGACCGCCGCCTCGCGCGATTTTACCCGCGCGAGGCCCGCATCCCCGGTGAGATCGCCGCGATCGGCTTCCGCCGCGTCGACGAGATCGCCGGCGCCGATGCCGATCAGCCGATAGCGCGTGCCGTCGAGTTCGGCTTTAAGCAGCGCATCGGCATTCTCGAACAACCGAGATGCAAGCTGCGTCGCCGGCAGGCCCGAACGCGAGCGCGTGCGCAGCTTGAAGTCGCCCGATTTCAGTTTCAGCGTCACGCTCGCCGCCGCGAGATCAGCTGCTTTGAGGCGCTTTGCCACTTTCTCGCAGAGCCGGAACAGGATCGGCCGCAATGTGCCCGCGTCGGACAAATCGGCGTCGAACGTCGTCTCGGCGGAAATGCCTTTCGTCTCGCGCTCGGGATTGACCGTTCGATCGTCGAGACCATTTGCAAGCCGCCAAAGCCGCCGCCCTTCGTTGCCGAGAAGCTTCATCACCTCGATTTCCGAGCGCCGCTGCAGGTCGCCGATCGTGCGGAAACCCTCCCTCGCAAGCCGGCTCTCCGCGACCTTGCCGATGCCCCAGATCGTCCGCACCGATTTGTCCGCGAGAAACGCTTTCGCCTCGGCGCGGCCGAGCACGGAAAACCCGCGCGGCTTGTCGAAATCCGAGGCGATCTTTGCCAGGAACTTGCAGTAGCTCAGCCCGATCGACACGCTGATGCCGATCTCGTCTTCGACGCGGCGCGCGAACCGGGCCAGTGTCTCGGCGGCGCTCGCGCGGTGCAGACGCTCGGTCCCGGTCAGATCGACAAAAGCCTCGTCAATCGACAGCGGTTCGACAAGCGGCGTCAACTCGAAGAGAAGCGCGCGCACTTCGCGCCCGACCCGCGCATATTTCTGCATGTCCGGAGGAATCACGGTTGCATGCGGGCAGGCGGCAAGCGCCTTGAACATCGGCATCGCCGAATGCACGCCGTACGTCCGCGCGATATAGCAGCAAGTCGCCACGACACCGCGCCTGCCGCCGCCGACAATGAGCGGCTTGTCGGCAAGGCTCGGATCGTCGCGCTTCTCGATCGCGGCATAGAACGCATCGCAGTCGATATGCGCGATCGTGAGCGCGTCGCGTTCCGGATGTGCAAGCAGCCGCGGCGAGCCGCACGATGCGCAGCGGCCGCTGCGGGCAGGACCCGTCGTAATGCAATCGCGGCAGAGAGGATCGGCGAAATGCATGCGGGCGAAATGCCTGGGCGCGGCGCTTCGCGCGACTCAGGGTGCGCAGAATAGCCGAAAGCCTCAGCCCGAGTCTGCTTCGGGTGAGAGCAGGCGCCGCGCTTCCCCAACCCGCTCGGGTGGGATTCCCGCCGCCTCGGCGAAGTGCACCAGTAGGGCCTCGTCGCTTGCGACATGGTCGAGCACGCCTGAAAGAAAGCCCGGCTCGGCGGCGGCCTTGCGCAAAGTGCCGGGATCGAGGCCGGATAGGCTCAGGAATCGGCCGATTCGCTCGTCCTCCTGGCCGAGGAAGTCCAGGGCGGCGAGGGCGAGCGCCTCGGCGTCTTGGCGGGTCGGCGATTTCCGTCGGGCGGGCTTGGCCAGCCCTGTGGCAGAACAGGGACGCAGAATCACCGGTGCGGTTTCCCTTTCATCAAGGTCTCGCGGTTAAGGATAGGATATGTCGATGCAAGAGGTCTTCCCGGGTGGAACGCGCCGCGCTGCCGGGCCCGCCGGAAGCAATGCTGTAGCAATGCCCAAAACCGTGCTCATCGTCGAGGATAACGAGCTCAACATGAAGCTTTTCAACGATTTGTTGGAAGCCCATGGCTACGCCACGATCCAGACGAAAAGCGGAGTCGAGGCGGTCGAGTTGGCCCGCCGCCACCGCCCGAACCTGATTCTCATGGATATTCAGCTGCCCGAGGTCTCCGGCCTCGAGGTTACGCAATGGCTCAAGGACGACGACGAATTGCGGACGATCCCGATCGTCGCCATCACCGCTTTCGCCATGAAGGGCGACGAGGAGAAAATCCGCCAGGGCGGCTGCGAGGCCTACCTGTCGAAGCCGATCTCGGTCGTCAAATTCCTCGAAACGGTCCGCAATTATGTGAGCGAGGGGTAAGAGCCCGCATGACCGCGCGCGTTCTTGTCGTCGACGACGTTCTGCCGAATATCAAGCTGCTCGAAGCACGACTCAGCGCCGAGTATTTCGATGTCCTGCGCGCAATGAGCGGGCCGGAGGCTTTGTCGATTTGCGCGCAGGGGCGCTGCGACATCGTCCTCCTGGACGTGATGATGCCCGGGATGGACGGATTCGAAGTCTGCCGGCGGCTCAAATCCGATCTGTCCACCGCCCACATTCCGGTCGTGATGGTGACTGCGCTTGACCAGCCGGCGGACCGCGTTCGTGGGCTCGATGTCGGCGCTGACGATTTCCTGACAAAGCCCGTGGATGAGATCGCGCTGTTGGCGCGGGTGCGCTCGCTTGCCCGGCTCAAGGTGATGATCGACGAGCTGCGCACCCGCGCTGCGACCTCCGCCAGCCTCGGAGTGGGCGAGGCGGCGCTGCACACGCTGAACTCCAGCATCGAGAATGGCCGCATCTTGCTTGTGGACGATCGGCCCGCCTCCGCCGAGCGCGTCACCGCTATTCTTGGCGGCGTGCATCACGTCGACGTCGAACTCGACCCGCAGGAGGCGCTGTTCCGTGGCGCTGAAGGCGGCTACGATCTCTTGGTCATCAGCCTTGGCTTGGAGAAATCCGATCCACTGCGCCTGTGCAGTCAGATCCGCTCGCTTGAACGCACGCGGAATCTGCCGGTGCTGCTTATCGCCGAGACTGAGGACCGCGCGCGTATTCTGCGCGGGCTCGACCTCGGCGTGAACGATTACCTGGTGCGACCGATCGATCGCAATGAGCTCGTCGCGCGGGTGCGTACCCAACTGCGCCGCAAGCGCTACGCGGATTCCCTTCGTGACAACGTGCAGGCGGCGATCGAGATGGCGATCATCGATCCGCTGACCGGGCTGAACAACCGCCGCTATCTCGAATCTCACCTGGCGACGCTGCTCGATCAGGCGGCGCATAAAGGCCGACCGCTGTCGCTCATGATCTTGGACATCGATCACTTCAAGGCAGTCAACGACACGCATGGTCACAATGCCGGCGACGAAATCCTCAAAAGTTTCTCCGCCCGCATACGCAAGACCGTGCGCACGGCCGATCTCGTTTGCCGTCTGGGCGGCGAGGAGTTCGTCGTCGTCATGCCTGACACCTCGCTGATCGTCGCCACCCGCATCGCCGAGCGCGTGCGAAGCGTGATCGAGGCCGAGTCCTTTCCGCTCGACGAGCAGAGTGGGGCCATTCCGGTCACGGTCTCCATCGGACTCGCGGACCGCGGCCTCGAAGCCAATCCCGATGCGCTTTTCAAGCGCGCCGACCGCGCCCTCTATGCTTCGAAGAGCAGCGGCCGCAACCGGGTCACCGCGGCTGCGGCATGACGCTTAGCCGCCGTCGAGATTCACCACACTTCTTTAGGTAAACAAAGGGTTGATCCAGCCAACGCGCTTATTTCATTGCAAT
>JAFASC010000060.1 GCA_019244955.1 Methylobacteriaceae bacterium | reverse complement strand
TGAATTTCGGCGCGTTCATGCTATCGCGCGCCGCCGCCATTTGCACCATGCGCGCCGCGTCTGCGGCGACATCTTGCGCGATTTTGGCACGGCGCTTCGGCCATGCCTCGCCTTCAAGATGATCGAGGCTCACCGCATCAGCATCGGAGCCATACTGCCAAATGCTGCCGATGTTGTCGGCGGGAACGAGCAGTTTTGCTTCCTCGGCAAAACGCAGGCTGATAGCCTCGCTCGCGTTCCCTTCGCTCGCCTTGATCTCTTCCAGCCCCTCCAGCGCGGCGATACCATGATCAACGTGGACCACGATGTCGCCCAGGTGGAATTCGGCACTCCCGAGCGTTGTCAGCGCCGCCGATTGATCGACGCTGCGAGCCGCGCGGCTGCCGAGCAGGTCGGACGCCGCAATTACCGTAATGTGCCGGTTGCTCACGAGAAAACCGGCATCGAGAGGTGCCGCGAGCGCGACGACACTGCCGCGCTTCTCAGCCGCGACAGATTGCCAATCCGCTACTTTCTTCGGCCGCTGGCCGAATGCGCGTTCTGCGACGCGCGCTAACATTCGTGCGTCGCGCTCCGTCGCTGCGCTGAGCACAATCTTATCGCCCGCGACAGCGCGTTCTTTCAGATAAGCCGCCAGCGCGCTTTGCGGATTCCGTTCGCGCGCAAAGCGCGGCACAGCGTCTTTTTGCCCCTGCTGCTCCGCAGTTGCGATCAGGTTTCGGGAAATCGCGCGGTCCCATTCGGCGCGACTGAGATAGAGCTTCTCCGGTGGGGCCGGCGGCCTTCGCAAAGTGGCGCCCGGCGCTCGCTCGCTGCGAGTCGCGAAGGCTTCAGCGATTTGCGCAAGCAACCCAGATAGGCGTGCGCCTGCTTGCGCCTCGACGACAAAAGCAGCATGGGGAATATAGTCGAAGACGCTATCGAGCGTCGGATAATATTGCGAGAGATGATGCTCGCGACCTGCAATGCTCGAATCTTCGTCACTTGGATGAGGAACGATCTCCGATGCCGCATCCACGATCAACAGATCCGTCTCGGCGACTGAGCGTTGCGTCGCCGGATCGTAAGAGCGGATCGCGGTGATCGTGCCGTCCTCATGTTCGATGCGACAGGGACGCGGTGCTGCCGCCGGAAACAAGTCGATCACGCGTCCGCGAATTGAGAACTCACCCGGCGTATCGGCAAGTTCGTCGACAATATAGCCGACGCGTTGCAGGGCCGATGAGACAGCGTCCGCATCGATCGAATCGCCGACCCGGAACTCGACATGCGCACCGGCCCAGGTCTCGCGCGGCGGAACGCGCTGGATGAGAGCGGCCGGTGTCGCGAACAAAATGTCCGGCAGAGCAGCTTCATCGGTCAGCCAGCGCAAGACGCCGGTACGCTGGCCCATCGCGGCGCGGGACGGTGACGCGAGATCATAGGGAAGGCAGTCCCAGGCGGGCAGAAGTGCCAGCCTCCGCTCCGGCGCTAAGGCCTGCGCAATCGCTAGCAAGAGGTCCGCGCGCCGGCTGTCCGAGCAAACATGGACAATCGGCCGCCTCGCACTTCGCCGCAAGAGCTCCAGCAGCTCCACAACGAGTAGCCCCGCCGGTTCCGCTGGAATCGTGCTGGACTGTCCCTGCGCAACAGGCCTCGCCTTCGGACGCGTCATCGTTCAGCGGGAGGACACGACAGGCCACCGCACGCGAAACTTCATTGCGATCGTGCCTCCCAATCTTCCCGGCCGGCATGGGAGAATACGATCGGTCAATCTTGGTTCCTGCCGGCTTTTAATGGGAACTTCCGGCGCGGGTTCTCATTCGTCTTCGATTGCTGCGGAGCGCTCATGATCGAGGCCGTGATTTTCGACGTTGACGGCACCCTGGTCGACACTGTCGACCAGCACGCGAAAGCCTGGCAACGCACCTTTGCGCATTTTGGGCACGACATCGATTTCGGTGCGATCCGTTCGCAGATCGGCAAGGGCGGCGATCAGCTCATGCCGGTTTTCCTCTCGAAAGGGGAGGTGGAGCGGCGCGGGAAAGAGATCGAACACTATCGTCTCGAGCTTTTCAAACGCGATTATCTTCCGCATGTGCAGGGATTTCCCAAAGTACGCGACCTATTCGAGCGCATTCTGCGCGCCGGCAAGCGAATCGCGCTCGCCTCTTCCGCCAAAGGCGAGGAACTCGATGCTTATAAGAAAGCGGCGAACATCGCCGATATCGTTGAGGAGGAGACAAGCTCCGACGATGCCGCGCGATCCAAACCCTACCCCGACATTTTCGACGCGGCGCTCGCCCGCCTAAAGCTTGCGCCCGAGCGCGCGGCGGTCGTCGGCGATTCACCCTATGATGCGGAAGCCGCCGGAAGAGCCGGCCTCGAAACAATCGGCGTCCTCTGCGGCGGGTTTGCTGAGGCCGATCTCCGCAAGGCCGGCGCCGCGGAGATTTTCCGCGATCCGGCCGACCTCCTCGCCAATTTGGAGCGGTCCCTTATCTGGCGAAAGGAGAGAGCAACCGGGAGCGTTCGATGACAGGGAAATCGCGCGACTCGAAGAAGGCGAGTTCGGGCAAGGCCCGGGAGCGTGAGCGAGAGGCGGAGACTCGTGCCGGCTCGGGCATGCCGCCTGCCGGACCCCATGCCGAGCCCCATCTCACCAACCCGGACGCCACTCCCGGAACGGGGTCGTTGACCAAAGCCGATCATGGCGACGTGGAAACAGATCCCGGCGGCGGGTGATTTCAGGACCCAAAGCGCGGTAGATTCGCCCGTCAAGTGAGTCGGCGCGGCAATGGACAAAAGTTCGGAAGCCTTTCGGACAATCACCGAGGTCGCGGAAACCCTCGACTTGCCGCAGCATGTGCTGCGCTTCTGGGAGACCCGGTTCAGCCAGATCAAGCCCCTGAAGCGCGCAGGTGGACGGCGTTATTACCGGCCGGAAGATGTCCAGCTGATCACCGCGATCCGCCGCTTGCTGTACGACGAGGGTTTCACCATCCGCGGCGTGCAACGCCTCTTGCGCGAGAAGGGCGCCAAGGCGATCACGGCGGGGGTGGTGCCCGCGGTGTCTCGCAGCGGCAATGATGACCAGGCCACTGGAGCAAGGGAAACGCGCCGGGGCGAGGATGAAATCGACTCCGACGATGGGCTGCTCCGCGATGGCGATGGGACGCAGGCGAGTCACGGCGCAAACGGTTCCCCAGAGGATTACCCTCCTGCATCGGGCCGAAACCGCCCGGCGAGCGACCGCCGCGCGCTGGAATCCGTGCTCGAAGACCTAAGCGAGTGCCGACGCATCCTCGATGGGGTGCTGCACCCGCAGGCCTAATCACGCCGATTGCGCCGCTGACGTGTTCTCCCAGGTGCTTGCGACGGAGACCAGCGGCGGTGCCGCATGCGTGCGGTTGCGCCCAAGTCGCTTTGCTTCGTAAAGCGCGCTATCGGCGGCCATGACGAGAATACCCGCATCCGGCTTCTCATTGCCGAGCCCCGAGGAGCGCATTGTCGCGATTCCGATGCTGATTGTCACCACCTGGCGCGGTGAATTCCCGGCATGCGGGATTGCGAGCGCCATCACCGCCGCACGTACGCGTTCGGCGATGATCTTTGCGCCTTTCGCATCGGTGCTCGGCAAGAGCAGCGCGAATTCCTCGCCGCCAAAGCGCGCTGCAACATCGCCCGGACGTTTGACCGTCGCGCCGATGGCGCTCGCGACGAGACGAAGGCAATCGTCTCCGGCGGGATGGCCGTATCCGTCGTTGAACTTCTTGAACTGATCGATGTCGATCAAGGCGAGTGAAAGCGACGCGCCATTCTCACGCGTCGTACGCCGCCACTCCACGGACAGGGCGTCTTCAAAGGCGCGGCGATTGGGAATGCCAGTGAGTCCGTCCGTGCGGGACAGTTCACGGAGTCGCGACTCGAGTTGCTTGCGTTCGGTGATGTCGCGCGTGACCGCCACAACTCCGTCCGGCTGCGCGGATGCGTCGCGTGCGATGCGCAGGGATGACTCGAGCCAGATATTGCTGCCATCCTTTTTTGTGGCCCGATAAGTGAGCACGACTTCCTGCGCCTGACGCGACCACAGGCGGCCGATTGCCTGCTCGACCTCGTCCCGATGTTCGGGACTTGTCAGGTCAAGGGCTGAGCGGCCGGTCAGTTCCTCGGGCGTGTAGCCGAGAACGCGGATGCATGCGGGCGACACGTAGCGGCGAACGTGATCGCGCCCGATACGACTCACCACGTCGCTTGAATATTCGGCGAGGAGACGGAAATTGGCCTCGCTCTCCGCGAGAGCCGCTCGGTCCTTTGTACGATTGTCGAGTTCTTTCACCAGCAAGAATCCGAGAAGGCAGATGGTTGCGACGATGATCGCGACGATGATCGCATCGGCCATCGTGTCGCTGCGCCATCCGGCGAGCGCCTCGCTTGTCGCAACGGCGCCAAACGAAACGAGGGGAAAGCGATTGCTGGCGTGATACCCGATCAGCCGATCGATGTGATCGACGGGCGAGACGGCCCGATAATTTCCTTCCATGGCCTTGGGCAGCTGCTCGGTGAACAAAAGGCTGCCGGACATGTCGCGGCCGATGTCGTCGTCCTTGAACGGCCGCCGCGCCAAGATTCGTCCATCGCGGCGAAGCAACACGATCGAGCCAAGCTCCCCCACATCGAACCTTTGGTAAAAGTCCGCGAAATAAGAGACGTCAACGGTGGCGTTGACGACGCCGGCAAAGCGACCGTCTGGATGATGAAAGGCCCGCGCAACTGGAACGATCCATTCGCCAGTCGAGCGGCTATGGACTGGAAAGCCGATATAAGGGCCTATCCCAGGCGAAGCCTTCAGGCGCTGGAAATATTCGCGATCGCTGTTGTTCAGGTCGGGCGATAAATTCGGCACCGAGCTCGCAAGCCAGCGGCCGTCCTCGCCATCGACGAACAGGTTTTTTAGGCGCGGCAGCGATTTCACTTCCAACGCAAGCAACCGATTGAGGCGCGCCAACGCAGCCGGCGACGTGCCGTCCACCTGCAACCGCTCCTGCAAGCCGACCAGCACGCCGTCGGCCATTTCCACCGTGTCTTCCGCGTGCTGGAGAACGGAGTGGGCGAGATTGGCGGTGGCCGAGGCGATTTTGGCGAGTTCACGGCCATAGGCGCGATAATCCTGCCATGCCTCGAACCCGGCAGTCGCGACGCACGCAAAGACGATAAAAACACCAAGCTGCGCCGGTAGTGAGCCTTTGCCCTTAGCAGAGCGAAAATTGCGTGCGTCTTGAAATCGCCATCTGGGCATTGTCGCGCCGTGTGTCGCCGGGTCCTGCAACGAGTAGACGAGAATCGGGTTTAAATTTTCTCCACTCTCCCCGCTGCATCAACAATTTGTCCTGAAAACTGACGACCACGCCGGCGGCTGAATTTCGCCTTCGTCGAATTGTTAACCAAACGGACCCACTCTGTAGGCAGTGTTGTTCGAGGCCTCTCGCATGAAAATCGCAATCTCGGCCCTGCTTTTCGGGCTGATGCTCGCCCCGGCAGCAGCCGGCGAACGGCTCGGCGACGGCGCCATGGGTGCGCTTGCGGGAGCCGTCGTCGCCGGCCCTGTCGGATTGGTTGCCGGTGGGGTCATCGGCTACGCGGCGGGCCCCAATATTTCCGAGCGGCTTGGCATCAACAAGCGGCGCCATCATCGCCGCGTGCGGCACGTCTACCGCTAGCGGCCAAACCTTACTCGCCCTGGAAGAAGCCTGTCGGCCGCAAGAACCGGTTTTCCTGCGCAATGAGATAGCCGGCTTCCGCCGATCGCTTGAGATAGGCGCGCCATTCCGGATCGGTCGCCATCTTGGCGCGCCGGTCTTCGCGATCGGCCTGGCTGTCATAGGCCCACAGATGCACGACCTGGTTGAGGTGACCTTCGATCGTCGTGTACCAACCGAGACAGCGGCCGAGATATTTCTGCTGAATCGGCCAAGCGTGGTCGCGGTAAAGCGCGACGAAGTTTTCGAGCTGTCCCGGCCGCGCCGTGTAGATTCGTAAGTCGACGATCAATTGCCCCTCCCGCGCTGCTCCCTTGCGCCCTGATACCTTTTCCGTTTCCGCCTCTCGCCGCAGAATGCGACGCTGCGGCAGGAAACGAGGGAGGGCGCGATGTTCAAGGACGGACTGTTTTCAGGCAAGCGCATTCTTGTCACGGGCGGCGGCACCGGTCTCGGCAAGGCCATGGCGGAGCGCTTCCTCGCGCTCGGGGCGGAAATCTTCATCTGCGGGCGCCGCAAGCAGGTCTGCGAGGACACCGCCCAGGAACTGACGAAAGCCCATGGCGGAAAGGTCCATGCATTCGGCGTCGACATTCGCGATGCTGCGGCGGTCGATGCCATGGTGGAGGACATTTTTGCGGACGGGGCGCTCACCGGCCTCGTCAACAACGCCGCCGGCAATTTCATCTCGCGCACGCAGGACCTCTCGCCGCGCGGCTTCGATGCGATCGCCAATATCGTGATGCATGGCACGTTCTATGTGACCCATGCGGTCGGCAAGCGCTGGATTGCCGGCAAGCATAGCGGCAGCGTGCTTTCGATCGCCGTCACCTGGGTCCGCAACGGCGGCCCCTTCGTCGTCCCCTCCGCGATGAGCAAGGCGGCAATCCATGCCATGACCATGTCGCTGGCGACGGAGTGGGGCCCCCACGGCATCCGACTCAATGCGATCGCGCCCGGTGAAATCCCGACCGAGGGCATGTCGAAGCGCCTCAATCCCGGCGAAGACCCAGGCGCCCGCTCTGCCCGCGTCAATCCGATGGGCCGGCCCGGTCGCATGGAAGAGCTGCAGAACCTCGCGACGTTCCTGATGTCCGACGGCTGCGACTGGCTCAACGGCGAGCTGATCGCAATGGATGGCGGTCAGGCGCTGGCCACCGGCGGCAATTTTTATGCGCTGCGCGATTGGAGCGACGCGCAATGGCAGGCTGCCCGCGACTCGATCAAGGCACTGAACGAGCGCGACCGGGCGCAGCGGAGCGCCTAACCCATGTAGCAGGCGCGCAACATCTGCTGACTCAAACGCCCGTTTGAGGCTTGCAGAGCGCAGTCCTTCTTGCCAACGGCCAAGCTTTGAGGAGAATGGCCGAGGAACGCGGCGTTGCCGCGAGTCGACACTTTAGAACTCTGAGGAAAATGATGCGACGAAAGCTCGCTGCCGTCGCGGGTGCGGCCTTTGGCCTGATGCTCGCGGCAAATCCCGCCAGCGCAGAACTCGACCTGCTCAGCCGCATCTTCGGCCGCCCGCTGGGACAGGCCACAGGGCGCGACACGGTGAGCATCGATACCAGATACAAGCCCGGCACGATCATCATCTCGACGAGTCAGCGCCGCCTCTATTACGTCAATGGCGACGGCACCGCGATCCAGTACGGAGTGGGCGTCGGCCGGCCGGGCTTCGACTGGTCGGGCATCAAAGCGGTCTCGCAGAAGCGCGCCTGGCCGGACTGGACGCCGCCGCCGGAAATGCTGCGCCGCCGCCCTGATTTGCCGCGGCACATGCACGGCGGCATCAACAATCCGCTCGGCGCGCGCGCGCTTTATCTCGGCTCGTCGATGTACCGAATTCATGGCTCCAACGAGCCGGAAACGATCGGACAAGCCGTGTCGTCCGGCTGCATTCGCATGACCAACGACGACGTAATCGATCTTTACAACCGCGTGCGCGTCGGAGCGCGCGTGGTTGTGATGCGCTGAACGGGGGCGTTTAGCGGGGCGGAAAGGGCCGGGAAACCGGCCCTTTCTCGTTTCAGGCCGCGGTTTCGATTTCGATCGCCAGGTTCCGCCCGAACGGCCAACCATTCACCTCGACGGTCCTCACCATCAGCGCATGCCCGGGCGGTCGCGAGCCAAACCTTTCGCATCGAGCTCGCCCAGGTATTCCGCCCATCTCGCCGCATTATCGCGTCCGAGCTCGTGCAAATAGCGCCAGCTGTAGATGCCGGTTGAGTGCATGTCGTCGAAGACGAGCCGCACAGCGTAATTGCCGACCGCCTCGACCTGGATGATCGCGACATTCTGCTTACCGCCGACGGTCTTGCGCTCGGCCGCCGAGTGGCCCTGCACTTCGGCGCTCGGACTCATGACGCGCAGATATTCGGCCGAGAGCTCGAACGACTCGCCTTGATCAAACGAAATAGCGAGGACGCGACCCTCGTGTTTGAGCCGTATTTCCGTCGGCCACGGCTCGTTCGTCATGACTTACGCGAGCATCGAAAGCTCACGGCCGGACAAAGCCCGGCCATGACCATATTCTCTCGGTCAAGTCAGAGTGAAGTTCAGATCGCCGAGCTTCTCGATCCGCGTCGTGATCTTGTCGCCGGCCTTCAACCAGACCTGCTTCTCCTTGGGATAACCGAGGATGACCCCGTTAGGGGTGCCGGTGAAGATGATGTCGCCCGGCCGCAGAGTCATATATTTCGAGATGTAGCTGACGAGCTTGCGCACGCCGAAAATCATCAGCTTCGTATTCGATGATTGGCGCACCTCACCATTGACCAGGCATTCGATCTTCAGGTTATCGGGATCGATCTGGTCCGCACTGACCAGCCAGGGCCCGATGGGGCCCCAGCCGTCGCCGGTCTTACCGACCATCCATTGCGTTGTCGCCATCTGCAGATCGCGCGCCGAGAGATCGTGCCCGTTGCAATAGCCGAACACGTAGGACAGCGCATCCGCTTCACTGACGTCGCGCGCTTCCTTGCCGATGACGGCTACGAGTTCCGCTTCGTAGTCGAATTTCTCGGCATGCTCTTTCGATACGGCCACCGTGCCGCCGTGCGCGTTCAGCGCGGAATTGTACTTGTTGAACAGGATCGGTACCGGCGGCAGCTTCTCGCCCGCCTCTTCAGCATGCGCTTTGTAGTTCAACCCGATGCAGACGATCTTTTCGGGATTGAGCACGCACGGTCCGAACTTCGCGTCCGCCTCCGCAACGAAATAGGGCTTCTTGCTCGCACTCGCCTTCTGCACGAGCGTTTGCAGAGCGCCCAGGTTTCCAAGTCCCTGGATGAGATCGTCGGCCGTTACAGGGGCTCCGGTGCGGAGATCCGCTTCGGCTTTCATCACATTGAGAATGCCCTTCTCGGTCCTGATGCCGAGTCCCGGTCCCTGCTCCGTGATGAGCGTGGTGAAGCTCATGTTCTTCGGCATCGCCTGGGCTTGAGGAGGCTGGCCGGCTTGCGGTCCACCGGCCGGCCCGCCCTGCCCCTTCGTCTTCTTGGCGGCTTGCGCTTCGGCAAGCTGTGGCGCGGCTAATCCCACCGTCGCGGCCGCCAATCCGGTCGCCTTCAAAAAGGACCGTCGGTTTCCTTGCATCGTCTCCTCCACATGCCGCCGCCTCTCACGGGCGGGCGTGGCACACTAGCCTTTCATCGAGATGAAACAATACCAAAGGGTGGTTTCGGCGCTCGACCGTTCGGCCTATATTGGGCTCATGCTGCGCACCGATTTCGCGACTCCCGAGGTGGAGCTGAACGGCTTGGCCGCGCCGGCCAAGCCGCCGCTCGTCGATCCTTTCGGCCGCGCCATCCGCTACCTCCGAGTCTCGGTCACCGACCGCTGCGATTTCCGCTGCGTCTATTGCATGGCGGAAGACATGGCCTTCCTGCCGAAGCGCGATCTCCTGACTCTGGAAGAGCTCGACCGGCTCTGCTCCGCCTTCATCTCGCGCGGAACCAGGAAGCTGCGCATCACCGGCGGCGAGCCGCTGATGCGACGTGATGTAATGACATTATTCGGGCAGCTATCGCGGCATTTGCAGTCGGGTGCGCTCGAAGAGCTGACGCTCACGACGAACGGCTCGCAGCTCGTCAAATATGCGAAACAGCTTGCCGATTGCGGCATCCGCCGCATCAACGTGTCGGTCGACACGCTGGACCCGGCAAAATTCCGTTTTCTGACCCGCCGCGGCGATCTCGCGCGCGTGCTTGAAGGCATAGATGCCGCGCAAGACGCGGGGCTCGCGATCAAGATCAACGCGGTCGCGTTGAAGGACGTTAACGAGGACGAGTTCATCTCGCTGACCGAATGGGCGCATGGGCGCGGCATGGACATCACCTTCATCGAAGTGATGCCGCTCGGCGAAATCGACGGCCAGCGCGTTGATCAATACATCCCGCTGACGCAAGTATGCGCGAAATTGTCAGAGCGCTTCAGACTCGAGCCGACCGCTTATGCGACCGGCGGTCCGGCGCGCTACATGCGTGCACAAGAGACCGGCGGCCGCATCGGTCTCATCACGCCGCTCACTCACAATTTCTGTGAATCTTGCAATCGTGTGCGCGTGACCTGCACCGGCACGCTGTTCATGTGCCTCGGCCAGGAAGACGCCGCCGATCTGCGCACCCCGCTGCGCGCCTCCGAAGGCGACGAGCTTCTGCATGCGGCAATCGAGGAAGCGATTGCGCGTAAACCGCGGGGCCACGACTTCATCATCGACCGCACCACACAAATGCCGGCCGTGTCCCGTCACATGAGCATGACTGGGGGGTAGACGGGGCTGCGCACCTCTGGTGCGCAACCCTCCCCGCCGGGATGTAAAAGCCACCTTCCGAACGCCGGCGCGTATAGGTGAGCTCGAGCTAATGCTTCTCCTCGGATTTCCCTCATTTGGCCGTGACAGGGGCGACCTCACCCCGCTTGGCCGTTTCCTTGCGTTCTGAAGGCGGTTTCTCGAACGAAATTTCAAAATGCGAAAGGTCGAGCTTCTCTGCGTCGGCGTAGTCCTTACGCATTTTGAGCATTTGAATGTAATCTTCCAGCCGCTGAATCTCTACTGGCAAATTTGGTTGCTGGGCTGCCAACTCGCGCTGCACAAGCCAAGACGGACTTTGCAAAGCAAGCTCGTACTCTTGTCGCACGAGGGCGCCGAAGATTGCGCCGACAAGAAAAGTAAGACTGAAGCAAATGAGAATCGCAGAGATCCCAGACTGCTGCTTAATTCCTCTGGTACTTATAGTATACGCTGCCACGCTGCCGAGCAGAGTCAGCACGCCCGGAAGAACCGCACCAACGGCGCTCTCCCGGCTGTTCGCCGTTACCTCTCCCGTGATAAAGCCAAGCAGCGAGAAGGCAAGCACGGTGAAAAACACCGCACCAAAGTTTTCGCTGTGAATGCGTACAGCTACAAAACTAACGATGACCGAGAGAAGCGCGCTGACCAGCAGCGCGGTTGCGAGCGTATCGGCTGTAACCCAATTGAGCAGCTGCATGTTACCGCCGCCAAGACCGGAACCTTATATTCTGTTTTCCTGCGATGGCTTAGACGGAACGCCCGTAGTGTATCCCCCGCCCGGGATGAAAGGCGCCCAGGGTTGCTTTGCGCGACAGAGCTTTAGGCATGATGCGCGCTCCTTCACGGTTTCCTTTTTGGCACAATCGTCGCAAGAGTTCTCTTCCGCGATTGCACCACCGGCTAATAAAATAGACGCTATGAGCAAAAGGATCACACGCATCAGCTCGACACCAAACTTCAGACCTGGCCAGTGTACAGCGGAAAACAGGAAAGTGAAGCTTAAAGTTTATGAAACATCCGCTACAACGGCAACACATCCCCATGATTGTGCGGGTCTCCTGGTGGCTCACCCCCGTGGGGGACGGGGGTTGAAAGTCATCCCGGCAGGAGGCCGCGGTCCATTCCTCACCTGATCCGCAGGCAGGTCTTGAATCCCTCCTGCGCGCGGTAGGCGCGCTTGAGCGCGTGCAGCCAGTGCAGGCACTCCCTCCGGCTTGGGAAGCGCGCGAATTCATCGCGCCAATCCATCACGCCCGGCACGTCGGTTCTCGCCCCGCCGGTAAAGTGCCCAAGCCAGATATGGGGAATGACCGGCACCACGACCGGCGCAGGCACGACGACGACGGGCGGGGGCGCAGCGATGACGCCGAGATCGGCCGCGGAAACCGGTCCGCTCAGCGCGGCGAAGATCGCCAGGGCCGCAGGAAGGCGTCGTGTTCTGTTCATGCATCGCTCCGGGCGCACCATGTCACCGATTGGGGCTGGCGACGCAAGTCCGCCCGGCCTGTCGGCGCTTCCGTAAACCATAACGAAAAATTGCCGGCCTCGTTAGAGCGCGAAACCCAGCCTTTTACACCTCGTCAACCGAGCCGGAGCACGTTTCGCGCACGCGAAAGCTGACGGAGCGGGTGGAGCAACCCGCATCCGGCAAGCGGTGCTTGAAGTCGGCAGCCGCTAATTGAATAGGAGTGCTTGAATGGTTCGCAGACTGCTTCTGTCCACCGTCGCCGCGGCGGCAACGATTGGCTCGGCTGCCGCCGCCGACCTCCCGTCGCGCAGGCCGCCCCCGCCGGCTTACGTGGCGCCTGTGCCGATCTTCACCTGGACCGGGTTTTATGTCGGCGTGAACGCCGGCGGCGCCTTCCGCGCCGGCAACAACAACGGCTTCAACACTGCTGTCTTTTTCGGCGGAGCCGCACCGCTCGCCATCGGCAACACCAACAACAGCGCCCGCTTCATCGGCGGCGGACAAGTCGGAGTGAATTACCAGATCAACCAGTTCGTCCTCGGCGTCGAGGCCGACGGTCAGGCTCTCATCGGCAGCAAGAACAACAACAACACTTTCGGCTCGATCGGCAATGGCACCACGACGAGCTTCCTTGGCACCGTCCGCGGCCGCGGCGGCGTCGCCTTCGACCGCCTGCTTGTCTACGGCACCGGCGGCGTCGCTTTCGGTGGCAATAATAACAACTGGCCGAATACGATACTCGGTAATATCGGCGGGGTGCCAACCTTCTTCACCGCGAATACCGGCAACAACATGCGTGTTGGCTACGCAGTTGGCGCGGGCGTCGAATATGCTTTGGCGCCTAACTGGAGCGTCAAGGTCGAATACCTATTCGCCGATCTCGGCCGCAATAACCGGACGTATCTCGCTCCCGGCGGCCTTGCCGGCTTTACATTCAACAACCGCGAGCAGGATCATATCATCCGAGCCGGCGTGAATTACCGGTTCGGCTGGGCTGGCCCGGCACCCGTGCTCGCCCGCTACTGAGCGATTTCCAACAAACGAGGAAAGCCCGGCCTCGCGCCGGGCTTTTTGTTGAGAAGCGGCTTTGATTCTGCCCGTGAATTAACCGCCATCTGGGCAAGCATGCGGCATCTGTTGCGCCTTAGCCACGTGCTCCCGGATAGCCGATAGAATTGCCACTGTAGCGTTGCGGTAAGCGGCGCCTGGGTTACGCTGCGGCTGATCTTGGCTGCTCGAAAGGAAGCTCCAATGCTTCGCAAACTGCTTCTCTCCTCCGTCACTGCGACGGCAATGATTGGTTCGGCTCTCGCAGCCGATCTGCCCTCCCGCCGGCCGCCGCCGGTTGTACCTGTCGTCCCGGTCTTCACCTGGACGGGGTTCTATCTCGGCGTGGATGGCGGCTACGGATGGCAAAACATCCGCGAGACCGGCATCTTTGGAGGTCTGCCCTTCTACCAGCTGAACTACCGCGCCAGCGGTCCCGTTGGCGGGGGCCATGTCGGCTTCAACTGGCAGGTCAGCCAGTTCGTCTTCGGCATGGAGGGCGACGTCCTCTACAGCGGCATGCGGGTGACCGGTCCGGCCAACACCCTCCTGTTCAACAACCCTGTCTGGCGCTCGGGTGTGGAGGGCTCGATCCGCGGGCGCATCGGCGTCGCTTTCGACCGCTTCCTCGCCTACGCCACAGGCGGTGTCGCGTTCGAGACATTTCGCCTGCGCGAGACCTTCCTGTTCACGCCGGGTCTGGTCGACACGTTCACCCCGAGCCGCGCCGGTCTGACGGTTGGCGGTGGCGTCGAATATGCTTTCACCAACAACTGGCTCGGCCGCGTCGAAGGCCGCTACAGTGACTTCGGTACATTCAACAACGCCTCGATCGTGGCGCCCGGCCTGTTCTACCGGCAGCGCGTGACCGAGACGAAGATCACCGGCGGCATCTCGTACAGATTCGACTATGCCGCTCCGGCCCCGGTCGTGGCGCGGTACTGATCGGTTCTTCCTCGGTCGGAAAGCCCGGTCCTTGCGGCCGGGCTTTTCTTTTGCTGCCGAGGTTGCAGGCGAGGCGCCGCGCGTGGCAATCGAGCGGCCATCATGTCATTCCCCCTTCCGGCCCGAACCGCGCCATCTGCGCCGCGAATCTCGTTCGTCAGCCTCGGTTGTCCGAAGGCGCTCGTCGACAGTGAGCGGATCCTGACGCGGCTGCGGGCGGAGGGCTACGAGCTCGCCCGCTCGCATGCGGGAGCCGATGCCGTGATCGTCAACACATGCGGCTTCCTCGACAGTGCCAAAGCCGAATCGCTGGACGCGATCGGCGCTGCGCTCAACGAGAACGGCAAGGTGATCGTCACCGGCTGCATGGGCGCAGAGCCCGGTTCGATTCGCGCAGCGCATCCGAACGTGCTCGCGATCACCGGCCCGCAGGCCTACGAAGCCGTGCTTGAAGCAGTGCATGAAGCGGTGCCGCCGGCGCACGATCCGCTGCTCGATCTCGTCCCGGCGCAGGGCATCAAGCTGACGCCGCGACACTACGCTTACGTAAAAATTTCAGAGGGCTGCAATAACAGGTGCACGTTCTGCATAATCCCAAAGTTGCGCGGCGATCTGGTGTCGCGCCCGGCAGCTGAAGTGCTGCGCGAGGCTGAGCGACTCGTCAAAGCCGGTGTGAAGGAGCTGCTCGTGATCTCGCAGGATACGAGCGCCTACGGCGTCGATTTGCGCTACGCCGAGAGCCAGTTCGCGGATCGCGCCGTGCGGGCGAAGTTCATCGATCTCGCGCGTGAGCTCGGACAGCTCGGGGCCTGGGTGCGCCTGCACTACGTCTACCCCTATCCGCATGTCGACGAGGTGATCGGCCTGATGAGCGGGGGCCTCGTCCTGCCCTATCTCGACATTCCTTTCCAGCATGCTTCGCCCAGCGTGCTGAAGGCGATGCGCCGGCCGGGAAACCAGGAGAAGACGCTCGATCGCATCCGCGCCTGGCGCGCCGCGGTGCCCGACCTCGCGATCCGCTCGACCTTCGTTGTCGGCTTTCCCGGCGAGACCGAAGAGGATTTCGCGCTTCTTCTGGACTGGCTCTCCGAAGCCAAGATCGACCGGCTCGGCGCGTTTAAGTACGAGCCGGTTGCCGGCGCGCCGGCGAACGATCTCGGCCTGCCGGTCGTGCCGGACGAGGTGAAGGCGCAGCGTTGGCACCGGTTGATGGCGCATCAGCAGAGGATCAGCGCCAAGCGCCTCGCCTCAAAGGTCGGGCGCCGGCTGCCGGTGATCATCGACACGCCGGGCGCGTCCATCTCAAAGGGCCGCAGCCAGTTCGATGCGCCGGAAATCGACGGCGTGGTGCATGTGACCTCGCGGCGTCCCCTGCGCGCCGGCGATATCGTCAGCGTGAAGATCGAGCGCGCCGACGCATACGATTTGCATGGAGTGGCGGTTTAAGCGATTTTCCGGGTCGAGCAGGCAAGTCTCGGGGGCAGGCGATGGAATTCCATTCGAGTCTTATTTCGGCTGACGCCGAGTCAGGGAACGTCGCGCTGACGCTGGAAGCGCTTGGCGGGGCGGGTATTCCGATTGCGACGGTCACCGTTCAATTTCGAACCGCGCTCAACCCGTCCGAGACAGTGCAAGCCTTCAGGACGAGAGCGGAGTCGGAGGCTCGCAGCGCCCTTCAGGCGGCGGCAAACTTCAGTGTGACGCCGCACAAATAGTGGACGTGGCACGCTGGCACGGAATGGGCGGATCCCCGTTCAGGCGGGGACCCACGCGTACGGAATCTACTCCGCGCCCGCTTGCGTAACAGGAGCCGCGCGGCCCACCCGAAACTCGGGCTGCGCATCACGCCGGCTAACCGCCCGCCACAACCCGCCAGCAGGCACCACCAGCAGCAGGTAGCACATGCCGCCGACTTGAAGGGTGATGTCGATCGAGAACGCCATGCTGGTCAGCACTGCGACGCTGGCTGCGAGCACGCCGCCTGCCCCGTTGATCCCCCAAAACCACGGCATCGGCCGGCGATCGATCTCGCTCACCAGGCGCATGCCGGTCGGGAAGCCGAAGCCCATCAAAAAACCTGCCGGCGCAAGCACCAGCACCGCAAGGGCGGCGCGTGTCAGCAATTGCGCGCTGTCGAGCTGGAGGAGGATCGGCGGCATCCAATGAGGCAACGCGATGATGTAGAGCGCGGTTAAGATCGCCCAGAGGAACAGGCGCGGCGCGCTCGTCAGCTGGAATTTTTCCGAGACGAGCGCGCCGATACCGGTCGCCAGAATCAGACTGAACAGAACGACACTCAGCGCGTAAACGGGATGACCGAGAAACACGCTCATCCTTTGCACCAGCGCGATCTCCGTCATCATGAAGCCGATGCCAATGAGTAGGAAATAGCTCGTCCCGCCGAGCGCAAGTCCCCAGCCGGTATTCCTCACCGCCGAATACAAGGGAATGACGATCGTTCCCACCACAAGCACCGCAGAGATCAAGACCAGCATTGCCAGGGTCAGCGTCGCAACGATGTTCCCGGCATAAACGCCCGCCCCGATGTCGGCCGCGATCGGCCGGCTGCCGAACAAGCGATCGAAACGCAATTGGTTGAAGAAGAAGGGACGCGCATCGTACGACGGCGTCAGATCGAGATAGGATTTGTCCGTCGCCGCGCGCAATTCCGCGCGATCGGGCGCGTCGACGATGCTTTGCAACAGCGGGGATGCGCTCTTCTCTCCCGGGCTGATGAGTATCCCAAAACCAAGATCGGCAACTGCCTTCTTCAGGCTCGCAAGCGCTTCAGACGAAAGCGGCGATTTCGACACGACGATGGTCGCGATGTTGCCGCCCGTCGCGAGGAAGAGATGCGAGCGCGGATCCTTCACCCCCAAATCGAGCAAAGTCGCCGTCGCAAGCGCGACCATGCGGCCGGTTTCATTCACTTCGCCCGGCGCATACCAGCGGCTGACGGTGAACACGCCATTCGGGTTGAGCCTGCGCAAAAAGATCTGCCATGCCTCGACCGTGTACAAGCCGTTCTCGGTCAGCGTGTAGGCGCCGGCGCCCGTGGCAGCCCAGGTGTCGATGAGACTCATCTGAATGACATCGAAGCTGCGATCGGTGCGGGCGAACCAGGAACGTGCCTCGTCGACGGCGAATTCGACTCCCGGATATTTGCTGATCGCTGTGTAGTCCGCATAGCGACGGGTCAACAGGTCGACGAGAATCGGATTGATCTCGACGCCGATAACCGATTTCACCCCGAAAAGACGCGCCGACAGGATATCGCGGCCGCCGCCGACGCCAATCACGGCCCCGGCATTAAGCCCGCGTAGATGATAGGCCAGATTGGTGATGTCGTAGCGCAGGAAGGCGACATCTTCGATATTGTCGCCGAACTTGTACATGCTCGTTCCGGCCGAACCGTCGAGTGTCATCCATTGCTGATGGATTTGGGTCGGCGGCATTTTTGCCGAAGCGCCCCACATTGCGGGCTCGGTCACAGTGTCATGCGTAAGCGTCACGCGCGAGAAAGAGTTCCAGCCCTGGAACGCGAACGTTTTCGGACTTTCGATTCCATCCTTCACGTAGGACGGGTAGATGCCTCGATCGGTGAGCGGATTGACGACGGCGAGCAAGACGATCGCAATGAGCAAGGGCACTCGGTAGCGAAGCTCGGGTGCACCCTGCGGCGCGCCGAAGGCTCTCGCCGCACTGCCTGCGGCGGCAAACGACAAAGCCGCGGCCGCGGCGAGCGCGGCGATCCACAATATGGCCGTCGGGCCGCTCGCAATGTTCAGCACCAGCAGCACGCCGATGCAGCCAACCGCCGCGCCAACGAGATCCACTCCGTAGACGATGCCGATCGGATATGGGCTGCGGGTCAATGCGAGGCTGACAATCACTCCGGAGAAGAAAAAGGGAATGGCGAGCGCGATCGCGAGCTCGGCCCAGGCGAACAGCGAGGTGAACGACGCGGTCGAACTCGTCACCAAGGTCATCTGCACGAGCAGCGTCAGAATTGTGCTCAGAGCGAAGTAAAACGAGTTTCGCGCCAGCACGTCGTTTAGATCGAGCCGGGAAAGACGCTCGCTTCGCAGATAGACCCAAACCGCGCCGCCGGTCAGACCGAACATCGCGATGCTGATGATGAAGAAGGCCAGATGATACCAAGACGTGACCGAGACGATGCGGGTCTCGATGATCTGCAGCATCAAGGTCGCGGCGGTCGTGGCGAACACGCCGGCGTAGAAGCAGAAGGCGCGCGAGCGCGAGGTTTCCCGTGCGACTACGGAGGGACGCTTCGCCGAGCTCTCGGCGGGCGCGTCTTTCGTTAGGGGATTGCTCAATGGAAGCTGCGCGCCGGCTCTAAGGGATGAGAACCGTCGCGCCCGTCGTCTCACGACCCTCCAGCGCCTCGAGCGCTTTGCGCGCTTCCGAAAGCTTGTACCTGTGGTGGACGGGGATTTTCACCTTGCCTGAGGAGACGACCTCGAAGAGGTCGCGTGCCATCTCTTCGAGCACGTCGCGCTTGGCGACATGCGTGTTCATCGTCGGCCGCGTCGCATAAAGTGAGCCCTTCTGCGCCAGAATGCCGATGTTGAATGCATCGATCTGGCCCGACGACGAGCCGAAGCTGACGAAATAGCCGAACGGCTTTAGGCAATCGAGCGAAGCCGGGAAGGTCGTCTTGCCGACGCCGTCATAGACAACCTCGCAGAGCGCGCCCTTGGTGATGTCCTTCACGCGCGCGGCGAAATCCTCGTTGCGGTAATAGATGATGTGCTGGGCACCGGCCTCCTGTGCAAGCTTCCCCTTCTCCTTCGACCCGACCGTGCCGATCACGGTTGCGCCGAGCGCCTTCGCCCATTGGCAGGCGATGAGACCGACGCCGCCGGCCGCGGCATGAAACAGGATCGTGTCGCCGGACTTCACCTTGTATGTCCGGCGCAGCAGATATTGCGTGGTCAGGCCCTTCAGCATCATCGCCGCGGCCGTCTCGTAGGAGATCGAGTCCGGCAATTTGACCAGGAGCGCGGCCGGGACATTGCGCTCCTCGGCATAGCCGCCGAGCGCGCCGGCATAAGCGACGCGATCGCCGACCTTGAACTCTTTGACGCCTTCGCCGAGTTGCGTGACCTCGCCGGCACCCTCATTGCCGAGGACAAACGGCGTTTGGTTCGGATACATGCCGGAGCGGATATAATTGTCGATATAATTGACGCCGATCGCGTGCTGCTTGATGCGCACCTGCCCCGCACCGGGCGGTGTCACGTCCACGTCCTCGTAGGACATCACCTCCGGCCCGCCGGTCTTATGGATGACGATCGCTTTTACCATGAGCGTTGTTTCCTCTTACGCAGTACCGATTGCTTTCAGCGC
>JAFASC010000048.1 GCA_019244955.1 Methylobacteriaceae bacterium | reverse complement strand
CCCACAATCGATCCGGTAATCGTATGTGTCGTCGACACCGGAATGCCCAACCATGTCGCGGCGAAAAGCGTGATCGCGCCGCCTGTCTCGGCACAAAATCCCTGCATGGGCGTGAGGCGCGTGATCTTCGAGCCCATCGTGCGCACGATGCGCCAGCCGCCGAACAAGGTCCCGAGAGCCATCGCCGCCTGGCAGGCGATCACCACCCAGAACGGCACATGGAAACTGCCATGATAATAGCCCTGCTGGAACAAAAGCGCCGCGATGATTCCCATCGTCTTCTGCGCGTCGTTGCCGCCGTGGCCGAGCGAGTACAGCGAGGCCGACACGAATTGCAGCCTGCGAAACGTGCTGTCGACCGCGAATGGCGTAAAGCTCAGAAATCCCCAGGAAACGATGAGGATCAGCAACAACGCGAGCAGAAAGCCGGCTAACGGCGAAAGCACGATGGCAGCCACCGTTTTCGACAGACCGCTCCAAACCACCGCCCCGATGCCGGCCTTCGCCACGCCGGCGCCGACCAAGCCGCCGACCAGAGCATGCGAGGAACTCGACGGAATGCCAAAAAGCCAGGTTACGATGTTCCATATGATGGCGCCGATGAGCGCTGCAAAAGTGACGCGCGCGTCGACGAGACTGGGTTCGATAATGCCCGTCCCGAGCGTCTGGGCGACGTGCAGCCCGAAAAAAAGGAACGCGACGAAATTGAAGAAGGCCGCCCAGAACACGGCGTAACGTGCCGGCAGCACGCGCGTCGAAACGATCGTCGCAATGGAATTGGCGGCATCGTGCAGGCCGTTGAGAAAATCGAAAAGCAACGCGATGGCGATCAGCCCGATGAGGAGCGACTGCGCCAAGACCACGTCGTTCATGACCGGAGCATCAAACGTTCTCGACCATGATAGAGTTGACCTTGTTGGCAACGTCTTCGAAACGATCGACCACCTTTTCCAGATGATCGAGGATTTCGCTGCCGACGATATAGTCCATCGGGTTCGTGGCGCCCTGCCTGAACAACGCTTTCAATCCCGCTTGGTGGAGTTCGTCGGCGCGATCTTCGACGCGCATCACCTCCTCGGCAAAGGCGCCGATCTTCGGCGCGTTGGTGCCGACCGCCCGCAGAAGCGGGATTGCTTCGGCTGTCAATTCCGCGACCTTGACGATCGCAGATCCGATTTCCTGCATGTTCGGGCTGAAGCTGCGGACTTCAAACAGGTTGATCGCCTTGACCGTCTTGTTCATCTGATCGATGGCATCGTCCATCGACTGTATGAGGGCCTGGATGTCGCCTCGATCGAATGGCGTGATGAAAGTGCGGCGAACCGCCAGGAGGACTTCGCGCGTGATCTCGTCGGCTTCCTGCTCGCGCGCTATGACGGTGCGCACGTGCTCCTGCATCGCCTCGCCTCCCTGCAGCACCTTGTGGAGCGCAACGGCCCCATCGATCAGCGTGCGGGAGTGGCGTGCGAACAGGTCGAAGAACCGGTCGTCCTTCGGCATCAATGCGCGAAACCATCCCAACATCTGCACCTGCCGAAGTCCGCTCGCTCAATCATCCACCTTGTCAGATCGCTAGCGCGATTTTGCACGGCTGGAGAAGGCCAGATACAATTTGCCAGTGGAGAAGTGGTTCCGGGGCCTCTCGCGCTAGCCACAAGCCCCGAGCTCGCAGGACTTCCTGGTCCGACACGCGTCGGCTAAGGGCAAACGCCATGGCAGGTGGAGCAAAGAAGCCCAAAAGGAAGTCGGCGCCGGGCCCGAAATCCTCCACATTGAAGAAGAAACGGCCGCGGCGACGAAAGAGCAAGGCGAAAAGCGAGGCGATGGCGGGCCGGCCGGAGGAGTCGCTAGCCAGGCCGGAAGCGAGCGCCGTCAAACCGGTTTCGGGCGAGGAGAGAATCGCTCGCCTGCATCAGGCGATAAACGGCGTACGTGCCGGCGCGCGAACCAGCTCGCGAACGAGCAAGCTGCTCCTCGGCGGGACGCCGAAAATGGCGCAGAAGGTTATCGAGGAGGCAGCCGAGGTCGGCATCGAAGCCATCCGCGGAGATCGCACCGCGCTTATCAGTGAGAGCGCCGACCTGATCTACAATCTCGTCACGTTGTGGACGGAGCTGGGCGTCGTCCCGCAGGAAGTGTGGAGCGAGATGGATCGCCGCGAAGCCTCGCTCGGAATGGCGGAAAAGCTGCCTAAAGTGGAGTGAAAGGCTCTAGACCTCACTCGCCAGCACCACGTTGCGCAACAGCGGATAGATCTGCGTCTCCCATTTGCGGCCGCTGAACACGCCGTAATGGCCGACGCCGGGCTGCATGTGATGGCGCTTGCGGTACGGGCGCAGGTTCTTGCAGAGATCCTGCGCGGCGACGGTCTGGCCGACGGCGCAGATGTCGTCGCGCTCGCCCTCGACCGTGAAGAGCGCGGTCTTACGGATTGCTCCCGGGTCGACGCGGCGGTTACGCCACCTCAGCTCGCCGCGCGGCAGGAGATGATCCTGGAAGATCATCTGCACGGTTTCGAGATAGAACTCGGCGGGCAGATCCAAGACCGCAAAATATTCGTCGTAAAAGCTCTTCGCCGCGCTCGCCTTGTCGATGTCGCCGGCAACGAGCTGATGATACAAATCCTGGTGCGCCTTCACGTGGCGGTCCAGGTTCATCGACATGAAGGCGATGAGCTGCACGAAGCCGGGATAGACGCGCCGGCCCGCGCCGTTGTAACGCCACGGCACGCGCGAGATCAGGTTTCGCTCGAACCAGTCGATCGGCTTTTGCTTAGCGAGCTCGTTGACTTTCGTCGGCGCAACGCGCGTATCGATCGGGCCGGCCATGAGCGTCATGCTGCGCGGCAGCGTCGGATGATCCTCTTCGGCCATGACGGCGGCGGCGACGAGGGCCTGCACGCAGGGCTGACAGACCGCGACGATGTGCGCGCCGGGTCCGATCTTCTCGAGGAACAGGATCAGGTGCTCGACATATTCGTCGAAGCCGAAACGGCCGTCGGCGAGGCTGACATCACGCGCGTTGTGCCAGTCGGTTATGTAGACGTCGTGCTCGGGCAGGAGTGTCTTCACCGTGTTGCGCAACAGCGTGGCGAAATGGCCGGACATCGGCGCCACCAAGAGCACGCGCGGCTGCACCTGCTCGACGTCTTTCTTGAAATGCAGCAGCGTGCCGAACGGTGTGATCAGTGCCGCCTCTTCGCTGACCGCGATCTCCTCGTTGCCGACGACGACGCTGCCGACGTCATAAGCCGGGCGATGATGCGTCAGCCGGAAACGCGCGATCATTTCGAGGGAGGCGAGCGCGTGGCGGCCCATCAGCTGGCGCGACCACTGCTCCCACGGCCCCTGCAGCAGGGCGCGCGCGGCGTCGGCGAAGAGCCGTACCGGCGCCATCAGATCGTCGCTGGTCTGGTAGACTGAGTACAGCATCGCCACCGCGATCGAGGGACGGTGCGGCTTGCCATGCAATGACGAGTCCAGCGCCCGATGCTGCATTGCGGCTTGGCACATGATTTGGAAGTGAGGACGAGACGGGCGCGTTTACCGGCAGCACTGCCCAGGATTTAAGCGCATCGGCCGCGGGGGAACACGGGGAGAGGCGATGACAAGCACGACGCTCACCATTTCGAGCAAGACCTATTCGTCGTGGTCGCTGCGCGGCTGGCTCCTGTGCAAGATGGCCGGTCTGGAATTCGACGAGCGGGTTTTGTCGGCCGACGATCCCTCGACGCGCGCCGAGCTGCTCTTGCTGTCACCGTCCTTCCTGGTGCCGTGCCTCGAGCATGACGGCACCTCGGTCTGGGACACGCTGGCGATCGCCGAATATCTCGCCGAGATCAAGCCGAAGGCGGGGCTGCTGCCGAAAGATCGCGCGGCGCGCGCGCATTGCCGCGCGATTTCCGGCGAGATGCATTCGGGCTTCGCCAATCTGCGCTCGGCGCTACCGATGAACTTGAAGGCCACACATCCCGGCTTCAAGGTCTGGGCGGGCGCGCAAGCCGACATCGATCGCGTCGTGTCGATCTGGAAGGGCTGCTTCATTGCCTATGGCGGGCCGTATCTGTTCGGCGCCAAGCCTGTCGTCGCGGATGCGATGTATGCGCCGGTCTGCACGCGCTTCGACACGTATGATGTGAAGCTAGATCGCGATTGCGCCGATTATCGCGACCTGATGCTGCACCATCCGTTCATGCAGGAATGGCGCAAGGCGGCGCAGTCCGAGGAGGACGAGCTCGAAGAGCTCGACGTCGAATTTTAATACCCCACCGCGAGCGTGCCGCGCTGGCGCGTGTCCGCCGCGCCAAATAGCCAGCCGTCCTGGACGGCGATCGTCGCGGTCGAGCCCATCGCGCTACCCTCGATGACGTTCTGGCCCTTGGCGCGCAAGAGCCGCAACGTATCTGGCGAGAGCCCGCGCTCGACGCGCAGTTCATCGGGGCGCCATTGATGATGAATGCGTGGCATGTCGGTCGCCTCGGCGATGTTCATGCCGAAATCGATGACGCCGAGAACCATGCCGAGCACCGTCGTGATGATGCGCGGACCGCCCGGCGAGCCGGTGACGAGCTCGACCTTGCCGTCCTTCATGACGATCGTCGGTGTCATGGACGACAGCGGCCGCTTGTTCGGTCCGGGCGCATTCGCGGCACCGCCAACCAGACCGAAGGCATTCGGTGCGCCGGGCCGCGCGGCGAAGTCGTCGAGCTCGTTATTTAGGATCACGCCGGTGCCTTCGGCGACGAGGCCGAGGCCATAAGAAAAATTCAGCGTATATGTGTTGGCAACCGCGTTGCCTTCCTTGTCGACGACCGAGAAATGCGTGGTCTGATCGCCTTCGAGCGGCGCGGGATCGACGCGGCGCACCTCGCTCGCCGGGCGTGCGCGCTCGAGCGAGATGCCTTTGCGCAATTCCGCGGCATATTTCTTCGAGATCAACGCCGCGACGGGCACTTCGGTGAAGGCGGGATCGCCCAGATATTCGGCGCGATCGGCAAAAGCGATTTTCATCGCTTCCGTTTCGATCTGGATGGCGTCGGCGGACGCAGCGCCGAGCGCCGCAAGGTCGAAGCCTTCGAGCACGTTCAAAAGCTCGATCAGATGCACGCCGCCGGACGAGGGCGGCGGCATCGCCAGGATCTCGTGACCGCGATACGTGCCGGTGAGCGCCGGCCTCTCCACCGGCTTGTAGCCGGCGAGATCGGCTGTTGTCATGCGGCCGCCCTCGTTGCGCACGGCTTTGACGATCTTTTCGGCAATGCTGCCTTCATAGAAAGCAGTTGGACCGTCGCGGGCGATCGTCGCCAGCGTGTCGGCGAGATCGTGCTGCATCAGGCGATCGCCGCGCTCGAATGCGCCGCCGTCCGGGCGCATGAAGATCGCGCGCGACGACGCGTAGCGCCGCAGGCGTGTGGTGCGCGGCAGCGAATCGGCGAGATCGTCCTCGACGAGAATGCCGTCGCGCGCGAGCGCGATCGTCGGCGCGATCAACTCGGCCAGCGTGAAGCTCCCGGAGCCGTAATGCGCATGCGCATAGGCGAGACCCGCGACCGTCCCGGGCACGCCGACGGCCAGTCCGCTGTCGCGCGATTTGTGCGGGTCGGCGAGACCCTGCGGGTTCAAGAACACATCGGGCGTGGTCGCCGCCGGCGCGGTTTCGCGATAATCCAGCGCGATCGTTTTCTCAGCTTTCGCAAGGCGGATCAGCATGAAGCCGCCGCCGCCAAGATTTCCGGCCCGCGGCAGCGTCACCGCGAGCGCAAACCCGACCGCGACCGCTGCGTCGACGGCATTGCCGCCGCGCTTTAGAATGTCGAGCCCGATCCGCGCCGCTTGGGCTTCCTGCGCGACGACCATGCCGCTCTTCGCCACAACCGGCAGGACGCGCGTCTGGCCTTCGATGATAGGTGGCGGATTGTCGGCGCGCGCGACAGAAGCCGGGCCGAACGCAACAAACAGCGCGAAGCAGACTCGCGCGAAAGTGTCGCGCATCATTCGCCCATGCGCTGGCGCCAGAGCGATTCGCCGATATAGCAGGAGATGCGCGGGTTCTCGGACGAGACGCGCCGCAGCAACGGGTTCGCCTGCGGGACCGCTTCCGGGGCGCTCGCAATATCGAGCACGAGTTTCGTCCGCGTGCCTTCCGAAAATGCCTCGGGCCCGCGCACCGGAATCATGAACGCGCCGGGGCCGCCGATGACGCAATCCTCGTAATACCAATCGAGATTTTCGATATCCATGTAGGCGACGCGAACCGGACGGATCAGCAGCGGCAGGCCGTTGATCGTGACTCCCTGCGCCAGTGCGTCCTCGCGCGCCTGCATCACCGGGCGGCCGTTGTTATTCGGACCGTCGCCGGAGACATCGATGACGCGGCGTGCGCCGTCATAGCCGTTATTCTCAAACAGCCGCATCGCGCCGTCGATCGCGCCTGAAATCGACGTGCGGCTGGCACGCCGGTACGGTGCCCCGGAAAGCTGCGTCGCAAACGACCGCGCGGTTTGCGGACTGTCGATCACGGTCCAATTGACGATAGTCCGCTGATCGTAGGAGCTCGCCCATTCCATGTAAGCGACGGCAATGCGTCCGTTCGGTCCGGCTTTGAGCGCTTTCTGAAATTCGTCCGATTGCAGCGCCTCGATATAGCCTTCGCGCTGAAGGTGCTGCTCTTCCTCGTCCATCGAGTAAGAGATGTCGACCGCGAGCACCAGTTCGACATCGACCGTGGTCGCGCCGCCTTTGGCGATCGCGCTGCCGATCGGCAAGCACGCGGCTAATCCCGCCGCCAAAACGCATGCTGGAAAAAGACGGCCGCCGGGCATGGGCTCCCTCCACGAGCGAAGCTTAGTTTGACATGGGGCGAGCAGTCGCGAAAACGAGAATTTGACGCACCAGGCTGCGGAAGGGCAACCATGGCGGACAATGACCTTGCAAGCCTGTTCGAGGCGGCGCTGAGCGCCCAAAGGGCGGCCTATACGCCGTACTCGCGCTACCCGGTCGGGGCGGCCTTGCGCACAGGCTCCGGGAGGATATTCGCCGGTTGCAATGTCGAGAACGCCTCCTTTCCGCTCGGCCTCTGCGCCGAGGCGGGGGCGATCTCAACCATGGTCGCGGCCGGCGAGCGCGTGATTGCCGAGATGCTGGTCGTCGGCGACGGGCAAGCGTTTACCACCCCCTGCGGCGCCTGCCGCCAGCGCATCCGCGAATTCGCCGCGCCGGAGGCGCCGATCCATATC
>JAFASC010000037.1 GCA_019244955.1 Methylobacteriaceae bacterium | reverse complement strand
GACTGGCGCGGTGGCCCTGGCGAGGAGTACGGACGCGGTTCCGGCCGCGACTACGGACGGGGCGGCGGGGAGTACGGACGCGGTCGCGACGATTGGGACTACAACGCCAATCCGCGCCGGCGTCATTATTACCAAGGCGGCGATTGGGGTCCGATCGCGGCGGAGGGCCCGGCGATTATGGCCAGCAATTCGCGCGCAATGTGCGCCGCGATGACTACGGAGCCGATTTTCCGGACAGCAACCCGTTCGGCGGCAACCGCTCGTTCGAATATGACGACTTCGATCGTCCCGCCCCGCGCAGCTATCGGCACGAGGCAAAAGGAAGCTACGACGACCGCAATCGCGACTATGGCCGCGAGCGCGGCGGCGCCTTCTGGAACAGCGACGCCGACAACCGCCGGGACTGGGAGTACAACCGCCGCAGCTGGGCGGGACGCGATTACGGGCGCGGCTATGGCGATGAGGAGCGCGGCTTCTGGGACCGCGCCTCGGACGAGGTCGCCTCGTGGTTCGGCGACGAAAAAGCCGAGCGGCGCCGGCGCCAGGATCAGCATCGCGGCCGCGGACCGCGCAATTACACGCGCTCCAGCGATCGCATCCGGGAGGACGTGAACGATCGGCTCACAGACGATTGGCACGTCGATGCAACGGAGATGGAGGTTACCGTTTCCGGCACGGAAGTGACCCTGAGCGGCACCGTCCCCAGCCGGGATCAGCGCCGCCGCGCCGAGGACATCGCCGAAAGCATCTCAGGTGTGACGCACGTCCAGAATAATCTGCGCGTGAAGCAGCAGAGCCAACCCTCCTCGGGCAGCGATACGTTTGCGGGCGCACCCGGCACCACGTCAGGCGGCAGCGGCTTCGGCACGCTCGGCTCACCCGCGGGCAATGCGAGCGCGACCGGGACCAGCACCCGCCGCTGATTCGATTCGTGTTTCCGGTGGAAAGGCGCCCATGCGGCGCCTTTCTTTTTTGGTCAGCGTGACAAGCCAGTGACAGACTTCGGCACAGGCTTTGCTATTATGTGAGACGTGTTTCCGCGTCGGAAGGGGAGCGGATCATGTCGGAGAATGTCGTCAGCCTGCATGGGACTTACGTCCCTGCGGCGCCCGAAACGAGCAAGGTGGTGATCGAGGAGTTGGAGCGGCTGCTGAGCGCCGCGCGATCTGGCGAGATCATCGGCTTGGCCGGGAGCTTCGTTCATAGCAACAAGACGATCACCTATTCCTACGCGGGCAAGGTCGCCGGCTTCGGCATGATCGGCGGCATCGAATGTCTGAAGGAGCGGCTCTTGCGGATCGCGCTCGCGCGGGAGTGATCTAGCGAGCGCAACGACTGCCTTTGCGCACGGCTCCCTCTCCGCTAGTCTCATAGACGGCGCCATAGGCGCGCTCTCAGGCATCTTGCGGACCGGAAATGGCGGCTGAGCCGCGCACGAGTCTCTTCCAATTCGGCTATCGGCGCTGTGTCGACCAGGACAGCCGCGATCCGGCGCGCCATCCGCTTATCGTCGTCGGGGCCGGGCCCGTGGGCCTCTCCGCCGCGATCGATCTCGCGCAACGGGGCCGCAACGTCGTGCTGCTCGACGACGCCGATCGGATCGGCGAAGGCTCGCGCGCGATCTGTTTTTCCAAGCGCTCGCTCGAATATTGGGATCGCCTCGGAGTCGGCGAGCGCATGCTGCGAAAAGGTGTCGTCTGGCAGGTCGGCAAAGTCTTCTTGGGCCACGAGCTCGTTTATCGCTTCGACCTCTTGCCGGAAGGCGGGCACAAAATGCCGGCTTTCATCAATCTGCAGCAGTTTTATGCCGAAAAGTTTCTGTGCGAGCGCGTCGCCGAGATGCCGCAGATCGACTTACGCTGGCGCAACAAGGTCGTCGGCCTGCAGCCCGCTAACGATCACGTGCGGCTGACCATCGATACGCCAGAAGGGCCCTACTCGCTCGCCGCCGACTATGTCATCGCCTGCGACGGGGCACGTTCGAGCTTGCGCGCGATGGTCGGCGCCGATTTTGTCGGCGAGGTCTTTGAAGATCAGTTCCTCATCGCCGACGTGCGCATGAATGCGGAATTCCCGACGGAGCGCTGGTTCTGGTTCGATCCGCCGTTCCATTCCGGCCAATCTGCACTCTTGCACAAGCAGCCGGACGATGTCTGGCGCATCGATCTGCAGCTCGGACGGGATGCCGATCCGGAAGTCGAGAAGCGCCCTGAAAACGTAAGGCCTCGCATCGAGCGAATGATCGGTCACGCCAATTTCGACTTCGAATGGATTTCGCTCTACAAGTTTCAGTGCCGGCGCATGCAGCGCTTCATGCATGGCCGCGTCATTTTTGCCGGGGACTCGGCGCATCAGGTCTCGCCGTTTGGTGCGCGCGGCGCGAATTCCGGGTTGGAAGACGCGGAGAATATCGCTTGGAAGCTCGACTTTGTAATGGCGGGAAAAGCGCCAGCTTCGCTGCTCGATTCCTACGATATCGAACGCGTCGCCGCGGCTGACGACAATATCGGCCATTCGACCCGTTCGACCGACTTCATCGCGCCGCATTCCCGGCAGGAGCAGCGGCTGCGCAGAGCCGCGCTGCGGCTCGCCCGCAAGCACGAGTTTGCTAAGCGCATGGTCAATGCCGGGCGGCTCTCGACACCGACCGCGTACGACACGCCGCTCTCGACGCCCGACTTCGAGGAATGGCGCGGCGGCCCGGAGCCCGGCATGTCGATGCTCGATGCGCCGTTGCACGATAAGTCCGGCCGCGATGTTTTCCTGAGTGAAGTCTTCGCGGCCCAAGGACGCGCCTTCACCTTGCTCCAATATGCAAATGGGAGGCCGGCAGAGTGCGCACCAGGCGTGGCGCGCATTCAAATCGGCGAGGCGCCCGCCGATTTGCGCGATCCCACCGGCGCGTTCGCCGCGCGATATGATTGCACCCCCGGCAGCGCGTATCTCTTGCGCCCGGACGGTTACGTAGCCGCGCGATTCAAGCAGGCCCAAACGGCGGCGATTGCCGACGCGCTTCGGCGTGCCTGCGGCTGGTAGTGAGGTTATATGCAGCGGGCATTGTCGACCTCATCGAATTTCGCCAATCCCGACGCTGCCTACCGCATGATCGTAGAAGCGCATCGGGGATTGAGCGACGAGGACAGCGCGGCGCTGGACGCGGCGCTGGTGCTGCTGCTCGCCAATCACATCGGAAATCTCTCGGTTCTGAGGGAAGCGCTGGAGCAAGCCGCACAGACGCTGCTCAACAAAGCGAGCGCCGCGCAATGAAACTGCACGGCTATTTCCGCAGCGCGGCGAGCTACCGCGTCCGGATCGCCCTGAACCTCAAGGGGCTGACGGCGGAGCACGAATATCATCACCTGCGCAAAGGCGAGCAGCGTGCGCCCGATTACCTGCACCTCAATCCGCAGGGTCTCGTACCGACGCTAGAAACGGACCACGGCGGCACCATCACGCAATCCCTAGCGATTATCGAATGGCTCGACGAGACGCATCCGGAGCCGCCGCTTCTGCCGAAGAATCCAACGCCGCGCGCGCGCGTGCGCGCCTTCGCGATGGTGCTTGCCTGCGATACGCATCCCATTCAGAACCTCGGCGTGCTCAATCGCTTGCGCACGGCGAAGCTGCCGGAAGAGGCGGTCACGCGATGGGCGGCCGAGATCAATGAACAAGGCCTCGACGCCTGCGAGCGGCTGATCCTCATCGAGCGCGGGCCGTTCTGCTTCGGTGCTACCCCCACGCTAGCCGACATCTGCCTCGTGCCGCAGCTTTACAATGCCCGCCGCTTCAAGGTGGACGTTTCGAAATTCCGTCGGCTCCTCGAAGCCGAAGCTGCGTGCCTCGCGCTGCCGCCGTTCAAGGATGCCGCGCCGGAAAAACAGCCGGATTTCGAACCTTAGGAGAGCGCTGATGAATTATGCCTCGCCGCAAACCGTCGCGGATGCGCGCGCGACCGGCACGATTACGCCCGGTTACATGACCGGCTTCGGCAACTCGTTCGAGACGGAAGCGCTTCCAGGCGCGCTGCCAATCGGCCGCAATTCGCCGCAGAAATGCTCGTACGGGCTTTATGCCGAGCAGCTTTCCGGCTCGCCTTTCACGGCGCCGCGCGCTGCCAACGAGCGCTCATGGCTTTACCGGATTCGCCCTTCGGTGAAGCACAGTGGCCGGTTCACCAAAGTTGATATCGGGCTGTGGAAGACCGCGCCTTGCCACGAGGCGGACTTGCCGATCGGGCAATTGCGCTGGAGCCCGATCCCGTTGCCGGAGCGGGAGCAATCCTTCCTCGAAGGCGTGCGCACCATGACCACGGCGGGCGATGCCAACACCCAGACCGGGATGGGCGCGCATGTGTATCTGATCACGCGCTCGATGCAGGACGAGGTGTTCTATAATGCCGACGCCGAGATGCTGTTCGTCCTGCAGCAGGGAAAACTGCATTTTTTCACGGAATTCGGCATCATCGGCGCGGAGCCGGGCGAGATCGTCGTCATCCCGCGCGGCGTGAAGTTCCGGCTGGACTTGGTCGACGGACCGGCGCGCGGGTATCTCTGCGAGAATTACGGCGGCGCATTCACCCTGCCGGAGCGCGGTCCGATCGGCGCCAATTGCCTGGCGAATTCACGCGACTTCATGACGCCGGTCGCCGCCTACGAGGACCGGGACATTGCGACCGAGCTTTATGTCAAGTGGGGCGGCGAGCTCTATCGCACGACATTGCAGCATTCGCCGCTCGACGTCGTCGCCTGGCACGGCAATTATGCGCCATACAAATACGATCTGCGCCGCTACTCGGCCGTCGGACCGATCCTCTACGATCACGCCGATCCCTCGATCTTTACCGTGCTCACCGCGCCCTCGGAGACGCCCGGTACCGCGAATATCGATTTCGTCATCTTCCCCGAGCGATGGCTGGTGGCGGAGAATACGTTTCGGCCGCCGTGGTATCACATGAACATCATGTCGGAATTCATGGGCCTCGTTTATGGCGTCTACGACGCAAAGCCGGAAGGGTTCATGCCAGGCGGCATCTCGCTGCACAATTGCATGCTGCCGCATGGACCAGATGCGCAAGCTTTCGAGCATGCAAGCAATGTCGACTTGAAGCCGGTGAAACTCACCGGCACAATGGCCTTCATGTTCGAGACGCGCTTTCCCCAGCATGTGACACGCTACGCGGCGGAACTGGAGACGCTGCAGAGCGACTATGCCGATTGCTGGCAGGGGCTGCAAAAGCGCTTCGATCCAACGCGGCCGTAAACTCCGGCATGGCAAGCAATCCTAGCGATCCGAGCCTGCGCTCCTTCATCGAGGTCGCGCCGAATTCGGATTTTCCGATCCAGAACCTGCCGTTCGGGGTGTTTTCCACCGAGAGCTCGCCGAATAAGCGGGTCGGCGTCGCCATCGGCGATTTCGTGCTCGACCTCGCCGAACTCGAAGCGCGCGGTTCGCTTACGCCCGCAGGTGATGCGCGCGTTTTCGATTGCGCCTCAATCAACCCCTACATGACGCTCGGACCAAAGGTTTGGTTGCAGACCCGCGCCCGCATCAGCGAGCTCTTGCGCTCCAACGTCGCAACTCTGCGCGATGACAAAAGCTTGCGGGCAGCGGCGTTGGTTCCACGCGAGAAAGCCACCCTGCATCTGCCGATCGAAGTCATGGGCTTTACCGACTTCTATTCCTCGCGCGAACACGCGAGCAATGTCGGGAAGATGTTTCGCCCGCATGGCGAGCCGCTGATGCCGAACTGGCTGCATATGCCGATCGGTTACAACGGGCGCGCTAGCACCGTCGTGGTATCCGGCACCCCGGCGCGGCGCCCTAACGGCCAGACGAAGCCGCCGCAAGCCAACGCGCCGATCCAAGGCGCTTCGCGGCGGCTCGATTTCGAACTGGAGATGGGTGTGGTGGTCGGCCAACCGAACCAGATCGGCACGCCCGTCAGCATGGCTCAAGCTCAGGAGATGATTTTCGGGTTCGTTCTGCTCAACGACTGGAGCGCACGCGACATCCAACCCTGGGAGCAGCCGCCGCTCGGACCGTTCCAGGCGAAGGCTTTCGCAACCTCGATCAGCCCCTGGGTGGTCACGCGCGAAGCACTGGCGCCGTTTCTGGTCGATGGCCCGCAGCAGGAGCCAATGCCCCTGCCCTACCTCTCCCGCAAAGGCCCGCAGAACTACGACATCAGCCTTGAAGTCGGCCTGCGCGTCGGCGGTGCCGAGACGATCATCTCGCGCACGAATTTCAAGTACATGTACTGGTCGAGCGCTCAGCAGCTCGCGCATCACGCGTTCTGCGGCTGCGCGATGCGCGTCGGCGACCTCCTCGGCTCCGGCACGATCAGCGGGCCCGACAAGCATGAGCGCGGCAGTCTGCTGGAACTTTCGTGGAACGGCGCCGAGCCCCTCACCCTTGAGGATGGGGCGCAGCGCACCTTCCTGGAGGACGGCGACACGCTCACCCTGCGCGGCCATGCACAAGGCGACGGCTACCGCATTGGCTTCGGCGAATGTTCAGGCACGATTCTGCCGCCGGTTCCGCCGCCCCGCTGACCTGCGAAGCCCAGTATAGTCGCGCTGACGCGTCTTCGACACGGCTTCGTCCCATTGGCGTCAGACGCGTCGCTCAGATGCGGCTGACCCCCGCAACTAAGGCATGCGCTTTCATTAACCCTCGTCTATAAAGGCGGCCACCGCTTCGGGAAATCGGCCTACGAGGGACGGGTTATTCGGCTGCCTTGGCCAATTTGCTCATAGAGTTTTCGCCTTGATGAATCGTCCTGTTGGTCCTGAAGTGATCGCTGCTCCGGTCGATACCGGTCTCAGGGCGATCTGCGGCATTGCCGGGTATTACCGAATCGCCGCAGACCCGCACCAGATCGAGCGCGAGCTCGCGCTGACCGGCCGGCTCTCGAACGAGGATGATCTCGTGCGCGCCGCGCGGCTCATAGGGCTGAAGGCGCGTGTCCTTCGCGGCATTCGCCTGAAGCGTCTTCTGAGTCTCCCGACGCCAGCAGTCCTGCGCCTGAACGACGGCTCGTTCACCATCCTCCTCGCACGCGGTCCGGCGGGCGAATGCCGGATCGTCAACCCGATCACCAAATTCTTCCGCGAACTTCCCGCCGAGAAGCTGTTTGAGGAAATTGAACCGCTCGTTGTGCTGGTCACCCGGCGCTTTCGCGGCGAGGGATATGACCCCAAGACGTTCGGCTTTCGGTGGTTCCTGCCGTCGATCCTGCGCTATCGCAAGCCGCTCGCCCACGTGCTGCTCGCGTCATTGTTCATACAGATATTCGCGTTGGTGACGCCGATCTTTTTCCAGGTGGTCGTCGACAAGGTCCTCACGCACAAAGGCTACTCGACCCTATACGTGCTGGTTGCCGGGCTCGTGCTCATCGGGCTCTTCGATGTCGTGCTGCAATATCTGCGAACTTACGCGCTTTCCCACACGACGAACCGCATTGACGTCGAACTCGGGCAGCGCTTGTTCAGACATCTCCTGCGCCTTCCGATCGCCTATTTCGAAACGCGAGCTGCAGGCCAGACGGTCGCGCGTGTGCGTGAGCTTGAGAACATTCGCGCATTTCTGACCGGACAGGCGCTGTTCTCGGCGTTGGATTTCGTCTTCTGCTTCGTGTTCATCGCGGTGCTTCTCGCCTATTCTTGGAAGCTGACGCTGATCGTGCTCGCTTCGATCCCGCTCTATTTCATCATCGGGTTCCTGGTGCGCCCGCCGCTCCGCGAAAAGGTGAAGGACAAATTCAATCGCGGAGCGGCAAGCCAGCAATTCCTCGTCGAAACCGTCGTCGGCATGCAGACGGTCAAATCTGCCGCCGTCGAGCCGCTGATGCAGGCGCAATGGGAAGAACGCCTTGCCGCCTATGTGCGCACCGGCTTCGAGGCCCAGCTCATGGGCGCGGGCGGCCAGCAGGCGATCCAGTATGTGAGTAAGCTCACGACGGCGCTGCTCCTGCTCTTCGGTGCATACGCCGTTATCAATAACGATCTCACCGTCGGTGCGCTCGTCGCGTTCAACATGATCTCGAACCAGACTGTGCAGCCGATCCTTAGGTTGTCGCAGCTTTGGCAAGACTTCCAGCAGGTGCAGGTTTCGGTCGAGCGCCTCGGCGACATTTTGAACATGCCGCCGGAGCGCACGAACACCATCAGTGCGCTCCCGCCACGGCCGCGCGGCGCGATCGACGTCAAACACGTGCTCTTCCGCTATCGGCCGGGTGGACCCGAGGTCCTCAAGCATGTGTCGCTGTCGATTCGTGCCGGCGAGGTCGTCGGCATTGTCGGGCCGTCGGGGTCCGGCAAATCGACGCTGACGAAGCTCATCCAGCGCCTCTATATTCCGGAGGAAGGGCAGATCACGCTCGACGGGGTCGATCTTTCTCAGGTCGATCCAGCGTGGCTGCGCAGCAATATCGGCGTGGTCTTGCAGGAGAACATCCTGTTCAATCGCACGATTCACGACAATATCGCGTTTGCGAATCCCGCCATGCCGCGCGCCCAGGTGATCGCAATCGCCAAGCTCACAGGTGCCGACGAATTCATCTCCAAACTGCCGCACGGCTATGACACAATTGTCGAGGAGCGCGGCGCGAATTTGTCAGGCGGTCAGCGTCAGCGCATCGCAATCGCACGTGCGCTCGCGACCAACCCGCCGATCCTCATCTTCGATGAAGCCACCAGCGCGCTAGATTACGAGAGCGAGCGGATGATCCAGGCCAATATGGAGCGGATCGTGAAGAACCGCACGGTGCTCATCATCGCGCATCGGCTCGCGACCGTCCGTCAATGCGACCGGATCATCGGCATCGAAGATGGACGGCTCGTCGAGATGGGCACCCATGACGAGCTTCTTAAGCGCAAGCAAGGCCTCTATGCGCGGCTTTGGGCGCTGCAGACCGCACAGGCTTCCGCATGACGCTCGTCAGCAATCCAAAGAACGACCTCGTTGCGCCCAAGGCTCCCGTGCCGGCGCGCCCGTTCCGCATCTCCGATCACGAATTCCTTCCGGCCGCACTGGAAATCCTGGAGACGCCGCCCTCGCCCGTGCGGATCGCGCTTCTGTCGATCATCTGCGCCTTTGCCGCGACAGCTCTCGCCTGGTCCTATTTCGGGCGCATCGACATTATCGCGACCGCGCAGGGGAAATTTCAGCCGACCGGACGCGTGAAAGTCATCCAGCCGCTCGATACCGGCAAGGTCCTTGCCTCCTACGTCGAGAACGGCAAGCACGTGAGCCAAGGCGACGTGCTGGTCGAACTCGATCCAAGCGAGGGTGCCGCAGAGGTAGCCGAATACACGACCAATCTCGCCTCATACCGGGCCGAGGCCTTGCGTCGGCACACTTCAATAGAGGCGGCGCGTGCAAAACAGACCGCCAAGGCACCCCCAATTCCCTGGGGTCCCGATGTGCCGCTGCCGATCCGGCTCCGCGAAGAGCGGGTGATCGCCAGCGACCTCGCCCAGCTGAACGCGCAGGTCGCGAGCTTGAACGCGCAGGCGAACCAGAAGCGCGCCGAGCGCGAGCGGCTCGAATCGACAATCACCGCGCAAAAGCAACTGGTCGCGACGCAACAGGAGCGGGTCTCGATGCGCGCGTCCCTGGTCGAGAAGAGTGCCGGATCACGCGCCGACCTCCTCAACGCGATCGAAACGATGCAATACCAGCAGACCGCGCTCGCGCAGCAGATCGGCCAGCTCGCCGAGGCGAACGCCAACCTTATCGTCATCGCACGCGACACGGAAAAGGCTTACGAGACGTTCATTTCAGAAAATGCGCAAAAGCTCGCCGAAGCCGATCGCCAGGCCGACGATTATGCGCAGAAGCTCGCGAAGTCGGCCGCCAAGCTCGATCACATGACGTTGCGCGCGCCGCTCAGCGGAACGATCCAGGCATCCTCGGTCACGACTGTCGGCCAGGTGCTGACGTCAGGCGAAGAGATCATGCGGATCGTGCCTGAAGATGCCGTGCTGGAGATAGAATGCTACCTGCCAAACCAGGATATCGGCTTCGTCAAGGAAGGCCAGGAGGCCGTGGTCAAGATCGAGTCGTTCCCGTTCACGCGCTACGGCACGATCAATGCGCGCGTCACGCGGGTTGCGCGCGACGCCATTCCGCAGCCCGAGGCGGAACAGACGGAGACAAACAGCAACCAGAAGCAAGCGAGGAGCACACAATCCGGTGTCGCCCAGCGCACGCAGAATCTAGTCTTTCCGGTGACGCTGAAACCCGAGACGACGCTGATCGGTGTCGACGGCACAAACATCCCGCTGCAGGCAGGCATGGCGACGACGGTCGAGATCAGGACGGGCAGCCGGCGTATCCTTGAATATATCTTCTCGCCCCTCGTGCAGATCGGCTCAGAGGCGATGAAGGAGCGCTAAGAGGCGCGCCGGCGGGAGAGCGGCGTCAAATAAAGCTCGCCGAGCACCGGACCGAAATAGATGGGCAGCGCCGATTTCGGCACGCCGTCGTACAGTTCGTGCAGACCCTTGCCGATTTTCTCGAGCATGACGGGGTCCGGAACCGCAGGATGCGGCTCGGAAAGGAACCTCGTTTCCAAGGGGCGATCGTGCTGCATCTCGGACATATCAGACAAGCTGTCCGCTTCGGTCATGAGAATCGTGCTCGTGCAAAGTTAACGATTCCCTGCAACCTCTTTCATTATGGTTAACATTTGGTTGGCTTGGCAATTCCACACGTGCCAGTGAGCCAAAAAGACAAAGCCCCGCGATGTCTCGCAGGGCCTTGAATTTATCGACACGGACGGGGTTGTCCCGCTTTTGGTCGCTCGCCGTCGAAGGTGATCAGGCTTGTCGGCTGAGGCACATATCGATTTATTGCAAATTTATGAGGCAAATTGTGAATAACATCTTAACGCATTAGGCTGCACCGCGGCAGCGCAGGCGATCTGCGCAGCAAACGGGCAGCATGCTTAAAGGCGCTTGGAAAGGAGCCCGCGCCACGCCTCGGCCCGATTCAGCTTTCGTTAACGATTATCGCGGCGGTCAGGACGCCGCGTTCTTGTAGATATCCCGATACGTGTTGCGCAGCACGTTCTTCTGCACCTTGCCCATCGCATTGCGCGGCAGGTTATCGGCAAACAGGATGCGCTTCGGCAGTTTGAACTTAGCGAGCCGCCCGTCCAGAGCGCGTGAAATCTCGCGCTCGTCGATCTTCGCACCATTCTTGCGCACCACGACCGCAGTGACGCCCTCGCCGAAATCGGGATGCGGTACGCCGATCACCGCGCTTTCGGCGACGCCGGGTAAGGCGTCGATTTCGGTCTCGACCTCCTTGGGATAGACGTTGAAACCGCCGGTAATCACGAGATCCTTGCCGCGACCGACGATGTACACATACCCCCTCTCGTCGACGCGTCCGAGATCGCCCGTCTTGAAGTAGCCGTCTGACGTGAACTCCTCAGCCGTTTTCTCCGGCATGCGCCAGTAACCCTTGAAAACGTTGGGTCCTGCGACCTCAATCATGCCGACTTCGCCACGCCGGACGGGCGCCGCCGTGTCAGGATCGACGACCCGCAACGAAATGCCCGGCAGCGGAAAACCGACTGAACCAGGAATCCGCTCACCCTCATATGGGTTTGACGTGTTCATGTTGGTTTCCGTCATTCCGTAGCGCTCGAGGATGGAATGACCGGTCTTGGCGCCCCATTCGCGATGCGTCTCGGCAAGCAGCGGTGCGGAGCCGGACGTGAAGAGCCGCATATGCTTGAGGAGCGCGGGGTTGAGCTTGGGATGCTGCAGGAGCCGCGTATAGAAGGTGGGGACCGCCATCATGCTTGTCGCCTCTGGCAACAGGCGAATGACCGTGTCTGCATCGAAGCGCGGGAGGAAGAGCAACGACCCTCCCGCCATCAAAAGCGTGTTGATGGCAACAAAGAGCCCGTGCGTGTGATAGATCGGTAGCGCGTGCAAAAGCACGTCCTTCGGCCCGAAGCGCCAATACTCGACGAGCGTACGCGCGTTCGAGGCGAGATTTTCCTGGGAGAGCATCGCGCCTTTGGAGCGGCCGGTCGTGCCGGATGTGTACAAAATGGCCGCGAGATCGTCCGGCTCGCGTGACGTATTGGCGAATTCGGGGGGCGCAGCTTTCGCCTTTTGCATCAACGATCCGCCGCCACTCTCGTCCAGTGTTTCGACCCGCCGTACGCGCGCATTTTGTGCTGCCTCGGCGAACTCCTCACGCCGCGCCGGATCGCAGACAAACACCTTCGGTTCGGCGTCGCCGAGGAAATAGCCGACCTCCACCGGCGTGTAGGCCGTGTTCAGCGGCAGGAACACCGCGCCGGCGCGCAGACATGCAAGATAGAGGAGGACCGCCTCCGGCGATTTTTGCACCTGAACGGCAACGCGGTCACCCGGCTCGACGCCGAGATCACGCAGGACCGAGGCAATGCGACCCGACCCTTCGTTCAATTCGCGGTAGGAGACGCTGCGTCCTTCCGCAGTCGTCAGAAACGGCTTGTCGCGTTTTGGAAAGCGCGCCGTCAGCGCGTCGTAGAGATGAGCAGACATCAAAGCTCAGGAAGGGCTTGCCGGCACGCTTTGCGGGCGGGCCCGCGGCTTGGCGTCA
>JAFASC010000254.1 GCA_019244955.1 Methylobacteriaceae bacterium | reverse complement strand
GACCAAAACGCGTCCGTCGGCGGCGTGGCACCCTTTTCGAAATGCAGGGTGTAGGCGCTCGCGCCGTCGAGCGGCTTGCCGGCTTCGTCGCCGAGATTGAGCGGGTAGATCGCATCCTCCGGCAGGTTGGCTCCGAGACCGAGTTGCGTCACAATCGCGCGCTTCAAGTAGTAATTACCGTAAACGCCCATCGTATCGGTGTTCATCGACCACCCATTGACGACGCGCGCGAGGCTGCGCACCTTCCACGCCATCAGTTTTTGAGCATCGTCCGGCGCGTTTTCCACTCCGGCTTTGATAGCGGGATCGGCTTTTTCGAGTTCGAAACTTTTGCCGGGCTCCAGGCCGACCCGTTTCATCTCCGCGAGGATCGGCTGATCGGTGATGTGCGGCGGCTGCAGCTTCATGATCTCGGCGGCATAAGCGAAGAACTTCCCCGCCGGCATCGCATCGACTGCCTCTTTCGGCGGCGTCTTCATGTCGACGGCGGGGTCGACGGAGCCGGCGGCAGGCTCGACCGGCTTACCCCAGCCCGCAACCGGCGTGATCTTGAGCGCCGCCTGGATCGTGTGAACCGCGTCATAATCCGGCGGACCATCGGTTTTGGTGCGGCCGATGATCCAGACATAGGCGGTCGGCGCATCGACACGCGTGACCCCGCTTGGAAGCGTGCCGCTCCAGCCCGGCGGCACGACGGCAAAACTGCCGGCCACAGTGCCCGTCGTGCGCCAGCCCGGCGAAGCAAAAACGTCGGTCCACATGTCGAGCATCGGCAAGAGGTAATAGCGTCCATGCGTCTCCGGCACGGACACGACGACCGGGCCTTTGGTCAAATCGAGCCATGCGCTTGAATACAGCGTGTCGAAGTTCGGCCGCACCACGGCTCTCATGTCGGCAGTCGGATAAGCCGGTATGTTGGCGAAAGCGTTCATCGGCGCGTGAATGCCGTCAGCCCTTGCCGCGTTGGTGAGCTGCTTGCGCGTCAGCTCCATTGTGACGAGCGGATAAAAATAGAGATAGGCGGACACGCCGATTGCATGCGCGTCCTGCTCGCTGATCTTGTCCGCCGCACGTGCTGCGACAGTTGCGCCGCTGATGAATGCCGCGCCAACGAGCGCGAGCGCAGTTGAGCGCACAGGTCGCGCCACTACCTTGATCATGATTTTCTCCCAGATCGGCCCGCGGCCATATTTGGAGAGGTATGTGACGTTGTCTATGGGCTGCCGTTGAGGCGCATTACTCCGCAGCAGTACGCGCGAATATGTGGTCGGTGGACTTTGAACGAATTATTTGTTGCTTGCGGGAGAAGCAGATGCGGGCGCGATCGCGTGGCGGATCGCACGAAAACCGCACCGCGCCAAATTGGCATACGCCGGTGTGGGGAGGGCCAGCATCCATCAATTTCACGGCGGCTGATCATTAGCGACTCCCTCCCTTTCAGGGGAGGGTGGCCGCGCTTCGCGTCGGCCCGAAAGTGCGAAGCGGTTTTCGGACCAGCCGATGCGCAAACAGCGCGGCCGGGTGGGGTCTACTTCAATTTCGAGATGCGCCAGACCCCACCCGCCTCGCTTCGCTCGGCACCCTCCCCTGAAAGGGAGGGAGGGCGCCTGCATCGATATCGCGTCTCATCGGTCGCCGTCATTGCGAGGAGCGTGAGCGACGAAGCAATCCAGGAGCAAGTGCTGCAATCATCGAGCCGTTTGGCCCCCGGATCGCACCGCGCCGCATTGGCATCCGCCGGAGTAGGGTGGTGCGGGCAACGTGGAGACCACTTTGTCATCAACCGCTGCCGGAGAGCGCAGCCAACGGACACTTAAGACGCCGGCACTTCCCTGATGAGGGCCTTTGTAACCCGCCGCGGCGACGCAGCAGACTCGAAGGAAATACGCGCTACTAATTCGGAGGCTCTGTTATCGCGTGAAGCGATCTGGAACTTCCACATGTGCCGATCTCCCGGAAGCAGGTCGACCTTCGGCCGAAACTCCCGGATGTCGGTGGGACGACCGTAGCGCCGTCTTGGGTAAAGACGTGACCCATCATTGTCGACAATAATCATTGCGGACTGCGGCAAGACGACTTGCAATGCCAGCTTACGAGGAGTGTACGCGCTCCTGTTGCGAAGCTCGAAAGCCGCAAGGCAAAAAAGATTTGGATCCGGCGGCGGCTCAACAACGAGATCAAAAATCGGGTCTCGGTCCGCCTGCTCTCGCTTATCTCTCCGATGCGCTAGATATGCCTGAAATCCACTGAAGACCGCGCTAAGCAAAGCAACGATCATCGCTACATCGCCGCGTTCCAACATCTATTGCTCCATCGCAATCCCGCACTGGCAATTCAACAGCGTGCCCGTCCTTACCAAACTGAAGTTGCCACATCCAGGACATGCTTCCCCGGCCATTACCGGTTTCACATCTTGGAAGCGCCGTACGATGTCTAAAGGGATACACGCGCGAATCGCCAAATCCGTTGGTGGAAGGACCGTCGTGTGATGATGTAGCAAAAGAAAGTAGTCGGCAAACACGTTCGCTTGCCACTCGGCAGATTCTTCCTCTCTCTGAATCCACTTCTTTCTCTCGCCTGAATAGGGCTGCGCATAATAGTCATGAAGAAAGATGTGTCCTAGCTCGTGCGCGAGAATACGGCGTGCCTCAGGTTCGTTTTCCTCGCCGTCAGACCAAACCTGCGAGTCAACGTGCAGGGTCAGTGGACAGTATGTCACAAAGGCGAGTGGCAAATCGGGACCGTGTTTAGATAATTTCAGGCCCAACTTGCCCTTGCCAGGAATCTCGGCACCGCGAAGCTTTCGAATGTAAGTAACGATGTTAAAGGTGATCGATCGATCGATATGACCGATCATCCTGGCGCGCATCGCTAGGTCCGCAATCTCAGACCTAGTTCGATGTCGAACGAGATGATCGGTAATCAATCAGAGGCTTCCTAGGAACATCCCGTCGTGCTGCCGCAAGTATCGCACTTGAGGCATGTACCATTGCGCACGAGGGTGAAATTGTTGCACTCGGAGCAGGCTTCGCCCGTATAGCCCTTCATCCGCGCCTCGGCGCGTTTGTCGGCGACGCGCGCGACAGGTTCCGGCTCGGCCCAGGCAAGCTCGGCGAGTTCGCGCGACTCTTGCACATCCGCTTTCAGCGCCGTCGCGCCCGCAGTCGCAAGCCCCATCGGCATCGACGACGTGCGCGCCTCATGCACGCCGCCCTGCACCAGTTTCAGCCCGTCGCCCGGCTTCGAGCGCACGAGCCCGCGCGACACCACGCCCGGCAACATCGGCTGTCCCGCATGAGTCGCGCCTTCCGGCGCCTTGCCCTCGTCCTCGCCGCGGCCGAGCGCGTCGAACGCCATGTCCTCGGGCTGCACGTGGGCCAAGTCGTAGCGCCCGAGATAGGACACAGCGAGCTCGCGGAACACGTAATCAAGAATCGACGTCGCGTTCTTGATCGTGTCGTTACCCTGCACAAGGCCGGCAGGCTCGAAACGCGTGAAGGTGAACGCGTCGACGAATTCTTCCAGCGGCACGCCGTATTGCAGGCCGAGCGAGATCGCGATGGCGAAATTGTTCATGAGCGAGCGGAAGGCGGCGCCCTCCTTGTGCATGTCGATGAAGATCTCGCCGATGCGGCCGTCCTTGTATTCGCCGGTCTTCAAATAGACCTTGTGGCCGCCAACGATCGCTTTCTGCGTATAGCCGGTTCGCCGGTTCGGCAGCTTCTCGCGCTCGCGCGAGACATGCTCGACGACCCGCTCGACGATGCGCTCCGCAACTGCAGCGGCGCGGGCAGGGGTGTTGGCGGCGACAATCTCGGCGATCGCCTCCTCGTCCTCGTCGGCCTCGTCCTCGATCAGCTGTGAATTCAGCGGCTGCGACAGTTTCGAGCCGTCGCGATAAAGCGCGTTGGCTTTGAGCGCGAGTCGCCAGGACAGCATGTAGCTCTCCTTGCAATCCTCGACGGTGGAGTCGTTCGGCATGTTGATCGTCTTCGAGATCGCGCCGGAGATGAAGGGCTGCGCCGCCGCCATCATGCGGATGTGACTCTCGACCGAGAGATAGCGCTTGCCCGTGCGCCCGCAGGGATTGGCGCAATCGAAGACGGGGTAATGCTCGGGTTTGAGGAACGGCGCGCCTTCGAGCGTCATCGCGCCGCAAACATGGATGTTGGCAGCGTCGATCTCGGCGCGCGAGAAGTTCAGATATGCAAGGAGATCGAAAGTGGGATCTTCAAGCCTTTCCGCCGGCACTTTTAAGGTGCCGGTCAAAAAATCCGCGCCGAGCGTCCATTTGTTGAAGACGAACTTGATGTCGAAAGCCGAGGCGAGCGCCGCCTCGACAGCCACAAGCTTCTCCTCGGTGAAGCCGCGTGCGCGCAAGCTCGACGTGTTGATCGCCGGCGCCTGTTTCAGGCTCGCGTGGCCGACGGCGTACGCCTCGATCTCGGCGATCTCCGACTCGCGGTAGCCGAGCGTGCGCAACGCCTCGGGCACGGCGCGGTTGATGATCTTGAAATAGCCGCCGCCGGCGAGCTTCTTGAATTTAACGAGCGCGAAGTCGGGCTCGATGCCGGTCGTGTCGCAATCCATGACGAGGCCGATCGTGCCGGTCGGCGCGACGACGGTCGTCTGCGCATTGCGATAGCCGTGCGCTTCGCCGAAGCGCAGCGCATCGTCCCAGGCTTGTTTGGCGTGCGCGATCAGCTCGGGGTCGGGGCAGGCGGCATGATCGAGCGGCACGGGGGCGACCGCCAGCTTCTCGTAGCCCGCCGCCTCGCCGTAAGCCGCGCGGCGATGATTGCGCATGACGCGCAGCATGTCGGCAGCGTTTTCCTGGTAGCGCGCGAAGGGACCGAGACCCGCCGCCATTTCGGCGGAAGTCTTGTAGCAAATGCCGGTCATGATCGCGGACAAGGCGCCGCAAATGGCGCGGCCGGCGTCGGAATCGTAGGCGATGCCGGACGACATCAAGAGGCCGCCGACATTGGCGTAGCCGAGACCGAGCGTGCGGTACTCGTAGGAGAGCTTGGCGATCTCCTTCGAGGGAAATTGCGCCATGAGGACGGAGATTTCGAGGACGATCGTCCACAGGCGCACGGCGTGCTCGTAGGCGGCGATGTTGAAGTTGAGACCACCTCCCCCAGAAAGGGGGAGGTCGGTCTGCGAAGCAGACCGGGTGGGGGTCTCATTCCCGCCGATCCCCTCCCGACCGGCGATGCCGGTCGACCTCCCCTTTGTAAGGGGAGGTGAAGTGCGGAACGTCAGCAGGTTCAAGGACGCGAGATTGCACGCGGTGTCGTCCAAGAACATGTATTCCGAGCACGGATTCGACGCGCGAATGTCGCCGCCCTTCGGACACGTGTGCCAGTCGTTGATCGTCGTGTGGAACTGGATGCCAGGATCCGCCGACGCCCAGGCGGCGTAGCCGATTTTTTCCCAGAGCTCGCGCGCCGGCAGGACCTTGTGCGGCTTGCCGTCGAGGCGTTTCGTCAGCGCCCATTCCTTGTCGCCCTCGACGGCGCGCAGGAACTCGTCGGTGACGCGCACCGTATTGTTCGAGTTCTGGCCGGAGACGGTCAGGTAGGCCTCCGAATCCCAGTCGGTGTCGTAGGTATCGAAGGCGATGTCGGTATAGCCCTGGCGCGCGAACTGGATGACGCGCTTGATGTAATTATCCGGCACCTCGGCCCGCCGCGCGAGGCGGATTTCGCGCTTCAAAGCCGGGTTCTTCTCCGGATTGAAACAATCGTCGCCGTCGCCCTCGCAATTGACGCAGGCGCGCAGCACCGCCTTCATGTGCTTCTTGACGATTTTCGAGCCGGTGACGAGGGCGGCGACTTTCTGCTCTTCGCGCACTTTCCAGTCGATGAACTGCTCGACGTCGGGATGGTCGACGTCGACGATCACCATTTTAGCCGCGCGCCTTGTCGTGCCGCCCGACTTGATCGCGCCGGCGGCGCGGTCGCCGATCTTTAAAAACGACATGAGGCCGGAGGAACGGCCGCCGCCCGAAAGCTTCTCGTTCTCGCCGCGCAACGCGGAGAAATTCGTGCCGGTGCCGGAGCCGTATTTGAACAGCCGCGCCTCGCGCACCCAGAGGTCCATAATGCCGCCCTCGTTGACGAGGTCGTCATTGATGGACTGGATGAAGCAGGCGTGCGGCTGCGGGTGCTCGTAGGAGGATTTCGACTTGACGAGTTTGCCGGTCCCGAAGTCCACGTAGAAGTGGCCCTGGCTCGGGCCATCGATGCCATAGGCCCAATGCAGGCCGGTGTTGAACCATTGCGGCGAGTTCGGCGCCGCGATCTGGGCGGCGAGCATGTAGCGCAGTTCATCGAAGAAGGCCGAAGCATCCTCGTCGGCATCGAAGTAGCCGCCTTTCCAGCCCCAATAGGTCCAGGCGCCGGCGAGCCGGTCGAAGACCTGCTTTGCCGAGATTTCGCTCGTGTAGCGCGCCTCCTTGGCAAGATCGGCGAGCGCCGCTTCGTCGGCCACCGAGCGCCAAAGGAAGGAGGGGACGTTGTTTTCTTCGACGCGCTTCAGCCGCGCCGGGACGCCGGCCTTACGGAAGTATTTTTGCGCGAGCACATCCGCGGCGACCTGGCTCCAGGTCGCCGGCACTTCGATGCCCTCGAGGCAGAAGACGATCGAGCCGTCGGGATTGCGGATTTCACTCTTGGTCGTGCGGAATTCGAGCCCCGCATAGGGGCTCTGACCGGCTTTGGTGTAGTGGCGTTCGATCCGCATTTTGCTTTTGCCCCTCGAGTCTCAAACCGGGCTAGGTTCGGCGAGTCTCAGCCTCTTCCGCAACCGATTCGTTGGCGAGTTTGAGAGATTCGTGTCAATAGGTGGTGAACGGTCACAGGCTGATAACAAGATATAGTGGTTTTTGGCCCGGCTGGGAAGAGCGGGGATAGTGCTTTCAGGCCGGCCGGTAAGGGCCTGAGGCGGCTCGCGGAATCTCCGCCGGGCGGCCAGCACGGGCGCCCGATCTTGCTGGGGAGGGGGCGCTAGGTGTGGATGGCGAGACCATTCGGAGCGCGCCCGTTTCTGGCTGCTGCGCGCGCGTGACCCGCTTCGGCTCGCTACTGCTTGCGCCCGCCTCCATCATCGGCAAACCGCACTCTGACCGCCGCGTCGGCGCGTCCGTTTTACCCTCCGTTAACCATTCTTGTTAACCTTGGCCGGCGAGGCGCTGAGGGGCCCTTGGGCTGCGGGGGCAGCAAAGGGCGGTAGCAATGCGGATAGCACATGAACGCACGTTTTCGACACTGAGCAGGAGACTATGGCGTCTCCGTTTTCTCGAATTGCGGCGCAGGCGGCGCTTCAGATTGGCTGAATTGTCCCGCGATCCATTGGAGCTTCAGCTCAGCGCGTTCAGAGGCCCGGCACCATAATCAAGTCTCGAACCGACTAAAGCACGGTGGCCGGCCGCGCGCCGGTCGCCAAACGCGGAGCCCCTTAGATGCCTCAACCTGGCTATTTATTGTGTCGCATTCTCGTTGTCGCGGCACTGACAAGCGCGGCATTGTTGGTTTTCGTCGGCGACATAACGGCCGCAAGCCACGCCGTTTATGCGCATTTATCGAAAACAGCCCTTGCAAGTCAGTCGGACGGCCGCGCAGCACATCAGTAGATGCTGCAAACACGCAGCGCGCGCTGGCCGCGACTGTGTTGCTCGCGTGCCGCATGTGCATAGAAAGCTTGTTTCCGGCTTCTCTTCCTCCCCATAAAATTTGAGAACCGAACTATTCTCTTACGGCACAAATGTTCGCGGGAGTGATTCGAGTTGGTTCGTCGGGCGGGAGGCTGCCTTGGACCACAGACTTGGCGATTTCTATATAGCCGAAATGTATATAGCCAATGAGTCGAACAGACTCAGGATGGCGGATCTCACCACCTTCATTGCCGGCGATATCACGGATGCCAAAATCAGGTGCGAAGCTTGGGCCTCCTGTTCTCCGGCTCGAACCCAAGCCACTCATTTGAGACTTCGCCGGCGGGAGAGCGGCATCCTGTATTTGCGAGCGATCGCACCGCAGGTGCGTCGCGATCCCGCCGCCAAAGCCGCCGTCAGCGTGGCACTCTGAGCCTTGAACGGTCGGGCCCCCGAACGGCTGGCTCGAGCTCATGTGCCGCTCTGATCGCAGGTCCGCTTCACATTTGTAAATGCCGTCTCCGCCCGTCAGGCATAGTTCTTGCTAAGCTTTTCGCGCCCTGTGCGGCGGGCTTTTCGTGCGATCGGCGGCGAAACAACACGTGCGTTATTGTCAGTGATGCGTGCCGGGGAGCGCTACTTCGCCATGTCGTTCTCACGAACGGACAAGGGCGCATTGATATCGAACGAGCCACGAAGCGTAGAGAATGCAGATGAGGCCCGCAGGCTAGCGTTCCAGATGTCAATGAGTGGTGCGGGCGGAATCGCATTCTACTGCGTCGAAAGCCCTGGCAGAATATACCACGACGCCTTCATCCTGGAGGAGTATGGCGACGTGAGTTTGAGCGAGGCAGAGCCGGTTTTGAGCCCGCGGCCCTTGATTTGGTGGGCAGCTTGAGGCGCCAAGGACCGGACGCTCAAAGTAGCTGATGCGGGCACCGCCTTTTTTAGGCGGAGCGACGCAGAAAGCCGCGGCGCGCCGGCTTTGCACTCGCTTGCGGCGCATTGTCTTCCAGGCGCCGCATCCAGGCCTGGATGTTTTCCACGTTGGGGGCAGACGCATCCATTTCGGTTGCAGCGCGATGCAGAGGAGCGGCCAGCTCGGCCCGTTGCGCACTCATCTCCTCGGTTGGAGCCTTGTCCTTCCTCAAGAGCTCGGCGGCGGCCATCAGCGACTCGGCCATGTCGGCCATGAGATCGCGCAAGTGCTGCTCTCGCTTGCGGGAAGCTAGCTCCACCGATGCCCGTTCGGCAGCGGCAGCCCGCGCTTCCCCTAGCGTCAGTTCCAGCCAACGCCCGACGCTGGCGCCCCGTTTCTTGGCGGCGTCTTCGACCAGTTTGCCCGTTGCCGGGTCAACTCCAAGCACCGCCCATGCTAAGTCGTTGTGCATCGCCAAAATCCTCGTTCTCAGCAACGCTAAGACGAGAATGGTTAATGCCGTCTAAAGAGCTGTTTCGGGCTGGCACAGATCAGACTATTCGCGCGCTCCCGGTCGCGTTCGCGCGCCGCCGGGCTCTGCTTTGCACGCACCCCCTTGATCCAGTTTGTCCCGAGCGATTCCCATAGGTCAGCAGCAGGAACCGCAACCGTTCTGCGCCGTTAGTTGCCGTCCGGAAGCAACAATGGAGGCTCTTCCCATGAAAACACTGAGCAAGATCGCTGCCGGGGCTTTCCTCGGCGCGAGCGCCTTCGTCTTGACGGCAACAACTGCCTCGGCCCGGATCGTTTGCAATGGCGACGGCGACTGCTGGCACACGACCACCGTCTACGAGTATCCGCCCGCCGCCGGCGTCGTGGTGCATGAGGACGATTGGAAGTGGGGGCCAAGTGAGCATTTCCGGTGGCGCGAGCATGAAGGCCGCGGCTACTGGCGCGGCGGTGCCTGGACCGACTTCTGATCGAACTAGGAGCCGCGGCGCGTAAGCGCCGCGGCTCTTTTGCGGTTCACAGCGCGCCTCAGCGCGCACGGTATCTGATTTCGCTGCTTCCTAATGAGACAATCCTAAGGGGCCGTGGCGAGCAACCCGGCAAATCCACGCCGCCCAATCGGCGTGTTCGCGGACCTCAGTTCAAAGCCAGTGTTCAATGGTTGTTCATTAATGTTCAGCTGCGGCTAAAGTGCCGGGAGCGGCTGTGGCGGTTGCGTCACAGGCCTTACACAATCCGCCTCCTATCGGCCTTTTTGACGCCCGAAAGCATTGCAACTTCTCCGACCGGAAAATACCCAGCCAAAGTATCGGGGAAGCCAGCGGGGATGTCCTGCCCTGACGCTGCCCGGCGTAAGGGCGCATATTCTTCAAGGAGCGGGATAGGTGGCAAACATCGTCGATATCACCGTCCCGGGCGATCAAGTCCTGGGATTCGGCCCAAACCCGCCGCTCGCGTCGGTTTCGGGTACCCTTGCCATCAACTACACAACCGGTGCCGTTTCCGGCAGTCTCACGGTGACGGATAGTTCCGGCAGCGACACCTTCTCGAATTTCGCTTTTGGCTACGATCGCAACCTCCAGGGCTACGATCTCGTCGCCGAAGGGGACAGCGATCCCGCTCATGACGACCTGATAATTGAATACGCTGGCGAGCAGCCGACTTCTGCATCGCTTATCGATATTGGTCTGAACGGCCGATATTACGTGTCGAGCTCCTCTCCGACGTCGCAGCCCCCGCTGTCCTCGACGCCCGATCCGACGCCGCAGGTGGCAATCACGAGTCAGGTTCTGGCGAATGACACGGGAAGCGGGATAACCGGGCAGACCGATCGCATTACCAGCGACGGCCGCGTGACGCTCACCGGCACGGCGTCCGCGGTGAACGGCATTTCCGGCGTGGAGATTTTCAACGGTGCGACGGATCTAGGCCCCGCGACCGTGAACGGCAGTGATTGGTCTTTCGCTACGACGCTCGCCGCGGGGTCTTACGCGCTGCAGGGTGTCGTTACGGATATGGCCGGCGAGAGCACGACAACCTTGGCCGAACCGACGATCCTCATCGACACAACAGCGCCGACCGCAAGCATCGCCACGCAAACTCTGTCGCAAGATACAGGGGCAAGCTCTAGTGATGGAATCACCCAATTTGCCCAGGTAACCCTCACCGGCACCGCGGCCGATGCAAACGGCGCTTCCGTCGAAATCTACAACGGCACAACGGATCTTGGTGCCGCGACCCTAACCGGCAGCTCCTGGACATTCTCCACTTGGCTGTCGCAGGAGGGACAATACGCCTTGCATGCACAGGTGACTGACGTCGCCGGCAACCGCACAATAACTGCCGCGGAACCGACCATTCTGATCGACCATACCGGCCCAGCGCTCGCCATTGCTAGTCAAACACTGTCGGCCGACACCGGCTCCAGCGACAGCGACCTGATCACGAATTCGGGCGGCGTCACTCTGACCGGCACGGTCTCGGATGCGGGTTCCGGCGTCAGCAGCGTCCAGATCTACGACGGCGCGGCGTCGCTCGGCTCTGCGACCGTCACCGGCAATTCCTGGACGTTTAGCACGACGCTATCGGGCGACGGTTGGCACGCATTGTCTGCCCAAGCGACCGACATTGCCGGAAATAGGAGTTACACTGGCCGCGAGCCGGCGATCACGCTCGATACGACCGCGCCGACGCTTGCGATCATGGGCCAGGCGCTCGCGGCTGATACGGGGTCATCGAGCACTGACAGGATCACCCGCTCTTCATCGGTGACGCTCACCGGTATCGCATTCGATTCTGACGGAACGAGTGGTCCGGTCGAAATTTATAACGGCACGACAGACCTCGGTGCCGCCCTCGTCACCGGCGCCACTTGGACGTTCACGACCAATCTCGCGCGCGACGGACAGTATGCCCTGCACGCGGAAGCGACCGACGTCGCGCGGAACCGTGCCGTGACTGCTGCCGCACAGACCATCGTCATCGACACTATTGCGCCGACGGCATCCCTGACCGCCCGACCCAATCTGATGGCATCGGCCGGCAGCAGCGTGTCGTACACGCTTGGCTTCTCCGAGCCCGTCACACGGCCGCTGAGTGCGAATGATTTTACGTTGAGGAGCAGTGCTGGAATCAGCGGTGCTGCCATTACATCTGTCACCGGCGGCGGGGCAATTCCCTATACGATCGCGGTTGCCACAGGGACCGGCAGCGGCACGCTAGAGCTCGACTTCACTCCCGTTGCGGGGCTCACAGATGCCGCCGGTAACGTACCGCAGAGGGCGGCGGGTCCCGTCTATTTCGTGGGCGGTGTGCAGACTCCGATTCATGCGAACGATCCAGCGCTTAGCGGAAGGAATGCGGCCCCCGCCGGTGTTCATGCCAACAATTTAGCGCTAAGCGGAAGGAATGCGCGCCCCGCCGCTGTTCACCCGAACGATCTGACATACAGCAACACAGCCTCGGGCTTCAATCATTTCATCGACATGTCCAACTTTGAGGCGAGCTTTGCCGATCTCACCCGGGCTTTTGGTTCAGACCAGGCAGCGATGCGCAACTGGTACAGCACTTTCGAGCCTAGCGAGAGGCGCGTCATACCTTCAACGGTCTTGATTACATCGCAAGCTACAGTGATCTGATTAATGCGTTCGCACCGGTCGGGTCGCTCAGCGCGGTCGAGGATGCCGGGGCCACGCACTTCATCACGCTCGGATTGAATGAGGGCCGCAGCACAAGCTTTAATGCGCTGGATTACATCGCGAGCTATTCCGACCTGATTGGTGCCTTTGGGGTGAACGGCGATTCCGCCGCCTATCACTATATCGAGACGGGCCACAACCAGGGGCGGACAATAAGCTTCGACGGGCTCGACTATATCGCGAGCTATAGCGATTTGATCAGGGCTTTCGGTGCGAACGAACAGGCTGGCGCGGTGCACTTCATCACAAACGGCTTCAGAGAAGGCCGAACGACGACCTTCGATGGTGTCGATTACATCGCCAGCTACAGCGATTTGATAAATGCGTTTGCACCGGTGGGGTCGATCAGCGCGATGGACGATGCCGGAGCCACGCACTTCATCAACCACGGACTTGACGAGGGCCGCAGCACGACATTCAACGGCCTGGATTACATCGCGAGCTATCCCGACCTGATTGCTGCTTTTGGCGTGAACGGCGATGCCGGCGCCTATCACTACATCGAGAACGGCCATAACGCCGGTCGTACAACAAGCTTTGACGGGCTGGACTATATCGCGAGCTATCGCGATTTGATCAGCGCTTTCGGCGCAAACGAACAGGCCGGCGCGACGCACTTCATCACCAACGGGTACAGAGAAGGGCGGACGACCACTTTCGATGGGCTCGATTACATCGCCAGCTACACTGATTTGATCAATGCCTTCGCACCGGCCGGTTCGCTTCGCGCCGTGGACGATGCGGGGGCCACGCACTTCATCAATAATGGATTGAATGAGGGGCGCCGCACCACTTTCAACGGCCTGGATTATATCGCGAGCAATCCCGATCTGATTGCCACGCTGGGGCCCAATGGCGATGCCGGTGCCTATCAGTACATCGAGAACGGCCACAACCAAGGTCGTACAACAAGCTTCGATGGGCTGGAGTATATCGCGAGCTATCGCGATTTGATCACCGCTTTCGGAGCGAACGAACAGGCTGGTGCCGCCCACTTCATCACCAACGGCTACAGAGAGGGGCGAACCACAAGCTTCGACGGGCTGGACTATATCGCGCAATATTCAGATCTGATGATGGCCTTCGGCGCCGACCGCGATGCAGGCGCTTCGCACTACATTAACAACGGAATGGCGGAAGGCCGCAGCACCGGTTTCGACGTCGCCGCTTACGAACAGGCACATCCCGACTTGTTGGGTCGGTATTCTTCGAACGACGCGTTTCTCACCGCGTACATCGATACCTACAGAACGACGGGCCAACTTCTCACGTAACTGGCCAGAACCGGGCTTCCTGCCAGTCCCGTCATACATGCACCATGCCGTCGTCCGCGTCGGGACGGCCGCGGTAGAGCCAGAACGCGGTATAGAGCAGCCAGCCGTAAAAGACGACGAGGGTAGCCATCACCAGCAGGCCTGGAAGCGGCCCGATATCGGCGCCGGCGTACCAGCTGCGATGCACGCCCGCTTCGGCGGATGCCGAGCCGATCGCTTGCGCGGTGCCGGTCGATATCTTCAGCACCCATGCGAGCGCCAGCAGGAGAAACATCCAGATGTAATTGCGCTTCAGTCGCCGCGACATCGCCTGACGATGGCTGATGACAAAGGTGGGGCGCTGCAAATCCTCACCGAGCGCACGCGCCCATTGCGGCGCGACGTCGCTCGTGGGATTGAACACCTGCGCATAATAATTGCGCTCCATGGCGCGCACGCGTCGACGATAAACGTCGAAGAAGCGGTAGCGCCGCGCCTCGATGAGCAAGAGCAGCAGCACGAGCAGCATGCCGAAGAGGAGCACGCTGTGATGCGCCGTCGGCGTGGAGAACGTGAGCGACAGCATCGCCGCGCAAACGGTGATCGCCCAATTCGTGGTGCGGTCGATGCGGTCGCGCCAGCCCGCCATCCGCGCGATCTCGGCGCGATGGTAGTGCGCCAGAATGGTGATGTATTCGCCGCGCGACTGCGGAAACGGCGGGTCGAACATCCGCATTGGCTGCTGAGCGTCGAGGATCACTGGCGTTCTCCCGTGCCCATCATGGGGCCCGGACGAGACGCGATCAACGATGCAGCGCCAAAGCCGGCTTCAACGGGCGCCGCTCCAGGCCGCTAATGGTGTTCGGGTTTGCGCAGCCATTTCTCCGCGGCGAGCCGGCCGCTGTCGCGCAGACGGACGAGGAAGGGCCAGTCGAGGTCGGTGGCGCTCTTTTCGGCAAGATTCTCGACGAGTTCGTCCGCGGCTATGCGGTCGATTTTCAGGTTCTTGATCTTCGGCCCCGCGCCAACTTCGGCCGCGAGTTCAAGCGTATCCAGGTCGCTATTGAGGGACGAGTTGAACGTGATCTGATCGACCCGCTTGGCGATCTCGCCCGACGTCGTCGGCGCATGGTCGATTTTCACAGGGGTGATCTGCACGACGAGAATGTTCGACGTCTCGGATTCATGCACAAGCCGCACGAGCGGCGGATTGGCCACGTAGCCGCCATCCCAATAGAGCTCGCCCTCGATCTCGACCGCCCGATGCACCTGCGGCAGGCAAGCTGAGGCCAGCACCGCTTCGAGGCTGATGTCCTCGTTGCGGAAGATGCGGAGCTTACCGTCGCTGATGCGCGTCGCCGCGATCATCAGATGCACTGGCGCTTCGCGGCGCAGCCGCTCGAATTCCACTTCGGCCGCAAGCGTTTTGCGCATCGGGTTGAGATCGAGCGGATTGAACTGGTGCGGCGCGAGCGCCCGCGTCAGCATGCTCAGACCTCCCGGGGCCATGCCAGGAAGCTGCGCGGCGTTGGCGAGAGACATAAACGCTGCGGCCTCGCTCATCCGCCGCCAAAAATGCTCCAGCTTAGCTTTCGCAGCCTCGCGACCGCCTTCGGCAAGTCCGCTCGCGAGAAGGACGGCGTTGACCGCGCCCGCACTCGCGCCGCTGATCGTGTCGAAGTGAAGCTCACGCTCGTCGAGCAGCCGGTCGAGTACGCCCCAGGTGAACGCGCCGAAGGAACCACCGCCTTGCAGGGCCAGCGAGAGCTGCCGCGGTGGCCAGGTCGGCTCGGGAGTAACGTGGTGTTTGATGATTTCGCGTGCTGTCTGAATCAGGTCCATGGGATGAAACATATTCCCTGGCCGTGACATTACAGTGCGGCATTTTGTGCAATGCAGCAAACGCAGCCGAGTTATGCTGCAAGTGCGATAATCACGCCTGGTTGTCGACCAGTTCGCCGCTTTTCTCGGCAGCTTTCTTGATGGCGCTGACCAGAACCTCGGCCGGCTGCGCGCCGGGCAGGCCAAAGCGTCCGCCAAAAATGAAGAAAGGCACGCCGGTGACGCCGAGGCGCTGCGCCGTCGCAATCTCCTCGCGCACGGATTCCTTGTCCGCTTCTCCCTCGAGAAGTCGAGCGACCAGGTCAGGATCCATCCCCGCTTCCGTGGCGGTTTCGATCAGGATCGCGTGCTCGCCAATATCGCGCCCGTCGATGAAGAAGCTTCGGAACAGCTGCTCGACGACTTCATTCTGCTTGCCCGCCGACTGTGCCCAGCGGATGAGCCGATGCGCGTCGAGCGTGTTTGGCGAGCGCTCGATGCGATCGAAGGCGAAGTCGAGACCGGCGTCCCGGCCAGCGGCAGCAAGGCGGGCGTAGATTTCATCGACACGGGCGCCGAACTTGCGTTCGAGATAGGCGCGCCGCGCAATTCCCTCCGGCGGAATGGTGGGATCGAGTTGATACGGACGCCAGCGGATTTGGACGTCATCGGCGGGCAATGTCGCCAGCGCCGCTTCGAGATTGCGCTTGCCGATATAACACCAGGGACACACGACATCGGAGACGATGTCGATGGTCACCGGCTCGGGTGTTTCGGAAGCGAACGTCATCTCCAGCTCCGTTCGGCCTGCTGCAACGGCGGGACCGGTGCGAGCACTTCACCTGATATAGGGGCCGGTTGCGACTTCGCCGGGGTCGTGCGCTGGACGTCAATGCCGCTCTCGCCGAGTGCCTGCACGTCGATGAGCGGGCAATCGCCCTCAAACTGAAGCGCGCCGTCGCGACGTCTCACTGCAATCATCGAGGCAAGAACGTCATTGCGGAGGAGGCCTGCGCGCTGCAGGTCCGGCAGGATCGTCGCAGGACAGACGCAATGACATGGCGCGAGGGCCTCGAGCAGCGCGACGAAGCTTGCCGCCTCGAACGGTCCGAACAGCGCCAACGGTGCGCCCGACAGGAGGCTCGCAACGGGCCCGCTCACGAAGCTGGCGAAAGACGCCGGCGAGAGCGTCGACAGGATGTTAGAGCTTGCAGCAATTCTGGCTTTGCCGACCAAGTCCAGCGCTGCTGCGAGTAGCGCGCTTTGCTCGTGGAAGAGCGGTTCGCCTTGCGAGTTGAGGGTACCGAGACGAGGCCGAGCCTCGCCAAAATGAGGAAGCTGCACGCGGCTTGGGCGCAAACGTTCCGGCGCGAGATCGATGGCGCCGTCTGCCTGACCCGGGCCGAGCGTTGCGACGAAGCGGACGATTTCGGAGCTGGCCGCCCCCTCGAACAGCACGTCTTCCAGATTAAGCGGACCATAGGCGCTCGGGCCCGCGATCGCGACGCACCCGGCGGATCGGGCAATCTCCCCCAAACGCGCGCCCTCGAGGCCGACCGGCACCAGCAAGGGTTCGAGACCTGCGGCAAGCGCGGCGAGCGTCGCCGCAACACAGGCCGTTCTTGCCCCGGCAACGATCAGGATGCGCTCACCCGGCGCGAGCCCGAGTTCAGTAAGCTGTTGGGCAAGCGCACGAACCTGCGAGTCGAATTCTCCGTATGCCAGCGCACGCGTAGCCGTACCGGACCCTGCTTCGGTGAGCGCCAATCGCTCCGGTCGCAGCTTGGCGGCGCCGGCGATCAGGGCGTCGAGACTGAAAGCAGAGATCGGGTGTTTGCGGGCGAGCGCTTCCGCTTCGCTCAAGGGTCCTTCTTCCACCATGTATCGAGCGTCACGTTGAACAGCGGCGCTGCGTAATGGGGGAGTTTGGACGGTCGGGCGATTCGCGTCCAATGCGCCGACCATTGATTCTGTGCATGGTAGAGCGGAACGACATAAAAGCCCGACAGGAGCACGCGATCGTAGGCGCGCACCGCGGTCACGAAATCGTCGTGTGTCTTGGCGCTCAACAGATCGTCGATTAGGGCGTCGAGCGCCGGCGAACGTGCGCCGGTCAGGTTGAACGAGGATTCCTGATCTGCACTCGCCGAGGTCCAGCGATTGCGCTGCTCGTTGCCGGGCGAAGCCGATGCGGCCCAGGTGCCGATCATCATGTCGAAATCGAATTTTTGTCGGCGCCGCTGATATTGCACTTCGTCGACGAGCCGCACTGTGGTGATGATTCCAATGCGCGCAAGCTGACCGGCATAGTTCAACGCGAGCCGTTCCTGGTCGCGATTGGTCACCATGATTTCGAAGGCGAACGGCTCGCCGTCCTTGCGCAAGATGCCATCGCTCACGTGCCAGCCGGCCAGCGCCAATAGATTCATTGCGTTCTGCGCCTGTCTGCGGTCGCGCCCGGAGCCGTCGGACACTGGCGGGCGCCAGGTGCCCTCCATGATGTCGCTCCGTACGGCGCCCGGGAAGGGCGCGAGCAGCGCGCGCTCCGCCTCGCTTGCCGGCCGGCCGGTCGAAGCCAGTTCGGAATCGTCGAAGAAGCTTTTCGTGCGCGTATACAGCCCGGAGAAAAAGTTGGCGTTCACCCACTCGAAATCGAACATAATGCCGAGCGCTTCCCGCCCGCGTATGTCCTGGAAGAGCGGGCGGCGCAGGTTGAACGCGAAGCCCTCCATGCCCTTCGGCACGCCGGTTGGCAGCGCCTCCTTGACGACCCGGCCGTCGCGGAAGGCGGGGAAGTCGTAGCCCGTCGTCCAGCGTGTCGGGTTGGTCTCGTCGCGATAATCGATCAGACCGGCCTTGAAGGATTCGAACAAGCTGTTGGCGTCGCGGAAATAATCGATGTCGATCTCATCGAAATTGTACATGCCCTTCTGGCTCGGCAAATCGCGACCCCAATAATCCGGATCGCGCTTGAGGATGATGCGTTCGCCGGCGTGCACCTCGGCAACTTTGTAGGGGCCCGAACCGACCGGAGGCCGAAGGGTCGACTCGTTGAAATGTTCCGCATCTATATGCTGCTTCGGCAGAACCGGCATGATCGCGAGGATGAGCGGCAATTCGCGATCGCCAATTCCCGTCAGGTCGTAACGGATCGTATGCTCGTCGGGCGTGGTCACCGCCTTCACCAGCGAAAAGGCGGAGCGCTGCTGCGGCCGGCCTTTCGTCTTCAGAAGGTCGAAGCTGAAAAGAACGTCCGCCGAAGTGATCGGCACACCATCTGAGAAGTGCGCGCGCGGATCGAGATGGAAGGTGACGAAGGAGCGTGCGTCGTCGGTTTCGAGCGATTGCGCGATGAGGCCGTAGAGTGTGAAGGGCTCGTCAAACGAGCGCTGCATCAAACCTTGGTAGACGTTGCCCTGGATGCCCTGCGCCGCCGATCCCGCCTTTATGTTGAAAGAGTTGAGACCGTCGAAAGTGCCCTGCACGCCGACTTTGAGGCGCCCGCCCTTCGGCGCATCCGGATTGGCATAGGGAAAGTGATCGAAGCGCGGCGGCAGCGCCGGCTCGCCGTGCATGGCGATCCCGTGCGTCGGGAGAGCGGCGGGTTCGGAGCAGGCTGGCGCGGCGAGGACGAGCCAGGCGAGCAAGCTCACGAGCAACGCCGCGCCGCTACGCCACGGCGCGTCTCTGTGCCTGCCGGATCGAATCGAGGAGCCGTTCATCCAATGAGCATAGGGGCGAGATGGGCGGCAGCATGACCACCCGACCTTGCGGGAGCAGGCTGCGACCTTAGTCCTTCCGCGCGACGACGGCGAGACGCTTCACTCCGCCGTTCCGGAATGCCTGCAAGAAGGCATTGTAGTTCTTGAAGACAACGCAGCCGTTCGAATCGCCCCTCGGCCCAAGCATGTAGGTATGGGCGAGAAGACCGTCGCGGCCGAAGGCCTTCTTTCCGTCGGCCGGCGTTAGGCGCAGCGCCTGCACGCCGTGAAAGATGCTCTCGCGCAGCCTCAGGTCATAGACGCCCGGGGGAGTCGCCCCACGCATCCTGACGTGCACGTGACCTGGATCGTCCAAGTACTGGCGCAAACCAGAGTGGGCTTCGAGCTTCGTACCGTCGGGCATGTAAACGGTGTGCGCCGAGATGTCATAAACCGCGGTGTATTGATCCACAGCCGGCGACGGTTCGGCAGCCGGGTTTCGGTGGTTCACAAGACCGTCCTCAGGATTAGCATAGGCCAGGACCTGGCCCGCCGGTTCGGACGAGCCGGCGAGCTTCGGGCCAAACACCTTTTCGAAGAAGTTCGCATCGGCCGGCGAGGCGGAGGGTGCGGCCGTCGCGGCCTGCTGCGCTACCCGGCGGTTTTGTCCCGGCCGTTCGTGCGGCAGCGAGGGCGTTTCCGTCGGTAGAGTTGCGGCCGAAGTTGCGCTGCTGATCGACGCTCCGGGCGTGGCCGAGACCTGCTTTGTCTCAACGGCGGCAATTTGAACCGCCGCTGCCCCAGGCTGGAAATTGGTCGCGACCGGCGCGCTCTTCTTGAGGGAAAGCGGCATGAAATCAAGCGGGAAGGTGAGATCCCGCAAGGCGACATTGAGCTTCGCCTGAAGCTTCGGCGCGCGTGCAACCGATTTGATGGGCGCAAGCTCCGGCGCTTTGCCGACGCGCACCATGCCGCCCGGGCGGCCGTACACCAAGCAGGCCGCGACGGCGGCTATGAAGCTCACCGAAACGAAGGCGAAACCCGCCTGGGAAACCAGGTCCCGAACCAGCGGGCGGCGGTCAAAAGAAGCGTCGTATTGAGAGAAGGTCGCGACGTAGGTCATTCGCCCCGGTTTCCACGTGCCTGCATTTTTCAATCCCGTTGAATCGGGAGAAGCTTGGCGGGATCACTGGGGCCGCATTACGGCGATTCTTGGTTATCAGCGGCTTAAAAGGCTGTCCTTTCAGGGGCATGAGGGCTCAGTCGCGGCGGGTTTACGCCTGTCTGTCGCCAGCTGCGATAGGTGGACCGGGCAGGCGATAGTCGGGGGCCGCCATTCGGGCGAGCGCCGGCCGTGGCGCTTGCGGTGCGGCATGCGGGCCCTAGCTTGAGTGGATGCGCGCGAAAACGGCTCGTTCCTGCTTGCTGCTGCTCGGGCTCGCGTTCGCCGCCATGGCTACGAATTCGGCGCGCACGCAGCCCGGACCCGCGGCGGCGCCGGCAGTCGGTGTCCTCGAGGCGCGACGACAGGCGATCACCCAGACCAACGAATTCAACGGCCGCATCGAAGCGATCGATCGCGTGAACATTGTCGCGCGCGTCACCGCTTTCCTGGACAAGCAGCTCTTCACCGAAGGCGCCGAGGTCAAGAAAGGCGATCTGCTTTACGAGCTCGAGAAGGGGCCGTTCCAAGCCGACGTGGCTGCCAAGCAGGCCCAGGTCGAGCAGCTTCAGGCGACGCTCGTCAACGCGCGACTGACCACCGAGCGCGCCCGCGCGCTGCTTGGCGGTCCTGCCGGCCTGCAATCGAACTACGATGCGGCGCTTGCCACCCAGCGCAGCCTCGAAGCGCAAGTTCAGGGCGCGCAGGCACAGCTGCAATCGTCCCAGATCAATCTCGGCTACACCGACATCCACTCGCCGATCGACGGAAGGACCGGCCGCACCGCGATCACCGTGGGCAACGTCGTCAGTCCAAGCTCCGGCACGCTGACAACGATCGTCAGCCAGGACCCGATGTATGTCAGTTTCCCCGTCTCATTCCGCGAGGCGCTCGACCTAAGGCAAAAGTATCTGCCGCGCGGCGGGCTGAACGCCGTCGTCATCCGTATCCGGTTGCCGGACGGGCGGATGTATGCACAGACCGGTAAGCTTGATTTCGTCAGCAACACGATCGCGCCCAATACCGACACGATCACGCTGCGCGGCGAGATCGCCAATCCGCTTTTGCCTGACCATGCGCAGACGCGCAGCAATGTGCGCGAACTTTACGACGGTGAATTTGTCTCCGTGCTGCTCGAAGGCGTGCAGCCGGTCGAGGTTTTGGCGGTGCCGCGTGCGGCCGTGCTGTCCGATCAGCAGGGCGATTATGTTTATGTGGTCGGCGCCGACGACAAAGCCGAGCAGCGCCGCATCCAGCTCGGGCAATCGACGTCGACGATCGCGGCGGTGATCAGTGGATTGAAGGAAGGCGAGCATGTGATCGTCGAAGGTCTGCAGCGCGTGCGCCCCGGACAGCCGGTCTCGCCGGGCCCGGCCAGTCCACAAGTGCAGGCGACGACGCAAGCGGCTGCGCAAGGCGGCAATCAGAGTGCAGCGCCCACCGCGGCGACCGGCACCAGTCCGAGCGCGGCCGGCGCGAGCGGTGCGCCGTCTGGACCGGCGATGAGTGCAGCGGGTCCAAAGACCGGCACGACCGCAACTGCCCCAGCCTCTGTCGCGCCGCCGGCGGGGCAGGCAGCTTCGGGTACGGCCGGTGGCGCACACCCATCCCCCGCCGGCAATCCAAGCGCGCGGCACTAGCGGTGATCTCAGCCGTCTTCATCGATCGCCCGCGACTTGCGATCGTGATTGCATTCGTCATCACGATTGCCGGCGCGCTCTCACTCCTGCGCATTCCGGTGGCGCAGTTCCCCGATATCGTGCCGCCGCAAGTCACCGTGACGGCGAACTATCCCGGCGCGTCCGCCGCGGTGGTCGAGTCCAGCGTCGCGCAGCCGCTCGAAGCGCAGATCGTCGGCGTCGACCAGATGCTCTACATGAAGTCAACCAGCGGCAACGACGGCTCTTACACGCTTACCGTTAGTTTCGCGCTCGGCTCCGATCCCAACATCGATACCGTCAACGTCAACAATCGCGTGCAGACCGCCCTATCCCAGCTGCCCCCGGAAGTGCAGCTGCAAGGATTGACTGTGCAGAAGAAATCCTCCGCGATCCTGCAATTCATCGTGCTCTACAGCGAGAATGGCCAGCAGGATCCGCTGTTCATCACTAATTACGCGATCATCAATGTGCTCGACGCGATTTCGCGGACGCCGGGCGTGGGCCAGGCGAACCTCTTCGCGAAGATGAATTACTCGATGCGTATCTGGTTCGATACGCAGCGATTGACGAGCCTCAATCTTGCCCCCTCCGATGTCCTTGCTGCGATCAGGACGCAGAGCGTGCAGGCGCCGGTCGGACGCATCGGCGCAAGGCCGATAAGCGATCAGCAGCAGTTTCAGCTGAACGTGCAGACACAGGGCCGGTTGTCCACGCCCGAGCAGTTCGGCAACATCGTGCTCCGAGCCAATCCCGATGGTTCCACACTGCGCGTCCACGACGTCGCGCGCGTCGAGATCGGCGCGCAGAACCTCGACAGCGAGTCGCGCATCGACGGGCGCGCCGGCGTCCCGATCGGCATTTATCTTTCGCCGGGTGCCAACGCAGTGACGACGGCAAACGCCGTTCAACAGACCTTGCAGAAGGCGGCCACGCGCTTTCCGTCGGGGTTGAAATATCTGGTCCAGTACGACTCGACGACATTCGTTCGCGACACGATCAGCGAGGTCTTGCGGACACTATTGGAGGCATTTGCTCTCGTCGTTCTTGTGGTCTTTCTGTTCCTCGGCAGCCTGCGCGCGACGATCATTCCGGCGGTCGCAGTTCCAGTTAGCCTCATCGGCGCGTTCGCCGTGCTTCTCGTGCTCGGTTATTCCGCCAACACGGTCTCGTTGCTCGCGATGGTGCTGGCGATCGGTATTGTCGTCGACGATGCAATCGTCGTCGTCGAGAATGTCGAGCGCGTCCTCGAAGAGCGCCCGGAGCTCTCGCCGGCGGAGGCGACGAAAGAAGCGATGGCGCAGATCACCGCGCCGATCATCGCCATCTCGCTCGTTCTCCTCTCGGTCTTCGTGCCGATCGCGTTCATCCCCGGCATTTCCGGCACCTTGTTCCGGCAATTCGCCGTGACGATCAGCGCCGCAATGACGATCTCGGCTCTTAACGCACTGACCTTGTCACCAGCGCTTTGCGCGGTTTTCCTGCGCCACACGCCGGGCGGGCGGCGCGGCATCATGGGCCGGGTGCTCAACAGCATCGACTGGGTGCGCGACCGCTATGCCGGCGGCGTGCGGCGGCTCGTGCGAGTTTCCGCCCTGTCGCTTCTGCTCGTCCTCGTCTTCGCCGGCGGCATCTTTGGGATATCCAGGATCACGCCGACCGGGTTCTTGCCCGAAGAAGATCAAGGCGCTTTCTTTGTCGCCGTGCAACTGCCGGACGGCGCTTCCGTGTCGCGCACCAGCACCGTGGTCAAGCAGGTCGAAGATATTTTGGAGAAGCTGCCCGGCAGGGATCACACGCTGTCGATCATTGGCTTCTCGCTGCTCGATGGAGCCAACGAGCCGAACTCCGCCTTCATGGTCGTGAAGTTGAAGCCGTTCCAGGACCGCACCGCCGCCGCGCAATCGGCGCAGGCGCTGATCGCGCAAACCTTCCGCGCTGCCGCGCCCATCCGCCAGGCGAGCGTCAGTCCCTTCAATCTGCCGCCGATCATCGGCTTGTCTACGAGCGGCGGCTTCGAATATCAGCTCGAAGCGCTGGAAGGTCAGGACCCCGCGGCGATGGGCAGCGTCACACAGGGTCTGATCGGCGCCGCCAACCGCGATCCGCGGCTGACGCGCGTCTTCTCGACTTTCACCGCGACGAACCCGTCGCTTTATCTCAACATCGACAGGGCCAAAGCGCAGTCGCTCGGCTTAAACATCAGCGACGTCTTCACCGCTCTGCAGGCGACGCTCGGCGGCATCTATGTCAACAATTTCAACCTTTATGGCCGCACCTGGCAGGTCAACGTCGAGGGCGAAGCGAAAGATCGCGCCGACATTTCCGACATTTGGCAAATCTACGTGCGGAACAGCGCCAACGAGATGGTGCCGATCCGTTCGATCGCTAGCTTGCGCGTCGAGCAGGGACCGCAGGTTATCACGCGCTACAACAATTATCGCTCGGTCACCGTGAACGGCGGGCCCGCGCCTGGCGTGTCGTCGGGAACCGCGCTTGCGACCATGGCGGCGATTTCGGACAGGACGCTCCCCGCCGGTTACACCTATGAATGGACGGGTACCGCCTACCAGGAGCAGGCGGCCTCGGGGCAGACGGGCATCATTTTGGGCCTGGCTGTCCTGTTTGCGTTTCTGTTTCTCGTCGCTCTTTACGAGAGCTGGACGATTCCCCTTCCGGTGCTGCTTTCTGTGCTGGTTGGCGTGCTCGGCTCGTTCCTCGCGCTATGGTTTGTCGGCCTGTCGCTCGATCTCTATGCGCAGATAGGCCTTGTCGTCCTGATCGCGCTTGCGGCGAAGAACGGGATTCTGATCGTCGAATTCGCCAAGGAGCGGCGCGAGAGTGGTATGGGGATCGCTGAGGCCGCAGTGCTCGGCGCGCAGATGCGTTTCCGCGCCGTCATGATGACCTCGATTGCTTTCATTCTCGGCTTGCTGCCGCTTGTCATTGCGACGGGCGCGGCGCAGATCAGCCGCCGCGGCGTCGGCACGGCCGTCTTCGGCGGCATGCTCGCAGCAAGTTCGATCGGCATCTTCCTGGTGCCAATGCTATACGTTGTGTTCCAGACATTACGCGAACGAATCAAGCGGCGGCTTGGCGGAGCGGCGCCGGCCGAAAATCCCGCTGTTCCGGCTGGGCATTCGTGAACCGCGGGAGGAAGCTCATGCATCGACGAGCGCTGTTGCTTGGTTCTGTTCTCCTCTTCGGCGTCGCGGTCGCATCCGGATCGAGCGCGTCCGCGCAGGAAGTTCAGGTCTTTCAGCTGCCCACCGGCGCCTATCCGCACGACGTCGCGCCAGCGCCCGACGGAAAGGTCTGGTACTCCGCGCAGCGCAACGGCGCGCTCGGCATTCTCGATCCGGCGACGGGAAAAAGCCGCGAAGTTAAGCTCGGGCCGAAATCCGCGCCGCACGGCGTCATTCAAGGGCCGGACGGCGCCGCCTGGCTCACCGACGGCGGCCAGAACGCGGTCGTTCGCGTCGATGCCAAAACGGAAGCTGTCAAGGTGTGGAAGCTGCCGGACACGTCCGGCTATGCGAACCTCAACACCGGCACGTTCGATCGGGGCGGCGTCTATTGGTTCACCGGGCAAAGCGGCATCTACGGCCGTCTCGACCCGCGCAGCGGCGACATCAAGGTTTGGAAGGCGCCGCGTGGCCCCGGCGCCTACGGGATCACGGCAACCCCGGACGGAGACATCTACTACGCGTCGCTTGCCGGCAATCACATCGCCCGGATCGATAGCGCGAGCGGCGCCGCGACAATCATCGAACCGCCGACGAAAGGGCAGGGCGCGCGCCGCGTCTGGTCGGATTCAAAGGGCCGGCTTTGGGTGTCGGAATGGAACGCTGGTCAACTCGCTCTTTACGATCCACGGGCGAACAGCTGGCGCGAGTGGAAATTGCCGGGCGAGCGGCCGAAGGCATATGCCGTCTATGTCGACGATCGCGACATCGTATGGCTATCGGATTGGGGCGCGAACGCTATTCTGTCTTTCGATCCGGCGACGGAGACGTTTCGCTCGTATCCTTCTTCGGAGGCCTGGGCGAACGTGCGCCAGATACTCGGCCGCGCGGGCGAAGTCTGGCTGCCGGAATCGGGCTTGGACCGCCTGATGGTGATCAACACGCAGCCGTAGCGGCGGCGGTCGTCCCTGAGTCAAGGACGCCTGAGTCTACGACGCCAACTTCGGCGTGGCTCTTACTAACAGTTCCCTGAAGGCCTCCCATAGCGGGAGCACGCGATCGTCGACGCCAAGGTGACGGCTCAGTGCGCCGTGACCCTGATCCGGATCGCTGTCGAACTCGATGTGCTTCGTGACGAAATGCCTGAAGGCTTGCAGCAACGGGCCGTCCCAATGCTTCGCTTTCAGAAAGGCGCCAAACACTTTTTCGAGACCGCCGTCTTCGTAGCTGGCGATGCTCAGGGCCTTTGCTGTGCGATCCATTCCCCGCACCTTGTTGAGATAGGATTGTCCGATTGCTTCCACGCGCGCAGCCTTGCCAGCATCCCCGGGAGAGAGCTTAAGCAGCCTGCGCATGAATTCATCATGGTTCAGCTTTTCATTCGGCAGCGCGACGCCTGGCCACGGCGAGAGATTGGCCGTATTGCACTCCTCTCGTTCGAGTTGCTTCAGCTTCTCGTCCGCGGGATAGAGTTCGCGAGCAATCTGCAGGTTCTCACGGAACTGGATGGAGAAAAAGTAGTAGGCCCGCGCTGCATCGGCGAGATCGCTTGCATTCAAGCCATGCCAATTGAGCTCGCAAATGTCGTCGATCACGTCTGCGTATCGCGACTCCCTGACTGCTGCATCCATCGCTGCGACTCCTACTGATCGATTTTCGGATGTGGAACGATGAGACAGGATTGCTGCGCTGCAGGCCACTTAAACCGATAGCTAACCTTAACCAAAATGGTGAACAGGTTCGGCGAAGCTGGGGCGCGGCTGACCCAGCATTGGTGATCAGCACCAAGGCCGTAGCGGGCGGAGGCAACCTTAGGTCGTCGCCATTAAGTCCCTGATGCGCGTCGCCAGTGCTTCCATCGGGAATGGTTTCGCCAGAACCTGCATGCCCGGTTCGAGATGGCCGTTGCCGACGACGGCGTTCTCGGCATAACCGGTGATGAACAGCACCTTCAGGTCCGGCCGCACTTCCCGTGCGCCGTCGGCGACCTGGCGCCCGTTGATCCCGCCCGGCAGGCCCACATCGGTGATCAGCAGATCGATGCGCTGATCCGAGCGCAGCACCTGCAGGCCGGTGCTGCCGTCGGCCACTTCGATGGCGGTGTAGCCGAGTTCCTGCAAAACTTCGGTGACCAGCATGCGTACGGTCGGCTCGTCATCGACGACGAGCACGGTCTCGCCGTCCGCGGCTTGCGATTTCGCCTGCCATTCGTGCGAGATATCGTCGTCCTCGCCGCGGCCGTGATGGCGCGGCAGGTAAAGGCACATCGTCGTGCCTTTGCCGAGTTCGGAATAGATCCGCACCTGCCCGCCGGATTGACGCGCAAACCCATAGATCATCGAGAGGCCGAGGCCGGTGCCCTGGCCAAGCGGCTTCGTCGTAAAGAACGGATCGAAGGCGCGCTTGATGACGTCCGGCGTCATGCCGGTGCCGGTGTCAGTGACGCAAAGCGAGAGATATTGCCCGGGGGCGAGCTCGCGTTGGCGCGCTGCGCGTTCGTCGAGCCATTTGTTGGCCGTTTCGATGGTCAGCCGGCCGCCGTCCGGCATCGCGTCGCGCGCGTTGATGCATAAGTTCAGGACCGCGTTCTCGAGCTGATTGCGGTCGACGAGCGCCGTCCACAAACCGGCGGCACCGACCACCTCGACCTGAATGCCGGGGCCGACGGTGCGGCGGATCAATTCTTCGAGGCCGACGACGAGGCGATTGATGTTGGTCGGCTTCGGGTCGAGCGTCTGCCGCCGCGAGAAGGCGAGCAATCGATGCGTCAGCGATGCGGCGCGCCGCGCCGCGCCGTCGGCCGCATTGATGTAGCGCTCGAGATCGTTGACGCGCCCCTGGCTCAAGCGCGTTTGCAGGAGCTGCAGGCTGCCGGAAATTCCGGTTAACAGGTTGTTGAAGTCGTGCGCGAGGCCGCCGGTCAATTGACCGACCGCTTCCATTTTCTGGCTTTGCCGCAGCGCCTCTTCGGCAGCCATAAGTTCTTGGGTGCGTTCTTCGACGCGCTTTTCGAGTTCGGCGGCAAGATCGCGCAGCGCATTCTCCGCCTGCTGCTGCGTCGAGATATCGGTGTTGGTGCCGAACCACTTGACGATGACGCCGCGATCGTCGCGGATCGGCACAATTCGAGTGAGAAACGGCTTGAAGATTCCGTCCGCTCCTTTGAGCGGGAATACCATCTCGAAAGGATCGCCGCTCGCGATGGATCGTTTCCACCTTTCCATAACCTCGGGAAGCAGATCGGGGTCGTGCACCGCCTGCCAACCCCAGCCTTCCATGTCGGCCGGCAACGTTCCCGTGTAGTCGTACCACCGACTGTTGTACCAGAAGATGTAGCCGTCTGCTTCCGCCATCCAGCATAGGGTCGGAATCGAATCGGCCAGCGAACGGAATTGACGTTCGCTTTCCCGCAGCGCCGCTTCCGCATGCTTCTGCTCCGTCACGTCCTGCGAGACGCCGGTCATGCGCAGCGGCTTGCCTTGCAAGTCATATGTCGGCCGGCCGCGAATCTGTACCCAATGCAACGAATTGTCGGGCCATAGGCAGCGGTATTCGACATCGTAGTCGCTGCCGTTCGCTAGCGATTCTTCGACGGAACGCAGCATGTAGTCACGGTCGTCCGGGTGAATGGCCGCAACGAGATCGTCGTACGTGAAGGGATCGTCAACGGTGCGACCGAAATTTGCTTTGCAGGTCGGCGATGCATCGAGCGCGTTGGCATCCAAGTCGAAGGTCCAGGCGCCAAGCCGCCCTGCCGCCAACGCAATGCGCAGTTCCTCCTCGCCTTCGCGTATCTCCTGTAGCCGACTTCGTGCTTCATATTGACGGCGGCGCGCACGTAACGCCGCGCGGGCGAGACTAACTAGTGTGGTGGGATGGAACGGCCGCTCAAGGAAGGTGACGTTGCCGAGCGTCTCGAGAAAGCGGCCAGCCGCAGGATTGCGCTCGAGGCCGCCGCCGCGTTCGGTCAGTAGAATGAAGGGAAAATCCGACCATTCTTCCTGATCCTCGATGAATGCGGCGAGGCTGTGCAAATCGGCCCCGCGTAGTGCTTCCTCCGTGACTACCGCAAACCCGGCGCCGCTCCGCAATTGCGCAACGAGGATCTCAATGTCGCGCGCGACCAGAGAGTGGATGTCGGATTCGGCCAGCATCGCCGCCGCAATCGCGGCATCTCGCCCGCGCGGAGCGAGAATCAACGCGCGTTCGGAAATTGTCTGGTTCACGCGCGGAAAATCACGAAAGGTCGTTCTCAATGCCGAGCAGGGGCGCATCGGCCGTCCCGACGAAAGAGGGTACGCCACGCAAGATGCCTTGAAAATCGGTCAACGGCGCGCCGAGCGTGATGCCGCGGTTATTGAGTCGGAATTCGCGAATCGTATCTTCATGCGCGCCGGTTCGCTTTTTGACGACCGACATGGCTCTGCGCACTTGTCCTCGCGCTTCGAAATAGCGCAGCAGGATAACGGTGTCGGCAAGGTAGGTTACCTCGACGGGTGACTTCATGTCGCCAACCAACCCGTGCTGCGCGACCGTAAGAAAAGTCGTGGCGCCCTGCCGGTTCAGATATTGCAGCAACTCGTGCATGTGAAGAACGAGCGAATGTTCCTCGGGCATCGCAGCCTGATAACCGTTGAGGCTGTCGATCACCACTGTGCGCGCATTGTTGTTCTCGATCGAGCGTCGCACGCGTTCGGAGAATTCCCCTGGCGTGAGCTCGGCCGCATCGACCTGTTCGATCGCGAGGTTGCCGGCATCACGCATCGCCTGAAGATCGATGCCGAGCGCCTTCGCCCGTTCGATCAGCAGGCCGAGCTCCTCGTCAAAGACGAACATCGCTGCATGTTCGCCCCGCTCGATTGCGCTTGCGACGAAGGTCAGCGCAAGGAACGACTTTCCGGTGCCAGCAGGTCCGAGGATCAGCGTGCTGGAGCCACGCTCGATACCGCCTCCTAGCAAGGCGTCTAGAGCGGGTAAGCCACTCACGACAGGGTTTCTTTTGAAGCTCGTCCTGTGCTCGGACGAGACAAGCCGCGGAAAGACACGCACGCCGCCGGTGGCAATCGTGAAATCGTGATAGCCGCCGCGAAAGCGCTGCCCGCGATATTTGACGACGCGCAGGCGGCGGCGGTCCGGTCCGTAATTGGGCGACAGCTCTTCCAGGCGAATGACGCCGTGCGCAACGCTGTGCACCGTCTTATCGAGCGTATCCGACGTGAGATCGTCCAGCATCAACACTGTCGCGCTGTTATGGGCGAAGTAATGTTTCAGGGAGAGAATCTGGCGGCGGTAGCGTAGCGAGCTTTGCGCCAGCAAGCGGATTTCCGAGAGACTGTCGAGCACGACGCGGTCGGGCTTCGTGTCGTCCAAAGCTTCCAGGATGCGCTTCGTCGTCTCACCGAGCTCGAGGTCAGACGAATAGAGCAGGCTTTGTTGCTGATCCTCGTCAAGCAGACTTTCCGGCGGTACAACCTCGAAAA
>JAFASC010000300.1 GCA_019244955.1 Methylobacteriaceae bacterium | reverse complement strand
TGTGAACCGCTTTTCCTGATCTCCATTCTCTTTACTCCTTCATCTAATAATCTTGTTAATTCGCGCACCTCAGGGCTTGACCATGACTTTGAGCGACTCGCGCTCATTCATGGCACGATAGCCGTCCGGCACACCGTCGAGGTTCGTGACTCTATCGAAGACGCGGCCCGGCTCGATCCGGCCTTCCAGCACGTCAGGCAGCAGCTCTTCGATATAAGCGCGCACAGGTGCGGGACCACCGGCGATGGTGATGTTGCCGTAGAAAGTCGGCTGCGCCGCCGGCAGTGTCTCATTCTGAGGCACGCCGACGCGACCGACCGCACCGCCGGGACGCGCGATGTTCAGCGCCGTGAGCATTGACTGTTCAAGTCCGACGCACTCAAGCACAGAGTGGACGCCGAAGCCACCGGTCAGTTCGCGCACGCGCTCAATGGCCTCTTCGCCCCGTTCGCTCACAACATCTGTCGCGCCGAACTCTCCGGCGAGTGCGATCCGGTCCGCGTGACGGCCCAACATGATGATCCGCTCGGCGCCGAGCCGGCGGGCGGCGATCACGCCGCACAGGCCGACCGCGCCATCACCGACGACGGCCACAGTCTTACCGGGGCCGACCTTCGCGGCGACGGCCGCATGATGGCCCGTCCCCATCACGTCCGAGAGTGTGAGGAGCGACGCCGCCAGCGCGTCGTCACGGCCGACCGGCAAGGCGAAGAGTGTTCCATCTGCCTGCGGGATACGAACGGCTTCGGCCTGCGCTCCGGCGACCTCCTCGTTGCCGAAGAACCCGCCGTGAATGCACGATGTCTGTAGCCCTGCGCGGCAGAAGACGCAGGTGCCGTCAGAGTAGGCGAACGGCATGACGACGAGGTCGCCGGCTTTGATTGTGCGGACGTCCGTGCCGACCGATTCGACGACGCCGATGGCCTCGTGTCCCATGACACGGCCCCGGTCGCTATGCTCCATCGTCTTGTAGGGCCAGAGGTCGCTGCCGCAGATGCAGGCATGAGTGACAGTGACGACGGCGTCGGTCGGCTCGATTAAGCGGGCGTCGGGGACGTTTTCGATACGAACGTCGCCGGCCGCATACATGACTGTTGCACGCATTTCCGAATTCCTCCCTCCATAGTTAGCAGATGAGGTTAATTTACTCCGCGTTCGCGCCGCCGTCGCGCGCTCTCTTGCTCTACCTGTACCGATATTGCTTGAAATCAGGCTTAAGGGCGCAGCAGAACAATGGTCGTGAAAATAGGCGCAGAAACGCGCAGGGTTTCGTCATGAAGGGGTGAAATTTTTACCTGGAAGTCCGCAGCTAACGGGAGGTTAACGCTGCCGGCGGTAATCGCTCGGGGAGAGGCCGGTTTCTCTGCGGAAGAGACGTGCGAAATGGCTGGGGTTGGCGTAGCCGACTTCGAGAGCGACCTCCACCACGCTCATCTTCGTCTCGCGCAGCTGCCGCCGGGCTTCACTCATTCGGAGGTTGATGTGGTAGCGCGACGGTGAGACGCCCACGGCGCCCTTGAACAGGCGCTGGAAGTGGAACTTGCTCAGCCCCGCCCGGGCCGCCAGTTGGGTGAGGTTGAACTCTTCGGCGACGTGTTCGGCCATCCAGTCCGTTATCTGTCGGAGCTTATAGCCGGGGAGCGATGGGCTGCCGCGGCGCGACTCCTCGGCCGTTTCGCCGTAATTCCGGGCAAGGTAGATGGCGATCATCCGGGCGAGACCCTCCACGAAGAGAGGGCTTGCCTGCGGGCGCGTCAGCTCATCGCGCAGATGTTCCATCAGCCACTCCAGCGCGTCGTCGTTGAAGGCCGAAACGTCCCGCAGTCGGGCGTGAGCCGCGTCCGAGCCAAAGACCTCTTCCAGAGCGCGCTCGAGGAGCGGCAGCTCGACGAACACGTACATCGCTTCGAACGGCTCCGGGCTCACTGCTTTCCAGCGGACATCATAGGGAGCGCCTCCCGACGTGAGAAAGAAAGAACCTTTCTTAATCCGGTTGGTAATCCAGGGCTGCTCCTCTTCCCGCTCCTGAAAATCGACCTCGCCCGACGTAGTCCAGGCGAGGAACGGCTCGCTGACCGAAGGGAGGTGCAGCGTATCGACGACAGGCGGCAGGGCAGTGATCCATGCTTTGATCTCCCGCCACGCCTCGCCGCGACTCTCGAACAGACACTTCCCTCCCGCGTAGCG
>JAFASC010000126.1 GCA_019244955.1 Methylobacteriaceae bacterium | reverse complement strand
CGGTCCCTCTTCACGATAGCTGCTGGGTACATAGAGCTTATAAGGACGCGTGCCCGCGTCATTCGAGTAGCTGCGTGCGAGGAATGTACCGCCGCCCGGGAGCGTTTCCGCGCTAGGCGCACTGGCCGGACTCAGTCGCGAATGCAGCTCGCTGCGGCCGAGTCTTCCGATGAGATCGCGCAGGACGTTCGGAGCGGAGGCCGGTTGACCTCGCTGTGTTTCCCCTTGCGGCGACTCCGCGACCGGTGAATGCGCGGAGTGCGAAGCTTCATCCCGATTGACGCTGTTACCGAGGAGTTCGAGCTGCGGTGATTCGAGTTGAGCACTCGCGTTGTCTCCCCGCTGCGACGTGGCCCCGCCGAGGAGCCGCTGCAGGAGCGACGTCGCCTCGGCCAGGCGGCCGGCGCGAGTAAGCCTTGTCGCCTCCTGCATTTCGGGAAGGATATGGAAGTTCATCTGAGTGCTTTCGGTTAAGGCGCCAAGATAGATCGAAAGGCTCAGCGCGTGCGGTCGGCGAGCGCGGCTTTCACGGCGGGGCTGGCATGCAGCGCGCCGAGCACCTGCAGCGAGCTGATCGCGGCGCGGGCAAGCTCGGGAGAGACTTCATCGGCAATACTGGCGAGGCCGAGGACGCGGATGTCGAGCTTCTCGCCGGCTGCCTGAGCGCGCTCGAGATCGGCGCGGCTGAAATGCCGCAAGCCGAGCTCGACATTGTTGCGCGCCACCGATTGCCTGGTCACATCGGCATGCCGATCGAGCTGGTTGCGTATCGCCGTGCGGATGAAGTCCGTCCGGTTCGAGTAGAATCCCTCCTGGACGAGGAGATCGACCTGTCCGAGGTCGACAAAGCCGAGATTGATCGTGATCTTTTCCGAGTCCCCGCCTCGGGGACGAAGCTCATGCACGCTGCCCATGACCATCCTCATACCATCCAGATAGATGGTATGTGGCGGCGCTACATGGCTTTACAAGGGGCTTTCCTGTGTTGCACCAAAGCTGATGGTCGGGGCCGGAACGGATCGCACCAAGCGCAAAATCGCCGGCGGGCCTGCCATCGTCCTGGTGCGGCCGCAGCTTGCGGTCAATATCGGCATGTGCGCGCGCGCGATGGCGAATTTCGGCCTTTCAGACCTGCGCCTCGTCTCGCCACGCGAGGGCTGGCCGCGCACGGGGGCGCGGCGCAAAGGCGCTTATGCGGCGGCGGCCGGCGCGGTGCATTTGCTCGAACATGCGCGCGTCTTCGACTCGGTCGAGACGGCAATCGCCGATCTGTCGTACGTATACGCCACGACGGCGAGGGAGAGAGGGCAGGGCAAGCCCGTTCTGGTGCCCTCTGAAGCGATGCCGGTGAGCGCCGCACGGATGACGGCGGGCGAGCGCCATGGCCTGCTCTTCGGGCCGGAGCGCACCGGCCTCGACAACGACGAGGTAGCGCTCGCCGATGCGATCCTCACCTTCCCGGTCAACCCCGCCTATGCCTCGCTCAATCTGGCGCAGGCCGTGCTCATCTGCGGCTATGAATGGCACCGCGCCGCGCACGGCGATGCGCCGCCATACGAGGCGCCGGAACGCTCGCCGCCGGCGCAGCGCGAGATGGTGCTGTCGTTCTTCGATTTCCTCGAAGGCAAGCTCGAGGCGGCGGGCTTCTTTCGGCCGATCGGCAAACGCCCTGTCATGCAACGCAACTTGCGCAACATGTTTCACCGCATGCAGCTGACGCAGCAGGATGTCCGCACGTGGTGGGGCATGATCGTGCGGCTCGTCGAGGGACCGCGGGTCAAGGTGCAGACGCGCAAACGCGTGAGGCAGAAGAAGGGGGACGCCGGACCTCCCGGTCCGCATAAAGGCGCGGGCTGATGGGCTGTGCGTGAGATGCGCGGTCTCGGGCAAATCTGCGCTATATGAAGCTTGCTGCCCGAGCCGTGGACCGCACTCCCGAGATGATCCCCCGCTATTCCCGCCCCGAGATGGTCGCGATCTGGGAGCCGCAGACGCGGTTCCACATCTGGTTCGAGATCGAGGCGCATGCCTGCGACGCACTCGCGGAGCTCGGCGTGATCCCGAAGGAGAGCGCCAGGGCAATCTGGGAGAAGGCCGGGCAGGTAAGTTTCGACGTCGAACGCATCGATGCGATCGAGCGTGTCACGAAGCACGATGTCATCGCTTTCCTAACCCATCTCGCCGAGTTCATCGGCGCCGATTCACGTTTCGTGCATCAGGGGATGACGTCGTCGGATGTGCTCGACACGTGCCTGGCGGTGCAGCTCTCGCGCGCCGCCGACATTCTGATCCGCGACGTCGACGAGCTGCTCGCGGCACTGAAGCGCCGCGCCTTCGAGCACAAACTGACGCCGACGATCGGCCGCTCGCACGGAATTCATGCCGAGCCGGTGACCTTCGGGTTGAAACTGGCGCAAGCCTATGCCGAGTTCTCGCGCGCCCGGGCCCGACTCGTTGCGGCGCGCGCGGAGATCGCGACGTGCGCCATTTCCGGCGCGGTCGGCACGTTCGCCAATATCGATCCGCGCGTCGAAGAACATGTCGCGGCGAAGATGGGCCTGACGCCCGAGCCCGTCTCGACGCAGATCATTCCGCGCGATCGCCACGCGATGTTCTTTGCGACCCTCGGTGTCGTCGCCTCCTCGATCGAGCGGCTCGCGATCGAAATCCGTCATCTGCAACGTACTGAGGTGCTGGAGGCGGAGGAATTCTTCTCGGAAGGACAGAAGGGCTCGTCGGCGATGCCGCATAAGCGCAATCCGGTGCTCACCGAGAATCTCACCGGCCTGGCGCGGCTCGTGCGCGGCATGGCGATGCCGGCAATGGAAAATGTCGCCCTCTGGCACGAGCGCGACATCTCGCATTCCTCAGTCGAGCGCATGATTGCACCCGACGCGACGATCACGCTCGATTTCGCCTTGGCACGGCTGACGGGCGTGATCGAAAGGCTGATCGTCTACCCCGAAAACATGCGCAAGAATCTGGATCGCCTCGGCGGTCTCATCCATTCGCAGCGCGTGCTGTTGGCGCTGACGCAGAAAGGCGTCTCGCGCGAGGATGCGTATACCTACGTGCAGCGCAACGCGATGCCGGTCTGGCGCGGCAAGGGGGATTTTCCGTCCTTGCTGGAGGAAGATCCCGATGTCTCGAAAGTCCTGAGCGCAAGCGAGCTCGAAGAGTTGTTCGATCTCGATTATCATTTGAAGCACGTCAACACGGTGTTCCGGCGGGTTTTTGGGGAGAGCGCAGCCGCGTGATGCAAAGAGGAGCGGTTCTTATGCGCAGCATCCTTGCCCCGTTTGCAACGATCGCATTATTTGCAACCGCGCTCCCGGCCCACGCCGAAACCTGCTTCAACGCCTGCTTCAAGCCGAAGCTCGTTGACAGCAATATCGACGATAGTCGCATCCGCTCGATCATGCGGTCATGCCGCGACAGCTGCGAAGAAGAGGCGGCCCGGCGTATTTCGCTGTCCGGCCGTGGCGAGAAGCTGCTCAATTGCTTGCCGGAGCCCATCAGCGATGCGGATTTCAAACGCGTGCGCGCGGCAAGTCCCTCCTTTGTCGCCTTTGCCAACACGTTTACCTGGGACGTGCACAACGTGCTCACCGACAAGGTGATCAAGCGGGTCGAGGCGATCACGCAGAATCTCGAACTCGAAGATGTCGTGCTCGGCGGCGGCGTGACGATCGCGCCCGGCGAAACCGAGACAGTTTTCATCCCTGCTTTCTTCGACGGCTACCCGCAGATGCGCGTGTCAACTCGCATCAGGGCGATCTACGCCTGTCCGCTGCACTAATGCGGACCGCCGATGCCGACCTTCTGATCATTCCGGGCCTCGGCGGATCGGGGCCCGACCATTGGCAGACGCGCTGGGAGCAGAAGCTGTCAACGGCACGCCGTGTCGAGCAGCGCGATTGGCAGAGGCCGCAGCGCGACGAATGGGTCGAGGCGATCGTCGCGGCAATCGAAGCTTCCAACCGCCCGGTAATCCTGCTCGCACATTCGCTTGGCGTCATCGCCGCAATCCACGCCTCGCGCGACACCGCGGCCTGGATCAAAGGCGCCTTTCTCGTCGCCGCCCCGTCGGAACAGCGGCTTGGGGATGTGGGCGAAGCCGATGCGGCGTTCCGGCCCTATCGGCGCGAAAAGCTGCGGTTCCCCTCGGTGCTGGTCGCCAGCCGCGACGATCCCTATTCGACTTACGTCGACGCCGAGACATTGGCGCGCGATTGGGGCGCCAAGCTGATCGATGCCGGCGCCAGCGGCCACATCAACGCGGAAAGCGGCCACGGACCCTGGCCCGAGGGCCTGCTGCAATTTGCAGCCTTCATGAAGCGGATCTAGGAATACGGACGAGCGCCACTCATGGGAATACGCCGATGCACGACAGCAGCTTCGAGGAAGAAGGCTTCAACATGGCGATCCGCAAGTTTTTAAAGGAGGTCGGCGTGACCTCCCAGCGCGAGATCGAGCGGGTCATGCAGGAAGGCGGCGGCAGGCGCAGCCTGCATCTGAAAATGGTGCTGACTTCGGAGGACGCGCCCTCGCTCCATCACGTGATCGAGCACCGGATCGAACTCAAGCGCTAGCCTTACCGCTTCGACATCGGGATATAATCGCGCGGCGCGGCGCCGGTATAAAGCTGGCGCGGACGGCCGATCTTCTGACTCGGATCTTCGATCATCTCCTTCCACTGGGCAATCCAGCCGACGGTGCGGGCCACAGCGAACAACACCGTGAACATATCGGTCGGGAACCCCATCGCCTTCAGCGTGATGCCGGAATAGAAGTCGATATTGGGATAAAGCTTCTTCTCGACGAAATATTCATCGTGCAGCGCAATGCGCTCTAGCTCGACGGCAATGTCGAGCAGCGGATCGTCCTTGATGCCCATTTCGGTCAGCACTTCGTGACAGGTGTGCTGCATGATTTTCGCGCGTGGATCGTAATTCTTGTAGACGCGATGTCCGAAGCCCATCAGACGGAAGGGATCGTTCTTGTCCTTCGCCCGCGCGACGAATTTCGGAATATTTTCGACCGTGCCGATCTCAGATAGCATTTTGAGCGCCGCCTCGTTGGCGCCGCCATGCGCGGGACCCCAGAGACATGCAACGCCCGCCGCTATGCAGGCGAAGGGGTTGGCGCCCGAGGAGCCAGCAAGCCGCACGGTCGAGGTCGATGCGTTCTGCTCGTGATCGGCATGCAGGATGAAGATGCGGTCGAGCGCGCGCGAGAGAACCGGATTGACGTGATATTCTTCGCACGGCACCGCGTAGCACATCCGCAGAAAATTCGAGGTGTAATCGAGGTCGTTCTTCGGATAGATGAACGGCTGACCGATCGTGTATTTGTAAGCCATCGCGGCGAGCGTCGGCATTTTTGCGATCATCCGCATCGACGCCACCATACGCTGCGTCGGGTCGGAAATATCGGTTGAATCGTGATAGAATGCGGAGAGCGCACCGACGCTCGCCACCATCACAGCCATCGGATGGGCGTCGCGGCGGAATCCCTGGAAGAAGCGCGCCATCTGCTCGTGCACCATCGTGTGGCGCGTGACGCGGTAATCGAAATCGTGCTTTTGCGCGGCGGTCGGCAGATCGCCGTAGAGCAGGAGGTAACACGTCTCGAGGAAGTCGCCGTGCTCGGCAAGCTGATCGATCGGATAGCCGCGATAGAGCAGGGTGCCTTCGTCGCCGTCGATGTAAGTAATCTGCGATTCGCAGCTCGCCGTCGACGTGAACCCCGGGTCGTAGGTGAACATCCCGCTCTGTGCGTAGAGCTTGCTGATGTCCATGACCGAGGGGCCGATCGTGCCGTCCCTCACGGGCAGCGTCAGCGAGTTATCGCCGTATTTTAGCTGAGTGGTCGCGCCCATGGGGCCCTGCCTTCTGACTTGGTCCGCATCGGCTGTGCAGCGCCCATGCCAAGCCGGCCGCCGACAGGAATTTGGATGTTGTGCACCGCACAAGTAGCGTATCGCCGCATCGCCTTCAATGGGATGCTAGCGCGCCGCTGTAAGAGCGGGCCGGGCGATGTCCACCTGGTCCGTGATGCGGGCGAGGCTCTCCTCGCGGCCGAGAACGGCCAGCACATCGAAGATACCGGGCGAGGTGAGGCGGCCGGTCAGCGCGGCGCGCAGCGGCTGCGCGACTTGGCCGAGTTTGGCGCCGGTTTTTTCGGCAAAATCCCGCACGACCGCTTCGGCCGCCGCCGGCGTCCATTCGGTCAATCCGGCGAGCTTTGGCAACAAACTGGCCAGCAGTGCCGCACCACCCTGCGCCAAGACCGTTTGCGCCTTCTCATCAAGCCCGAGTGGACGCTCGGCAAAAAGGAATTTCATTCCATCGACCAGCTCGACGAGGGTCCTGGCGCGCTCCTTCAGGCCGCCCATCGCAGCTAGCACCTGCGCGCGCTTTCGGGCGTCGAGTTTTGCCGCGATCTCCGGCCCACCCGGAAGATAAGGTAGGGTCGCTTCAAGAATGGCCATGAGCTCGGCGTCGGGCGTGGTGCGCATGTAATGCCCATTCATGTTCTCGAGCTTGGTGAAATCGAAGCGCGTCGGCGAGCGATGCACC
>JAFASC010000106.1 GCA_019244955.1 Methylobacteriaceae bacterium | reverse complement strand
TCTGCTTCTCAACGATTTCGAGGCGCAGGCGCTGTCGCTTCCGGCATTGTCGCCGGACTGGACGCGCGACATCGGCGACGTCCCAACGACGACCGGCGGCTTGCGTCTGGTTCTCGGGCCCGGCACCGGTCTCGGCGCCGCGGCGCTGGCGGAGATCGACGGCCGATTCCTGCCGCTCGCGACCGAGGTCGGTCATACCGGCTTCGGCCCGGGCAGTACCGAAGAAGAGGCGATCTGGCCGCATCTCGAGCGCGTGCACGATCGCATCACCGCCGAAAGCGTGATTTCCGGGCCAGGCCTCATGCGCGTGCATCGCGCGCGCGCCGCGCTGCGTGGTCTTCCCGTCGATGATGCCGACGGCGTGGCGATCGTCGACGGCGCGCTCAACGGCGGCGCGGAAGAGGTCGAGACAGTGCGCCTTTTCTGGCGGCTCGTTGCACGGCTTTCCGGCGATCTTGCGCTGACCTTTCTTGCCACCGGCGGGATCAGCCTTGCCGGCGGTATCCTGCCGCGCATAGTCAGGCTTCTGGATGCGGATGAGTTTCGCCGGATTTTTGAGGCGAAAGCGCCTTTGCAGCATGTGGTTCGCGCCATTCCGACACGCGTCATCACCGATGGCAGGGGCGTGCTCGCGGGAATGGCGGCGCTCGCGGCAGACCCCGATCGATATGTCCTCGATTATCGCGCCCGCTGCTGGCGCGAGCCGCGCTAGGCTCACGCCGCGTTCGGCGTCGAGGTTTGGATCAGCACGGAATAAAGCGCCGATCTATCGCGCGTTGCGCGCACCTTGCTGACAAGCGCCGGCTCGCGGAACATGCGCGCGACCTGCGCCAAGGCTTTCAGGTGATCGGCGCCGGCGCTTTCGGGTGCGACGAGCAGGAAGATCAGATCGACCGGGGCGCCGTCGAGCGCCTCGAATTCGATCGGCCGATCGAGACGAGCAAAAATTCCGAAAATCCGCTTCACCTTGGCGAGCTTGCCATGCGGAATGGCAACGCCGTTGCCGATTCCGGTCGAACCGAGGCGCTCGCGCTGCAACAAAGCATCGAAAATCTCACGTGCAGTCAGACCCGACAAAGCAGCGGCCTTTTCGCTGAGTTCCTGCAGCGCCTGCTTTTTCGTGTTGGCGCGTAGCGCCGGCAGAACCGCGTCTGGCGAGAGCAAATCGTTTAACGGCATGAGTGGGATGTCCTGTGCCGATCCTCTTGGGCAAGACGGATGCCGTCGCCGCGAGCTGCCGGTGAATTAACGCGATTGACTAGGGTTGGCGCACGCGGCTGTCCGCGCTCGCCGGATGGTGGTCTTTGAGGCGGCGCTTGTAGCGACGCAACTGCTTCTCGATCCTGTTCACCGCCTGATCGACGCTCGCATAAGGCTCATGCGCGCGCCCGTCCGCCTGCAACGTGACCCCGGAGGCAAGATGCAGGGTGCACTCGGTAGAATATCCTGATCCGTCCGGTGTAATCACGGCATGCCCATTCACAGCACCATCGAAATACTTGGCGATGGCGGCCTCGACCTTCTCGTCAATGCGCTGGCGCAATGCCTCGCCGATGTCGAGGTTCTTGCCTGAAATCCGCAAGGGCATGACGGGCTCCTAGAGCAGGTCCCACGAAGTGTATGTGCGTTCGGGTAATGCCCTCAGGACGCATCATCGATTGTTCCGCCAACTGAATGATGCGTCAGGGGAGAGGGTTAAGAGTCCCGAAGAGCGAAGTCAATGGCCGGATCGGGGTCGAAATTGGTTTGCGTAAGTCTCTGAAATCAGGAGGATTCGGCGGAGCCAAAAGGTGCGACCAGCGTGCCCCATCCGTTCAAATCGCGCGCTGCATCGCCTGCTTTTCGCGCCGCCGCTCGACCGACGAGGGAATGCGCAGGCTTTCGCGATATTTCGCCACCGTGCGTCGGGCTATATCGATGTCGGCCGCTCGCAGCTGCGTCACGATGGCGTCATCGGAGAGGACGTTCGCCACATTCTCGTGGTCGATCATCAGCTTGATCTTGTGGCGGACCGATTCCGCCGAATGCGCCTGACCGCCGCTTTGCGCGGCGATCGAGGCGGTGAAGAAATATTTCAGCTCGAACAGCCCGCGCGGCGTCGACATGTACTTATTCGACGTCACGCGCGAAACCGTCGATTCGTGCATGCCGATCGCGTCGGCGATGGATTTCAGATTGAGCGGGCGCAAATGCTGCACGCCTTCGGCAAAGAACGCGTCTTGCTGGCGCACAATCTCCGTTGAGACTTTGAGGATTGTCTTTGCGCGCTGTTCCAGACTTTTGGTCAGCCAGTTTGCGGTCTGCAGGCATTGCGAGACAAAGCTTTTGTCGGCGTCGTTGGCGCGGCTCTTCGCAACGTGAGCCGCGTAAGTCTGATTAACCAGGAGGCGCGGCAGCGCCTCGGAATTCAGTTCGACATGCCAGCCGCCGTCGGCAGCCGCGCGAACGGTGACGTCGGGAACGACGGGCTGGATCGGACCGCCGTCATAGGCGCGGCCGGGTTTCGGATCGAGACGGCGGATTTCGCCGACCATGTCGGCGAGGTCTTCGTCATCGACATCGCACAATCGCCGTAACGTCGGGAATTCGCGTTTGGCGAGGAGTGGCAGATTGGCGATGAGCATCTGCATTGCCGGATCGTAGCGATCGCGTTCGCGCAGCTGAATCGCCAGACATTCCGCCAGATCGCGAGCCCCGACGCCGGAAGGCTCGAACGTGTGGATTTTTGCCAGGACTTTGTCGATCCGCGCCGCGGGCGTGCCTAGCCGCTCGGCAACCTCCGCGATCTCTTCGCGCAAATATCCGCTTTCATCGATTGCATCGATGAGGCTCCGCCCGATCAGCCGATCGACGGGATCGACGCAGGCGAGCGCGAGCTGTTCGCGCAGGTGATCGTGCAGCGACGGTTTCGCCGCGACATAGGCTTCGAGATTGGGCGCTTCGCCCTCGCTCGGCGCACCGCCGGTGCCGGTCCACGACGTGGCCGAAAGCCCCGCGTCGGAAAGTGTGGCGCCGCGGTCCGGAGAGACCGCCGGGCCGTCGGCATCGAAGGTGTTGCCGAGCTCAGTGCCGAGGCTCGCTTCGAGCGCCGTGCCTTCGGTCGCCAGCGTCTCGCTCGCCCAGTCGCTCTCGCGCGGCTCGTTCGGATCGGGCTCGCTGGTTTCGAACGAGGCGTCCTGCGGTTCGGCTGCCGGCGAAACAGGCACATCGCCGCCGGCCTCATCAACCCGCTCCAGCATCGGGTTGCGCTCGAGCTCCTCCTCGATGAAGCCGGCGAGCTCGATATTGGAAAATTGCAGGAGCTTGATCGCCTGAAGCAGCTGCGGCGTCATGACCAGCGAGTGGCCCTGCCGCATCATGAGCTTCGCCGAAAGGGCCATCACCCACTCGCTGCAGCGGGCCGCCTCTCGGCCCGTTTCTTGCATGGAGGTGGATAGCCGATGTGGTGCCGCTTGGCGAGTCCGCGGCCAGCTTCTACCCCGCACCTTTTGCCGCAGGCGGTTAAGAGAGCGTGCGCCGCTCTCGCGAATTCCGGTTACATCCTGAAGTCTTCGCCAAGATAGAACCGCCGCACGTCCCGGTTCGAGACGATCTCGTCGGGCGTGCCCGACGTCAGCACATGGCCGGAATGGATGATATAGGCGCGGTCGATCAGACCGAGCGTCTCGCGCACCGCGTGATCGGTGATCAAGACGCCGATGCCGCGATCGCGCAGATGGCGGACGAGATCCTGGATGTCGCCGACCGCGATCGGGTCGATCCCAGCGAACGGCTCGTCGAGGAGCATGAAGGCGGGATGGCCGGCGAGCGCCCGGGCGATCTCGCAGCGGCGCCGCTCGCCGCCCGACAAGGCGACCGATTGCGTTTTCCGCAGCCGCTTGATGTCGAATTCCTCGAGCAGCGCCTCGAGCTCGGCCTCGCGCCGGTCGCGGTCGGGCTGGGTGATCTCGAGCACGGCGCGGATATTGTCCTCGACCGACAGGCCGCGGAAAATCGAGGGCTCCTGCGGCAGGTAGCCTATGCCGAGGCGGGCGCGACGATACATGGGCAGCGGCGTGACATCGTAGCCGTCGAGTTCGATGACGCCCTGGTCCGGGCGCACGAGCCCGGTGATCATGTAGAAGACGGTGGTCTTGCCGGCGCCGTTTGGGCCGAGCAGCCCCACCGCTTCGCTGCGCCTCATGTAGAGGCTCACATCCTCCACGACCCGGCACTGGCGATAGCTCTTCGCCAGGTGCTGCACGACGAGCAGCCCTTCATGGGTAGGCCGCGTACTCGGCGGCTGCGGCGCCTGACCGGCCACCGCCGCAGGAGCGCGCGGCTGCGTCGTTGCGCTCGATGTCGAGGGCGCGGTGCTCGCCTGCGAACCGGCGCTTCGCAGCCTTCGCCAGCGCTCTGCCACGCGCGCCATCACCCCGCGCCGGAGCGGCGGCGGCAGCGAGGAGCCATAGGATTGATCGACGGCCAAATCGAGAGTCCGGCGCAGAGAGCCTAGCGCTTCTTGGCAGCAGGTGTGAGCGTATTAGGGCGCCCTTGCCAGCCACTACAGGCGCTCTAACCGATTTTGCAGGAAAGCGGAATTCGGCGGCTTTATTCGGCCGGTGCGGCCGCCTCAGCGCGTGTCGCGCGCGCCTTCGGCGCAGCCGGCGGCCGGCTCTCGACAGCGACAGGCGGCGAGGAGGCGGATTTCTCGCCCGGCGTGAAGACGCTGCGCACGCGTCCGCCTTGGGCGCTGGCGCCACCCAGCACCACGGCCTGGTTGGTGTTGAGATCGTAGACGAGCCGCTCGCCCTTGGTCACGTTGGCGCCTTGGCTTAGCGTGACATGGCCGCTGAGGAACACCTTGTTTTCGGCTTTGTCGTAGACGCCGGCGTCGCCGGTGCCGATCTGGTCTTTGGCGGTGATCGTCACCGGCCCCTGCGCCTCCATGCGGCGCATCTGGTGGCCGTGCGTTGTCGTGCTCGGTTCGAGGAAAATCGTCAGCACAGAAGCTTTGAGCCGGCTTTCGCCCTGCGTCGCAACCACAGCGCCGCTATAGACGAGCTTCTGATCCTTGTCGAAATAGTCGAGTTTTGCCGCATCGATGCTGACCGGGTCCTTCGACGAGGCGCCGGGTAGGATCGCCGTGCTCTTCTGTGCGAGGGCAGGCGGGGCGCCCGCGGCGCCCGCCGCGGCGAGCGCCATCGCCAGGAACAAGCCGCGGCTCATTGCGCGAGCCCCTTCTGCAGGCCGGCCGCTTCGGCGACCTGCTCGTCCGGCAGCATGACCGAATGAACGTTGCCCTCGAACACGACCTGCTGGCCGTTGTCGACGATCTGCATCCGGTCGGCTTCGACGGAGCCGGCGTTGAGTACGACCTTCACCGGCTCGGTGGTCTTCATCAGGCCGCTCTTCAGTTCCATCAACGCCGATTGCGTCTTCATGTCGTAGCCCGCGTCGCTGCGGATGCGCACGAGGCCGGTCAAAGACAGCTCATCTTTGGCGGAATTATAGATGCCTTGATTGGCGCTGAGTTTGACCCAGGCGTCCTCGGTCATCTGCGCCTTGGCATCGAGGCGCACGAGCTCGACGATTTCCGGCTTCAGCATGTCCTGCATGCCCTGGGCGGCGCGCACCTCGTAAGGCATGCCGTTGCGCCGCTTGCCGGTGAGCCGCGGCGTGTCGATGGTGATCTTGGTCCCCTGGAGGCCCACGCCGCCGATCGACAGATGCGCAAGCCGGCTGAACGGATCGAACAGGATCAGGATGGCGCCGAAGGTCACGGTCACCGAGCAGAATATGACGATGCCGCGCCGCAGCAGGCGCACGCGGCCGGTGTGGCGCCCGGCGCTGGCGAAAGCCCGCAGATCGTGGCCGCCGGCGACAGTGAGCCGGTCGCGGTCGCCGCGGCGGCGCGTGAGGGCGGCGTCGCTCATCCCTGGGGGTCTCGACTCATGAACTTCGGGGTGCGCCAGCGGAGGATCACTTGAGCTATCGAGGCATGGCGAAGTTAAGGCGCTGGAGAAGCCGAGAGCTCAGCCGTGGGCGAAAATGTCGGTATCAGCCCAGCCCCTGAGATCGAGCCGCACCCGCGTCGGCAGGAACGCGAAGCACTCGGCGGCAAGCCCGAGCCGCCCCTCGCGCTCGAGCATCGTGTCGAGCTTTTCGCGCACCGCGTGGAGATGCAGCACGTCGGAGGCGGCATAGGCGAGCTGGGCTTCCGAGAGGTCGGGGGCGCCCCAATCCGAGGATTGCTGCTGCTTCGAGATTTCCTGGCCCAAGAGCTCGCGCACGAGGTCTTTCAGCCCGTGCCGGTCGGTGTAGGTGCGCGCCAGTTTCGAGGCGATCTTGGTGCAGTAGACCGGCCCCGGCATGATGCCGAACGTCTGCTGCAGGATGGCCATGTCGAAGCGGGCGAAGTGGAACAGCTTTTCGACCCGCGTGTCGCCGAGGAGCCGCACGAGGTTTGGCGCCTCGCGCTGACCCGCCGCGATCTGCACGAGATCGGCCGACCCGTCGCCCGTCGACAATTGCACGAGGCAGAGCCGGTCGCGGGAATTGACGAGGCCCATCGTCTCGGTGTCGACCGCGACGCTGGCCCCCGGCTCGAAATTGTCGGGCAGATCGCCGCGGTGGAGGGTGGGTGTGGTTGGTGTGCCGCTCAAGGTGCGACGTGTGTAGCGGCGGCGCGGCGCGGTGTCGAGCGGCTGTCATTGCCGCGCAAGCGGGAATGCAGAGCAGCCGGGCTTGGCCAGATTTCCGATCGCGCTGACGCCTTCGTCGCGGAATTCGCGCGTCGGCGTATTCCGGCGCGCCGGCATCTCGAGTGAGAGTGTGCTTAAGCGGCGCGTGTTTTGAACAGAGGCGACGCGCTGCTTGTCTCAGCGATAGCCGCGGCCGTCGCAATCAGTCGCGGACCAAGAGCAAGCATTCGCTCTTCAGTTAATCGGAACAGCGGCCCCGCGATTGTCACCACCCCGATCGCCTTGCCGTCGTGAGCGCGTACCGGCGCGGCCATCGCGGTCATCCCTGGCGTAAAAACCTCGACGATCATGCTGAAGCCCCGTTTGCGGGCGCTGCGAATATACGGCAGCAGCGTTTTGACGGTGGTCGGCGCCTTCGGGCCGAATTTCTCCGGTGCACCGAAGCCCTGACGCGCGACCATTTCGAGCGCCTTGTCCTCGCTCATTGCCGAGAGCCAGGCATGGCCCGCCGCGCTGCACGAGAGCGGAACCGAGAGACCCATGTCGGGGTCGTAACGCAAGCCGCTCTTGGCACCCTGCGCCTTGGCGACGAAAATGAGTTCGTCGCCGTCGACCACGCCCAAGCGAACGAGCTCGCCGCACTCATCGGCCAGGGCGTCGAGAAGCGGCTGCGCCACGTCGACGATTCCCGAGCGGCTGAGGAAGCCGAGGCCGAGCGCGACCAATTTGATGGTCAGCCTGTATTCGCCCTGCTCGCGCTCCTGGCGCACATAACCGCAGCGCGCGAGGTCGACCAAGAGGCGGTGCGCGGCGCTGACCGGCATGTTGGCTGCCGTGGCAAGCGTCGACAGGGAGCACCCCTCGGGGTGCCCCGCCAGTTTTTCCAGGACTGCGAGGCTGCGCTCGAGAACACCGGACATCGCGAACGATTCTCCTGAGGCGAGCGTAGGCGCTGGCCACGTTAATTCCAATATGGAAAAACTTTCCATTTGTGAATTTGTTTCCAAACTGCTACAGCGCCTGGGTCACGGGGAGGATTTTCTATGGAAGCGACATTGGGCGCCGAGGCGCGCCAGCGCATGTCGACGCGTGCGGTCACTGCGGCAACGATCGGCACCGCGTTGGAATGGTTCGACTTCACGCTTTACGGCGCGGTCTCGGCGACGGTGCTGCCAAAACTGTTCTTTCCGACGATGGACCCGACCGCGGCGCTCCTCGCCTCGCTCGCCACATTCGGCGTCGGGCTCGCGGCGCGGCCGCTCGGCGCCATTATTTGCGGTCATCTCGGCGATAAGCTCGGACGGCGCAACCTGCTGCTCGCCACCGTCACGGTGATGGGGCTCGCATCCGTCCTGATCGGTCTCTTACCGACCTATGCGAGTATCGGTGTTTGGGCGCCGGTCCTCCTCGTCACCCTGCGCATCATTCAAGGCTTTGCGCTTGGCGGAGAATCGACTGGCGCGCAATTGATGGCGCTGGAGCATGCGGCTCCCGACCGTCGCGGCAAATATTCCGGGCTTCTCGGGACCTGCTCGCCATTGAGTCAGATCCTGGCGAACGCGGTTTTGTTTCTGCTGTCCTCGACCATGACAGCAGCCGAGTTCGAATCTTACGGCTGGCGCATTCCCTTCATCCTCAGCTTCCTTCTCCTTGCAGTCGGGCTTTATATCCGCCTGAAGGTGAGCGAGACGCCGGCCTTTGTTGCACTGGAGGAAACGCAAGTCGCCGAAGTGGGCAGCCCGTTGCGCGACGCCATTCGCTTGCACTGGCGCGACGTCTTGCGCTGGATGTTTTTCTTCTGCGGTCCGGCGGCAATCTTCTACCTGATCGTCGTCTATTCGCTAAGCTACATCACCGGCCCGCTTGGGATTCCGAAGCAAACCGGATTTGCGTTGCTGATGGGTGCCAACGTCTGCGCGATCATCGGCGCAATGGCCGGGGGATTGCTCAGCGATCGCATCGGCCGCAAATACGCGCTCGCGGTCGGCTCTTGCGCGACGCTGATCATCCTCTTCATCTATTTCCCGGTCCTCGGCACGAAAAGCTTCGTACCGATGCTGATCATCATGGGACTGTTTCTCGGGTTCACGCAGTTCCAGAGCGGCATTCAGCCGGTCGCCTTCGCCGAGGCGTTCCCGACAAACGTCCGCTATTCCGGCTCGGCGCTCGCGTACACCGGCGCCAATCTCATCGCCGGCGGGCCGATGCCGGTTCTGGCCGTGTGGCTCGTCAGCCTCGCCGGCGGCTCACCGTGGGGTGTCGTCGCGCTCTGCGTCGCCTGGAACCTCTTGTCGCTGGCGATGATTCTCACCGCGCCGGAGACGCGCGGCATCGACATGAACCGCGTCGACAGCGTTCGCATGGTTGTCGGCGAAGCGGCGTGACAACCCTGCCTTCGTCCGGTGTTTTAGGTGTTCAAATGAATCCGGTGTTTATCCTCAACGGCTCGAACTTGAACATGCTCGGCAAGCGCGAGCCGCATCTCTATGGCACGACGACGCTTGCCGAGATCGAGGCGAAGTGCCGCGCGCTCGCGAACGAGCTCGGATTGGACTGCGCGTTCCGGCAGACCAATCACGAAGGACAAATGGTCGATTGGCTGCAGGAGGCGTTCGAGAAGAAGGCTGCGGTCATCATCAACCCCGCCGGTTTTTCTTTCGGCTCGGTGCCCGTTCTTGACGCCCTAAAACTTATCGAGAAGCCCCTCATCGAAGTGCACATCACTAATATCCATAAACGCGACAAGCTTTATCAGCACTCCCTCGTCTCGACGATCGCTACTGGGGTGATTTGCGGGTTGGGGCCGGAGGGTTATTTCCTGGCGATGCGAGCCGTGGCGTCGGAACTCATTCGCCCTCTTGACAGATCAGGGAAATAATCCTATTCTCCTCCCGTTCCCGCCCATGTAAGGGCAGGTCCGGTAAATCGGTGCCGGATTTGCGGGCGGGAAGCGGCGCTCGCGGCGTGCGGTTTCCGATACGCGCGTCCCGGGAGGCTCTTGCAAACGGGTGTCTTCCCCGAGGCCCGCGCGCGGCGAAAACCTGCGTGCGCGGACGAGGTGAAGCGCCGAGTTGCCCGCCCGTCCGGCACTACGACCGGTCCGCCCCTAGAGGGCTTGAGCGGGCCAAGGTGGCGATAAAAGCCAAACCGGGCCCCCGAAGATGCGGGACGCAGGGGACAGAAATCGCCGACATGGGGCGCCGGGGAACCGGCTTTTGTAAAAATTAGGATCGGTGACCCGGCGTCCCCGTGTCCTTCTATCCCGCTCGAAATCGCGCCGCGAGGCGCAACAAGGATGATGCGCGCGCACTTGCCGGACGCGCGCCGCACCCTCAGCATGGGGCCGCGCCCCCCACTTGGCGATCGTTCACGTATGAACTAAATCCCGGCTCGAGCCGCCCGAGGAGCCCGCCCATGCCTGAATCCGCCCTGCCCGAAGCCGAGCTCCCCCCGCGCGAGGCGATGGAATACGACGTGGTGGTCGTCGGCGGCGGACCGGCGGGGCTCGCAAGCGCAATTCACCTGAAGCAGATCTCGCCCGAGGCGAGCATCGTGCTGGTCGAGAAAGGCTCCGAGGTCGGCGCGCATATCCTGTCGGGCGCGGTGATCGACCCGAAGGCGCTCGACGCATTGCTGCCGGAATGGCGCCAGGACCCCGAGCGGCCGTTGAATACGCCGGTGACCAAGGACCGGTTCTATTATTACGGGCATTCCGGGGCGATGCGGCTGCCGAATTTTTTCATGCCGCGGCTCATGAACAATCATGGCAATTTCATCGGCTCGCTTGGCAACCTCACGCGCTATCTCGCGCAAAAGGCCGAGGCGCTCGGCGTCGAGATCTATCCGGGCTTCGCCGCGGCCGAAGTGCTCTATGGCGCGCGCGGTGAAGTGGTTGGAATCACCACCGGCGATCTCGGCATCGGCAAGGATGGCCACGTCAAGGACAGCTTTACCCGCGGCATGGAGCTTCGCGGCAAATACACTGTGTTTGCCGAGGGTGCGCGCGGCTCGCTGACGAAGCTCGTGATGGAGCGATTCGGCTTGCGCAGCGGCGTCGAGCCGCAAAAATACGGCATCGGCTTGAAGGAGATTTGGCAGGTTGCGCCGGAAAAGCACGAGGCCGGACTGGTGCAGCATTCCTTCGGCTGGCCGCTCGACAACCGAACCGGCGGCGGCTCGTTTCTTTATCACGCCGAGGACAACCAGGTTTACGTCGGCTTCGTCGTGCATCTGAATTACACGAATCCGACTTTGTCGCCGTTCGACGAATTCCAGCGGTTCAAGACCCATCCGGCGATCGCGCATGTGCTCGAGGGCGGCAAGCGGCTCTCTTACGGCGCGCGCGCGATTTCCGAAGGCGGCTGGCAATCGGTGCCGAAACTCGCCTTTCCCGGCGGCGTTCTCGCCGGCGATTGCGCCGGCTTCCTCAACGTGCCGCGCATCAAAGGTTCGCATAACGCGATCTTTTCCGGGATGCTGGCGGCAAAATATATTGCCGCCGCGCTTGGCGAGGGCCGGGCGCACGATACTTTGTCAGCCTATGACGAATCCTGGCGCGAGTCCGAGATCGGCAAGGACCTCTGGAAAGTGCGGAATGCGAAGCCGCTGTGGTCGAGATTCGGCACCTATCTCGGCATCACGCTCGGCGGGCTCGACATGTGGACGAACGAGCTTTTCGGGTTTTCGCTTTTCGGCACGCTGAAGCACGGCAAGCCCGACCACGAGACGCTGAAGCGTATCGATGAAGTAAAGCCGATCGTCTACCCCAAGCCCGACGGCAAATTGGCGTTCGATAAATTGTCATCGGTGTTCATCTCGAATACAAATCACGAGGAGGATCAGCCGAGTCACTTGAAACTGCGCGATCCCTCGATTCCGATCGCGGTAAACCTGCCGAGATACGGCGAGCCGGCGCGGCTCTATTGTCCTGCCGGCGTGTATGAGGTCGTATACGCGGATGATGCTGCGAAGAGCGATCCGCGCTTCGTCATCAACGCGCAGAATTGCGTGCACTGCAAGACCTGCGACATCAAGGATCCCGAGCAGAACATCGTGTGGACGACGCCGGAGGGCGGCGGCGGGCCGAATTATCCGAATATGTGAGAGAAGCGGCTAGCGCACGATCGCGTACTGAAGCGTATTCGCTAGTTGCTCTTCGCGGTGCGCAGATACTGGATGATGCCGGAGAAATCGGCGCCTTCATTTCCCGCTTCGTTGTATTTCTCGTAGAGTTCGGCTGCGTGCGCGCCGATCGGCGTCTCCGCGCCGGCGCTTTGCGCCGCCTCTTGCGCGAGCTTCAAGTCCTTCAGCATCAGCGCGGCCGCGAAACCCGGCTTATAGGAATTGTTCGCCGGCGAGCCCGGCACCGGACCGGGCACCGGACAATAAGTCGTGAGCGACCACGATTGCCCCGACGAGGTCGAAGCGACATCGAACAAAGCCTGATGCGAGAGCCCGAGCTTCTCGGCGAGAACAAACGCCTCGCAGGTGACGATCATCGTCGCACCCAAAATCATGTTGTTGCAGATTTTTGCCGCCTGTCCGGCGCCGTCGCCGCCGCAATGGACGATGCGCTTGCCCATCTTCTCCAGGATCGGCTTCGCCGCGGCGAACGCCTCGCCGCTGCCGCCGCACATAAAGGTAAGCGTGCCGGCTCTGGCGCCGCCGGTTCCGCCGGAGACCGGCGCGTCCAGGCTTTTCAGCCCGTGCTCCGCCGCAACGGCGTGCGCGGCGCGCGCGCTCTCGACATCGATAGTCGAAGAATCGATGACCACCGCGCCGGCTTTGGCGCGCGGCACGATCTCGGCCCACACCGCGCGGACGTGCTTGCCGGCCGGCAGCATCGTGACGATCGCGTCCACGTCTTTGACCGTCTCGCTGCCGGAGGCGGCAATCTCAACGCCGGCGGCGCGCGCCTCATCGCGCAATGCCGGCACGAGGTCGAACCCACGCACGACGTGCCCGGCTTTCACGAGATTGGCGGCCATCGGACCACCCATATTGCCAAGGCCAATAAAGGCGATCCTCGTCATGCCCGCATTCTCTTTGTGAGCGCTTGAGCCGCTCAATAGCAGCTGTAGCCGGCGCCGTAGCCGACGAACACGCCTTGCGTATTGTAGACGAGGTTCGGCTGCTCGACGCATGTCGCGCCCGCCGGCACCGGCGGCACCAGCCTGTAGGCGAAACCGTAATCCGGCG
>JAFASC010000011.1 GCA_019244955.1 Methylobacteriaceae bacterium | reverse complement strand
GGATCCGGAGCGATACGGAAACCTCGCCGTCCGTTGCGGCGGCGATATCCTCAAACCCCGGGCCCCTGCCTCCCGGTCGTAGTGCCGGGCGGGCGGTTGTACTGGGCTCCGATGCCGTGCGCGCCGCTCGATGAAGAGCGACTCGCTGCGCCCGCCGTCCAGCAACGCGACGGGAAAGCGCCGGCATGAAGCCGTTCCGCGACAGCCTCCCGAGACGCGGGTTAGGTCGACCCACGCCGCAGGCGCCGCTCCCCGCCCACACTTCGGAACCACTTCCGGAAGCGCCCTCGTGTGGGCGGGGATGGCGGCACGATACGAGCGGGCGAAGCACCGGGGATAACTTTTCGAACATTAAATTTTTGCGGCAGCGGGGGCTCTCAGACCTCGGAGGACCACCCGCCGTCTTCCTTTGTGAAGGGCCCGATCTGCGGATTGGGCAGAATCGAGCACGGCCTCGGACGGCCGGCAGAGCCGCACGCCTCTCGGCGTGACCACGATCGGCCGGTTGATCAAAATCGGATGCTTGAGCATGAAGTCGATCAGCTCGTCGTCCGACCATTTGGGATCGGCGAGGCCGAGCTCGGCATAGGGCGTGCCCTTCTCGCGCAGCAATGCGCGGACGGGAATGTTCATCGCCTTGATGAGCTCGATCAGCCGCTCGCGGGAGGGCGGGTTCTTCAAATATTCGACGACTTCAGGCTCCTCGCCGCTCCGGCGGATCATCGCCAGGGTGTTCCGCGACGTGCCGCAATTCGGGTTGTGATATACCGTGATCATAATTGCGCCTCGGGATCGAGCGGTGCTGCATCGCTCGTGGCGCGCAGCCGCGCGCGTGATCTATAGTGCCTTAGAGCGGCGCGTGTCATCGCGCCTCTGATGCCCGCTCTCCTCGTGCAGAGATTTGCGATGGATAAGATTGAATCCCCCGGACAGATCGATCGTCACCGCCGCCGCTTGCTTGGCGCTGCCGGTCTTACGCTCGCCGCCGCGCAGTTCGGCACGGCCGGCGCCGCGGCGGCGCAAGCCGGCAGCAGCAGCGCATCTTTCGGCGGGCTGAAGCAAATCGAAGCGGGCGTTCTCAATGTCGGCTACGCCGAAGCCGGCCCTGCAGATGGCGCTCCCGTTATCCTGCTGCACGGCTGGCCCTACGACATCCACTCCTTCGCCGAGGTCGCGCCGCTGCTGGCGCAGGCGGGGTACCGCGCCATCGTGCCGTATCTGCGCGGCTATGGCGCGACGCGCTTTCTTGCGAGCGACACGTTCCGCAACGGCGAGCCGGCGGCGCTGGCGAGCGACATCGTTGCCTTCATGGATGCGCTCCAAATCGAGCAGGCGATCATCGCCGGTTTCGACTGGGGAGCGCGCACCGGCAACATCATCGCGGCCCTGTGGCCGCAGCGCTGCAAGGCGATGGTCTCCGTCAGCGGCTATCTCATCGGCAGTCAGGCGGCTGGCCGCATGCCGCTGCCGCCGCAGGCGGAGCTGCAATGGTGGTACCAATATTATTTTGCCACCGAGCGCGGCGCCGCCGGCTATGACAAATACCGGCGCGATTTTTCCAAGCTCATCTGGCAGCTCGCGTCGCCGAAATGGAACTTCGATGATGCCACGTTCGAGCGCAGCGCGGCAGCGTTCGACAATCCCGATCACGTCGCGATCGTCATTCATAATTACCGCTGGCGGCTCGATCTCGCCATGGGGGAGCCGCGATACGAAGAGCTGGAAAAGCGGCTCGCGGACGCGCCTGTGATCGGCGTGCCGACGATCACGATGGAAGGCGACGCCAATGGCGCCCCGCATCTCGACCCGAGTGCTTACGCGAACAAATTCTCGGGCAAGTATGAGCACCGGAACATTGCTGGTGGCGTCGGGCACAATCTGCCGCAGGAAGCGCCGCAGGCCTTTGCGCAAGCCGTGATGGACGTTGCGCGGTTCTGACAAGCGTTTGTCGTCATGGCCGGGCCAAGCCCCGGCCATGACGCAGCGAAGCGCGCCAGCGCCTAGTCCCTACTCCGCCGCCTGCACGTAAAGCTGGCCGCCCTTCTCAACGAACTCGGCGCTCTTCCGCGCCATCCCCTCGATACGCGCGCGTTCTTCGGGGTCCATCGCCTGCACTTCGGCGCGCAAATCCTGCGTGATCTTCATCGAGCAGAATTTCGGGCCGCACATCGAACAGAAATGGGCGACCTTGTGCGCGTCCTTCGGCAGCGTCTCGTCGTGGTAAAGCCGCGCCGTATCGGGATCCAAGCCCAGATTGAACTGGTCCTCCCAGCGGAAATCGAAGCGCGCGCGCGAGAGCGCATGGTCGCGGATTTGCGCGGCGGGATGGCCTTTGGCGAGATCGCCGGCATGGGCGGCGATGCGATAGGTGATGACGCCGGTCTTCACGTCGTCGCGGTCGGGCAGACCGAGATGCTCCTTCGGCGTGACGTAGCAAAGCATCGCACAGCCGAACCAGCCGATCATCGCCGCGCCGATCCCCGACGTGATGTGGTCGTAGCCCGGCGCAATGTCGGTCGTCAGCGGCCCGAGCGTATAGAACGGCGCCTCGCCGCATTCCTCGAGCTGCTTTTCCATGTTCATCTTGATCTTGTGCATCGGCACGTGGCCGGGGCCCTCGATCATCACCTGGCAGCCTTTCTTCCAGGCAATCTTCGTCAATTCGCCGAGCGTCTCGAGTTCGGCGAATTGCGCGCGGTCGTTGGCGTCGGCGATCGAGCCCGGACGCAAGCCGTCACCCAATGAGAAGGACACGTCGTAGGCGCGCATGATGTCGCAGATTTCGTCGAAGCGCTCATACAAAAAGCTCTCGCGGTGATGCGCGAGGCACCAGCGCGCCATGATCGAGCCCCCGCGCGACACGATGCCGGTGACGCGGGTTGCAGTGAGCGGCACGTAAGCGAGGCGCACGCCGGCATGGATGGTGAAATAGTCGACGCCCTGCTCGGCTTGCTCGATCAGCGTGTCTTTGAAAACCTCCCAAGTGAGTTTCACCGGATCGCCGCCGACTTTTTCCAGCGCCTGATAGATCGGCACGGTGCCGATCGGGATCGGCGCGTTGCGAATGATCCAATCGCGGATGTTGTGGATGTTGCGGCCGGTCGAGAGGTCCATGACGGTGTCGGCGCCCCAGCGGATCGCCCACACCATCTTCTCGACTTCCTCCGCCACGGACGAGGTCACGGCCGAATTGCCGATATTCGCATTCACCTTCACCAAGAAGTTCCGGCCGATGATCATCGGCTCAAGCTCTGGGTGATTGATGTTGGACGGAATGATCGCGCGCCCGCGGGCGACCTCATCGCGCACGAATTCCGGCGTCACGAAGGCGGGAACCGACGCTCCGAAACTTTCGCCGTCGGCGAGGCGCGCCTCGGCGCCCTCAACTGCGCATTCGCGGCCGAGATTCTCGCGATGCGCAACGTAGATCATCTCTTCGGTGACGATGCCGGCTCGCGCGAATTCATATTGGGTGACGGGCTGGCCGGCCTGCCCACGCAGCGGCGCCCGATTGGCCGGGCATGGCGGCACGAGATGCTCGCCGCTGACGCCGCCATTGTCTTCCGGGCGAATTTGGCGGCCGGTATAAGTCTGCAGGCCTGCACGCTTGGCGAGCCAGGGCCGCGCCGGCTTCAGGCCTGCGCCGAGATCGGGCGCGAAGAGCTCTTCCGTGTAGGGGCCGGACGCATCGTAGACGCGCACCGGCGGCTCTTTGGCAGAAGCATCAAGCGCAATCTCGCGGAACGGCACGCGCACGTCCTCCGCCGGCTGCACATAAATCTTTCGCGAGCCGGTGAGGGATCCGGTCGTCACGCTCTCGGGCACGATCGGGCGCTTGGCGTGCATGTTCATGGAATTGTGTCCTCCGTGACCGGCGCTTTACGGAAGACAGGCGGGAGAATAGTCCGCGGGCCTTCCCTGCGCCGGCATTACCCAGATCAGGTTCGACGGGTGTGATCTCAGCCGCCCTCTGAAGGCAGCACCCCGTGGCTGTCGCGAGGTTAGCTCTCCTGCCGGGCCTCGGCAAGCGTGGCGCGTCTCCTGCACTCCGGCTCAGCCACGCACGAGCGCGCAAAAAAGCACGGGAGAATTCTCCCGTGCTTCGCCGCGTTCAGCTAAAATCGATCAGCGGTTGACCGGGTTCGGCGGTTGCGGGAGCTGTGTTCCGGTTCCCGGCGCTGCCGAGCGACCCGCGCTTCCGTCGACCGGGCCGCTATTCTCACGCGGTCCCTCGCCGGGCGTGCCGGCGCCGAAAGCGCCCGCGCCTCGGGCAGGAGTGGTCGAGGGATTGCCTTTGTTGATCGTGTCCTGCGCGAAAGCCGGCGCGAGGCTTAGAAGCGTCGCGACAGCCGCGACCGTTGCTGTTAATTTCTTCACTTTCCGTCTCCCGTTATTGTTGCGCCGAATAAACGAACTCCGGTCCAGAAGGTTGCGCCGCAGAGACTTGGACTCGGCCTCTCGGTTCGCGTATTGCAACGCTCGCCACGCTCGCGCTCTTGGCCGGGGAATCCTTCTTGAAAGCTGTCAAGGTCAACGGCTTAGGCAAGACCTGGGGCGACACGCAGATCCTGGATCAGATAACCTTTAGCGTTGAAGCCGGCTCGTTTGCGGCACTGCTCGGTCCTTCCGGCTGCGGCAAGTCGACGACCCTGCGCATCATAGCCGGGCTGGATGAAGCAACGAGCGGCACGGTCGAGATCGCGGGCGAGGACGTGACGGCATGGCCCGCCGCGCAACGGGGCGTGGCGATGGTGTTCCAATCCTACGCTTTGTTTCCGCATCTGAGCGTCCGCGACAACATTCTCTTCGGACTGAAGATCCGGCGCGTGCCGCGCGACTCGCGCAATGCACGTCTCACCAAGACAGCCGAGCTTCTCGGATTGACGCCACTGCTCCAACGCAAACCCGCGCAATTGTCCGGCGGCCAGCAGCAGCGCGTTGCCTTGGCTCGCGCTATCATCGCAGAGACGTCGGTCTGCCTGATGGACGAACCGTTGTCCAATCTCGATGCGCAATTGCGCGCCGAGATGCGACGAGAATTGCGAGCGCTGCAGCAACGTCTTGGCATGACCGTCATCTACGTCACACACGATCAGGTCGAGGCGATGACTATGGCCGACCAGATCATCCTCATGAATGCCGGCCGGATCGAACAGACCGCCAAACCTGCCGAGATTTACGAGCGGCCGGCCAGCGTGTTCGCTGCAAGGTTTGTCGGCACACCGCCGATGAACGTGCTCTCTGCCGATACAGTGGCAGCACTCTGTTCCGATGCGGTGAACGCGCCGCGCGCCCGGGAAGGCCTGGTCCTCGGCATCAGGCCCGAAAGCATCCGCCTTGCTGAAACCGGTGTGCCGGCAGAAATCACCGCGATCGAGTATCTCGGCGCGGAGACGATGGTCGAGGCGACTCTCGCGGGCGCATCAATTCTGGCGCGCATCGGCGGGCGCCCTCCCTGCCGTGTCGGGGAGGCAGTACATCTCAGTTGGCCGGCCGAAGCGACGCACTGGTTCGACATGTCAACAGGTCGTCGCATAGAGTGCTGAAAAACCGCCGGATTGCGTTTCTCGAGGGAGGGATGAGATGGATCGACGCAATTTTCTGACTGGCGCAACGGCGCTTGCCGGGCTTGCAAGCGGGCGCGCGCGGGCGGCGGAGGCGACCGAAATCACCTTTTATTATCCCGTCGCCGTCGGCGGGCCGATCACCAAAATCGTCGACGGCTATGCCGCGGACTTCGAGAAAGCCAATCCGGAGGTGAAGGTACGGCCGATCTATGCCGGCACGTACCAGGAAACAATCGTCAAGATGCTTACGGCGCATAAGAGCGGCACACCGCCGACCACCTCGGTCCTGCTTTCGACCGACATGTTTTCGCTGATCGACGAAGACGCGATTGTGCCTATCGACGGGTTGCTGAAGAGCGATGCCGATCGCGGCTGGCTGAAAAGCTTCTTCCCTGCCTTCATGGAGAACAGCCGCACCGCTGGCGAGACCTGGGGCGTCCCGTTCCAGCGCTCGACCATCGTGCTTTATTGGAACAAAGACGCGTTCCGCGAAGCTGGGCTCGATCCGGAGAAGGCGCCGGCAAACTGGGATGAGCATGTTGCCTTCGCGCAGAAGCTGACGAAGCGCGATCCGTCCGGCAATGCGACGCAATGGGGCACGCAGATTCCCTCGAGCGGCTTTCCGTATTGGCTGTTCCAGGCACTTGCGACAGAAGCCGGCACGAAATTCATGGATGAGGCAGGCACGCATACATTCTTCGACAAACCGGAAGCCGTCGAGGCGCTGCAATATTGGGCGGACTTGTCGCAGAAATACAAATGTCATCCGCCCGGCATCGTCGAATGGGGCACGACCCCGAAGGACTTCTTCGAGCGCAAATGTGCGATGATGTGGACGACGACCGGCAATCTCACCAATGTGCGCAACAACACAAAATTCCCATTCGGGGTCGCCATACTGCCGGCGCACAAGCAGCCGGGGAGCCCGACCGGCGGCGGCAATTTCTACATTTCGAAGAAAGTACCTGCCGAGCAGCAGGCCGCGGCGGTTCGCTTCATCCAGTGGATGACGAGCCCTGAACGCGCCGCGCAATGGAGTGTCGATACAGGCTACGTCGCCGTGCGGCCGGATGCCTACGATACGCCGACGATGAAAGCCTATGTCGAGAAATTCCCACCGGCGGCAGTCGCGCGCGACCAGCTGAAATACGCTACCGCCGAATTGTCGACGCACGAGAATCAGCGCGTAACGAAAGCGCTCAACGATGCGATCCAGGCAACCCTCACCGGCAGCAAACCCGCAGACCGCGCGCTCAAAGATGCACAGGTGGAAGCGGAGCGCATCCTGAAGCCGTATCGCTGAGGCGAAAACGCGCGTGAAGCGCTGGCGCATCGCGCGACAGATCAATGGCTGGCTGTTTCTGCTGCCGGCCATTGCGTTTCTGACGCTATTCACCTACTGGCCCGCGCTCAAAACGCTGGTCGAGGGCTTTTATTCGACCGCGCGGCCGCGGCGTCCGGCGCATTTCATCGGCATCGACCAATATCGGCAGCTCATCGACGACCCGGTGTTCTGGCAGGCGCTGAGCAACAACGCCTGGTATGCGCTGGTCAGCATTCCCGTCGCGACCGGCATCGCCCTTGTGATGGCTATTTGGGTCAACGACCGCGTTCCCGGGCGCGCTCTGGCGCGGATGGCGTATTTTACCCCGACTGTGTTGCCGATGATTGCGGTCGCGAATATCTGGCTGTTCTTTTATACGCCGCAATACGGACTCCTCGAACAGGTGGTCTCGATCTTCGGCGGACCGCCGCATAACTGGCTCGGTTCGTCGTCCTCCGCGCTCGCGGCGGTGACAATCGTCGCGATCTGGAAGGAAGCCGGCTTCTTCATGATCTTCTATCTCGCAGCATTGCAGCAGATTTCGCCTGTCCTCGCCGAAGCGGCCGCACTCGAAGGCGCCTCTCGCTGGCAATTCTTCCGCCGCGTGCAGTTTCCGCTGCTTATGCCGACAACGCTCTTCGTCCTGATCAATGCGATCATCAACGCATTTCGCACCGTCGACCATATCATCGTCATGACGCGCGGCGGACCGGACAATTCAACGATGCTTTTGCTTTATTACGTGTATCAGGTCGGCTTCAGCTTCTGGGATACCGGCTACGCCGCGGCGCTGACCATGGTTCTGCTGGCGCTGCTCGCTGCCGTCTCGCTCGTGCAATATGGTTGGCTGGACCGCCGCGTGCATTACCGATGAGCGCGCTTGCATCCCGTTCGCCCTATGCGCCGAAGGCCGGCGGGCTCGTTGCCGAAGCGGCCGCTTCGTGGCTGCTCGCGATATTCTGGATATTGCCGCTTCTGTACGCGGTCTGGACCGCTTTCCATCCCGCAGAATTTTCGACGCGGTTTGAGCTCGCTGCGCCGCTCACTCTCGACAATTTCCGGCGCGCCTGGGCGGCGGCGCCTTTCGCGCGCTATTTTCTAAACAGCGTTCTTCTGGTCGCGCTGGTCTTTGGCGCGCAGGTCATCCTCTGCACGCTCGCCGCTTACGCCTTTGCACGGCACGAATTCTTCGGCAAGGGAATCGCCTTCGCGCTCGTGCTCCTGCAGCTCATGATCATGCCGGACGTGCTGATTGTCGAGAATTACCGCACGATGGGCACGCTCGGCATTCTCGATTCCATTCCCGCGATCGCCCTGCCCTATGTCGCCTCCGCTTTCGGGATTTTTCTCTTACGCCAAACCTTCAAGACAGTGCCAAAGGAGCTAGACGATGCGGCGCGGCTCGAAGGCGCCAACGATCTGCAGGTTTTGCTGAAAGTGTATGTTCCACTGGCGAAGCCCGTTTACGTGGCCTACGGCCTCGTCTCGATCAGCTACCACTGGAACAACTTTCTGTGGCCGCTGATCGTGACGAACTCGGTCGAGTCACGCCCGGTCACCGTCGGCCTGCAGGTGTTCTCGTCCGGCGATCAGGGCGTCGATTGGGCGATCATCTCGGCCGCGACCTTGATGACGTCGGCACCTCTCTTGATTGCATTTTTGGTTTTCCAGCGCCAGTTCGTGCAAAGCTTCATGCGCGCTGGGATTCGCTGAGCACCCTTTGCGCTTCGCGCTTTGCGACTGTAAGGTCCACCGCCGAAAGCGGTGCGGAATCAATGGTGCGGCGCAATATCGACGCGACGGTCATGATCGTCGGGGCCGGCCCCGTGGGTCTCAGCCTTGCAATGGATCTGGCCTGGCGCGGCATCGACGTGCTCGTCGCCGAGACGCGCGCGCCGGGCGAGCCGCCGAGCGTCAAATGCAACCATGTTGCCGCACGGACCATGGAGATTTTCCGCCGGCTTGGCGTCGCACGCGCGGTGCGCGAGGCGGGATTGCCGGCAGATTATCCAAACGACGTCGCCTACCGGACGAGCTTCCTCGGCACCGAGCTCACGCGCATCAAGATCCCGAGCCGCGCCGAACGATATACGTCTAAAGATGGGCCGGACACCTGGTGGCCCACACCGGAGCCGCCGCATCGCATCAATCAGATTTATCTCGAGCCGCTTTTGTTTGCGCACGCGGCGGCGATGGATAGGGTGCGCATTCTAAATCGCACCGAGGTGACCGGCTTCGTTCAGGATGAAGCCGGCGTGCGCGCCGATGCACGGGACTTGAATACAGGCGGCGAAATCGCGATCCGCTGCGCCTACATGATCGGCTGCGATGGCGGACGCTCCGACATCCGCCGCCAGATCGGCGCGGTGCTCGAGGGCGATCCGGTGCTGCAGCGCGTGCAATCGACTTACATCCGCGCACCGCAACTTCTTCCCATGCTGCGCGCCAAAGGCGGCATTCCGGCGTGGGGCTCGTTTGCATTGAACCCGCGCCGCTCCGGGAATGTCTATGCGATCGATGGGCGCGAGACGTGGCTCGTGCATTCCTACCTCAAGAAAGACGAAACCGATTTCGACGCGCTCGACCGCGATGCGGGGATCAGGAACATTTTGGGCGTCGGCCCTGATTTCGAATACGAGATCATCAGCAAGGAAGACTGGATCGGCCGCCGGCTGCTGGCAGACAGGTTCCGCGACCGCCGCGTCTTCATCTGCGGCGATGCCGCACATATTTGGGTGCCGTTCGCCGGATACGGCATGAATGCCGGCATCGCCGATGCGATGAACCTATCTTGGCTGCTCGCGGCGCATCTGCAGGGCTGGGCGCCGCCGGACATTCTCGGCGCCTATGAAGCCGAGCGGCGGCCGATCACCGAGCAGGTGTCGCGCTTTGCCATGAATCACGCGATCGCGATGGCGGCGCAACGCAGTGGCGTGCCGCCGCATATCGAGGAAGACAGCGAAGAGGGCGCGCGCGAACGCGCCGCTCTGGGGAAGTTGGCCTACGATCTCAACGTTCAGCAATATTGCTGTGGCGGCCTGAACTTCGGCTATTATTACGAAGATTCGCCGCTCATTGCCTATGATGGCGAGGTGCCGCCAGCCTATACCATGGCGGACTTCACGCCCTCGACCGTGCCCGGCGCGCGCGTGCCGCACATCTGGCTTGCGGACGGGCGCTCGCTCTACGATGCACTCGCGCCGTTCTTCACGTTGCTACGGTTCGATCGCGCAATTGACGTGGGCTTGCTGTTGCGCGCGGCCGAACAACGCGGCGTGCCGCTGGAACTGCGTGATGTCGACTCGCCCGCGGCATCTTCCCTCTATCGCGAGAAGCTTGTGCTCGCGCGTCCAGACCAGCATGTCGCTTGGCGCGGCGATAAAATTCCGCAAGACGCACTTGCACTGATCGACCTTATCCGCGGGGCTGCAGCGAGGCGCGGCCCGACAGCCAAACAGGTCGAACGCGCCGCCGCTTGCGTCGCATGAGACCGAATTTCCGGAGGAAGGGATGAGCGACACCGTTTTACGCGAACCACTCGCGCCGGCCGCCGCAGCCGAAGCTTCCGAAGAGAAAGCCGTGATCGGCAAGGTGTTTCGCCGGCTGATCTGGTTCTGCTTCGCGCTGTACATCGTCGCCTATCTCGATCGCATCAATATCGGCTACGCCGCACTGACAATGAACAAGGATCTCGGGCTGACCGCGACCATGTTCGGTTTCGCCAACACGCTTTTCTACACGACCTACATGCTGTTCGAGATTCCGAGCAATCTTCTGCTCGTGCGTTTCGGCGCGCGGCGCTGGATCGCGCGGATCATGATCACATGGGGTCTCGCCTCGGCGGCAACGATGTTCGTCGTGGGACCGAATAGCCTCTATTTCGTGCGCGCGCTTGTCGGCCTCGCCGAGGCCGGCTTCGTCCCCGGCATGCTGCTTTATCTGAGCCTCTGGTTCCCGACCGCATATCGCGCCCGCGTGATGAGCGTCTTCATGACGGCGATGCCGGTCACGATGCTCATCGGCTCGCCCCTTTCCGGCGTGATCCTGCAGATGCATGGCGCGCTCGGCATTGCCGGCTGGCGCTGGCTGTTCCTGATCGAAGCCGTCCCCTCCATCCTGCTCGGCTTGGTGGCTTTGCGCTTCCTCACCGACCGCCCCGCAGACGCGCCTTGGCTGACCGCAAACGAGCGGGCGACGCTGGAGCGCAGCCTCGCTCGCGACGCCGAGGCGAAGCCCTCGGCCGTACCGCGCACGATGCTGCAGGAGCTTGGAAGCGCCACGGTCCTCCTGCTCTGCCTTGCCTATTTCTGCCTCGTCAACTCGCTGAACACGTTCGCGACATGGTCGCCGCAGATCATCCGCGACGTGCTCGGCGGCAATGCCATGCCGCTCGCGGTCGGGCTTGTCGGCGCGATACCGCCGATCTTCACGATTCTCGGCATGGTGCTGTTCGGCGCAAATTCCGACCGCACCGGCGATCGGCTCTGGCACACGATCTTCCTGTTTGCCCTGGCCGCGCTCGGCTGGACAATCGTGGTCGTGAGTGCGATTCCAGATATCCGTCTGGCAGGATTGATTCTTGTGTCGGTGGGCGCCTTTACCGGCATGGCCTTGTTTTGGGCGTTTTGCACGCCTCTACTTACTCTTGAGCAGAGACCCGCCAGCATCGCCCTGATCAGCACGGCAGGCATTCTCGGCTCGGCGACGAGCCCGACGATCGTCGGGTTCCTGCGCGACCTGACCCATAGCTTCAGCTCGGGTCTTTGGTATGCGGTGGGTCTTCTTGTTGTCGGCATCCTCACGATCCTGATCGTGAGCCGCACCGGTCCGAAACACGTAAGTGCGTACTGATTAGCGGAGGCCGGGAAGAGTGGCTGAGGCGCACAAAGCATTCGAAGTGAGCAAGCCTGGCGCCACCGCGCACGTGCTCGATCCCGACGTCGCGGACCTGCGCGACGCGATCGTCGCCAAGCTGCTTTACTCCGTCGGCAAAGATCTGACGACCGCGCAACCGCGCGACTGGTTCATGGCGACGGCGCTGGCCACCCGCGATCGCGAAGTCGATCGCTGGATGGACGCGACCCGGCTCACCAATCTGAAGCGGTTGAAGCGCGTTTATTATCTCTCTCTCGAATTCCTGCTCGGCCGGTTGCTCGCCGACGGATTGCGCAATTTGCAGTTCCTCGAGACGACCCGCCGCGCGCTTGCCGAGCTCGGCATCGATTTCGACGAGATCGTCCTCGAGGAGCCCGATGCGGCGCTCGGCAATGGCGGACTCGGCCGGCTCGCCGCCTGCTTCATGGACAGCATGGCGTCCCTGAAAATACCCGCCTACGGCTACGGCATCCGTTACGATTTCGGGCTGTTCCGGCAGGTGATGATCGACGGGTGGCAACACGAAGTGCCGGAGGATTGGCTATCCTTCGGCAATCCCTGGGAATTCGAGCGGCCGGAAGTTTCCTATCGGATCAGCTTCGGCGGCTTTGTCGAATATATCGGCCGCGACGGCGACATTGCGCGCGGCATCTGGCATCCCGCCGAGACGCTGCAGGCCGTCGCCTACGACACGCCGGTGATCGGTTGGCGCGGCCGCCACGCCAATACGCTACGGCTGTGGTCGGCGCGCTCGCGCAACCCAATCCATCTCGATCGCTTCAATCGCGGCGATCACGTCGGGGCGTTCGCAGAGCGCGACTATGCCGAGGCGATTTCGCGCGTGCTTTATCCGAGCGACGAGACGCCGGCGGGACAAGAATTGCGTCTGCGGCAGGAATTCTTCTTCGTCTCCGCCTCGTTGCAAGACATCATTCGCCGCCACATTTCTCTCCACGGCGACTTGTCGTCACTGCCGGAACATGCCTGCCTACAATTGAACGACACGCATCCGGCGATGGCCGTTGCCGAACTCATGCGGCTCCTCTTCGATATGCATGAATTCGGCTGGCACGAGGCTTGGGATATCACCACCCGGACGCTGAATTACACCAATCACACGCTGCTGCCGGAAGCGCTGGAGACCTGGTCGCTTTCGTTGATGAACCGGCTTTTGCCGCGGCACATGCAGATCATCTTCCTGATCAATTTCTTCCATCTGAACGCCTTGCCGAAAGCGATTGCCGAAGACCCGGAACGCTATGCCGCAGTCTCACTCATCGAAGAGCACGGCGACAGGCGCCTGCGCATGGGTTATCTTGCCTTTGTCGGATCGAGCCATGTCAACGGCGTCTCCGCATTGCACACGGAACTCATGCGTCAGACAGTGTTCCGCGACCTCGCGCTCACCTATCCCGATCGCATCCTCAACAAGACGAACGGCATCACCTTCCGCCGTTGGCTCTACGGCGCCAATCCCCAGCTGACCGAGTTGCTTGTCGAGGCGCTCGGCCCGGCTCTGCTCGACGATCCCAGGCACTTGGCAGCGCTCGAGCGTTTTGCCGACGACGCCTCGTTCATCCAGAAAGCCGCCGCCGCGCGGCGGCTCAACAAGGAGCGGCTGGCGCGCGTCGCGCTTGATCAGGCCGGGGTGACGCTTGACCCGGATTCGCTTTTCGACGTGCACATCAAACGCTTTCATGAATATAAGCGTCAACTTCTCAACATCATGGAGACCATCGCGCTGTATCTGAGCATTCTCGACGAGCCCCATAAGGATTGGCCGCCGCGGGTTAAAGTGCTGTCGGGCAAGGCCGCAGCCGGATATGCGCGGGCAAAACTGATCATCAAATTAGCGAGTGATGTTGCGCGCCTCGTCAATGCCCATCCGCGCGTCGGCAACAAGCTCAAGGTGGTTTTTCTACCCAATTACAACGTCAGTCGCGCAGAGGTGATTATACCGGCGGCGGATTTGTCAGAGCAGATCTCGACCGCCGGCCTCGAGGCATCCGGCACCGGCAACATGAAGCTCGCGCTGAATGGCGCGCTGACGATCGGAACGCTCGACGGCGCGAATATCGAGATCAGCGAGAATGTCGAGCGCGCCAACATTTTCATCTTCGGCATGACGGCCGATCAAGTAAGCGCGCGCCGGCAATCGCATTTCACCGGGCGCGAGGCCGCGCATGCGTCGCCGCTCCTTTCCCGCGTTATCGATTCGCTCAACTCGGGGATGTTTTCCTTCGACGAACCTGACCGGTTCAAGCCGCTGGTCGAGGCGGTGCAGGGCTACGACCCATTCATGGTCGCGGCCGATTTCGATGCCTATTGGCAGGCGCAACGCGACGTGGATGCGCGCTGGCGCGACCGCCGGGCCTGGTGGCGCTCGAGCCTGCTCAATACGTCGCGGATGGCATGGTTCTCCTCCGATCGCACCATCGGCGAATACGCCGAGCAGATATGGAACGTGCCGGTCGCGCACGCGTGAGGCGACTTTGTCACCGTCCTAACGCGCTCCGAATTTCCTCGCCCGACCGTCTCAAGCGCCGTGCCCTCGTCATCCGTAAGAAGAGCTCCCGCCGCATGCATGCCTCGTTGGCGCCATGAAAGCTCGTCACTCTTTTTGAGGACGGCGGGGGATAGAGGTAGAAAAACATGCGGGCTCCCCGTGCGGCCTTCCCGGCAGTCAAGCTACTGATGCTCCTGGCGCTGGGCGCCCTGGCCCAAAGCTCTTCCAGCGCCGCTGCGCGCTGCCCGTCCGGGCAGATTCTGCGCGTCAGCCAAGGCATCTGCGTGCCGAAGGCGGAGAACTTGGCGATCCTGGCGAAGCACGGCGGCAAGAACGGCAAGCCTGCTGAGGCCGCCGAGGATGCGCCGCCGCCTACCACGCCGAAAGCGGTTCGCGACGAGGCCAATTCCAACACGAACGAGACGCGACCCGTTGAGATCGCGCAGCACGACGCACCGGCTCCGCTCGAGCGGCGCTCGAGCCAGTCCGACGCTTCATCCTCATCCTCGGCGCTTTCGCCGTTCGGCGCGCTGTTCGTCGGAGCGTTCCACAGCACGTTGTCGGCTGGCATGTCGGCCTTCCGGTAGACGCCACCTGCGGGCGGCCGGGGGCCCGCGTTCTCCGCGTCCCGTGTGCCCGGCCAACGGAACTCTCACCCTCGCTTGGCGATTATTATCTGTCGTGGCCTCGACCTTTCAGGTTTAATCGGCTTCCTTACCCAGACCAGGTTCGGGTGCCACGACTTCCCAGAGATGGCGGGCATCGGCTTGAGGCGCATTTGCGCGCCAAACCGGTGGAGGTCGGCCTCATGCAAGGCAGCGCGGTCCTCATTCTTGTCGTTGAAGACGACCCTGCCGCCGGCGAGGAGCTGAAGCGGGCCCTTGAGGCTGCCGGCTTTCGCGTGATGCTTGTCGAAAGCGGCGAGAAAGCCACCTCCGCCTTCGACGAAAATGCCGGCGAGATCGGCGGGCTTGTTGCCGATGTGAGGCTCGGCGGCAATGTCAGCGGCTGGGACGTGGCGCGCCACGCGCGCGAGGTCGATCAGGATCTGCCGGTCGTCTATGTCACCGGCTTCGATGTCGAAGACTGGGCTTCGCAGGGCGTTCCGAAGAGCATGCTTGTGCAGAAGCCGTTCGCGCCGGTCCAGATCATCACCGCGATTTCATCGCTGCTGAACGTATCAAGCAGTAATGTCGGCTAGTGGCGGAGCGATCGCGCGGCTTACGAAAGGCCATTGCGTTCCGCCTCAGGCGGAGGACCCTCGTTGCTTTGCCGTGCGTCAGGCGCGCGAGTTTCCGCTCGCTCGAGCGCGGCTGTGAGCCGATTTATCGCGTCCGGGAGGCTGGGTTCCACTGCAAGGCTGGCGCGCAGGTCGCCGCCTATCGCAGCGAGAGGGTTTGTCGGCGAGCGGCTATCGACGAAGCGCATGATCTCCCCCAGAATGCGCTTAACGTATGTTAATCCGGTATCGTTCCCGCCGCCGAGGAATACATGACCTAGCGGCTGCCGGGGGACGCCGCGGCTAAAAGGGACCATATCCAAGCGGGCTCGGCTCGTCGTGCGATGCGGCGTTTCTTGAAAGACGAAACGCAAATTCGAGGGCGCTGATTTTTCTCTCACGAAAACACACAGAGCGCGCATGCACTCAGGCACGGCTCAGCAACCGCCTCTTCCTGAGAATTGTCCGGCTTGCCTTGGCGTGCCAGGACCGCAGAATAGTCGCGGGGCAGGCCAGCCCGTCCCAATCGGAAGGTGCTTACGTGGATGCCGGAACTCCCGCCAGACCTAATCCCCGCTTTTGCGCCATGTGCGGCGCAATTTGGCGTCTCGGACAAAATACATCCCGAAGACTTCATGTTT
>JAFASC010000289.1 GCA_019244955.1 Methylobacteriaceae bacterium | reverse complement strand
TTGTGCGCAGCTTGCTCGACCAGGGAGTGCCGCTTGATGCGATCGGGCTTCAGGGTCATCTCAAAGGCGAACTCGAAATCGACAAGGAAGGCCTTGGCGCTTTTGTGCGCGAACTGCGCAAGGCCGGTCTCGCAGTGCTGGTGACGGAGCTCGATGTTGTCGACAACCAACTTCCCGCCGACTTGCCTTCACGTGACGCGCAGGTCGCCTCACGTGCCGATGAGTTCATTGCCGCGATCACGGCCGAGGCGCCCGTCGCGGCTCTGCTGACCTGGGGCATCACCGATCGCTACACCTGGGTACCGATGTACTTCAAACGCAGCGACGGCCTTCCAAACCGGCCATTGCCGCTCGATGAATCCTATCGGCCGAAGCCCTTCATGCAGGTGCTCAACCGCCTGCGCTACGACGTCTAGACACCGTGCTCCTCCGCCACGCATCGCATTACCTTTTCTCGAGCATCGTGTCGGCGGGATTAGGTCTCGTCAGCGTGGTGGTTTTTACGCGCGCATTGAGCGACGCAGAATACGGCATCTATGTCATTGGGACGAGCACGGCGGGAATCCTATCCGCAATTCTGTTTGCCTGGATTCGCCTGTCCGTGTTGCGCTTCCAGTCGGAAGGAGCATCGATCGATATCAGAGTGACGGCGTTCGTCGCTTATGGACTCGCGGCGGTGCTGTCACCGATCCTCCTCGTGATTGCCGCGATCCTCACAAGCGCCTCGCCGGCTCGCATCCTGGCAACCGCAGCATTCACGCTGGGACTTGGATTGTTCGAGGTCGGCCAAGAAATACTGAAAGCCCAGCAGAAAACGCGGAGCTTCATGCTCGGCACCGCGATGCGAGCGTGTTCCGCGTTTCTACTGTGCCTCGCCAGCGTCAGACTGGGATGGGGCGGCGTTGGCCAGCTTGCCGCCGCGGGAGCGGCTTATTTCGTCACGTCCGCCGCTCTGTCGCGGAGCGTTCTTTCAGGTCCGGTAGCGTCGATCGATACGAACGATCTAAAGCGTTTTGCCGTATACGGGGTGCCGATCGCGCTCTCCGGATGCGTTTATTCCCTGCATGCGGCGCTCGACCGGCTGATCGTAGCCGGGATTCTCGGCGAAGGCGCTGCCGGCCAATACGGCGCCGCCGCCGATCTCGTGCGCCAGATCATTCTCTTGCCTTCGACGAGCGTCGCCTCCGCGGCACTGCCACTTGCGGTCGCCGCCTTCGCGCAAGGCGGCATCATCGCCGCGCGCCCGCATCTTGAACGCAGCGCCGAACTCCTCTTCGCCATGCTCCTACCGGCAACCGTGGGACTGGCATTGGTCAGTCCGGATCTCGCCAATTTTGTTCTCGGCCCGGATTTCCGTGCAACGGCAGGCACCGTGATGCCGATCCTCTGTTTCGCTTGGCTGTTCCAAGCGATCTCGCACTCGTTCGTGCATACGAGCTTTCACCTGGCGCAGCGTCCGATCTTGCTCGTCTGCCATGGCGCGGCGACGCTTGCGGTGAACGGGGTTGCCACTGTAATCCTCGTTTTCAGGTTTGGCTTTGTCGGCGCTGCAGCCGCGCTGGTATTGTCGGAAGCCTTCGGCGCGTTGCTTGGCCTCGTCTTGACCCGTTTCGCCTGTCCCTTGCCGCTCGTGCCAACGAGACTTTTGCGGATAGCTGGTGCCACGGGAGGGATGGCAGTTCTGGTGTATTTCGTCGGAGCGCAGTGGGGAGGGGGCGGCATATATTCGGCGGCCCTGAAAGTCGGCTCCGGAGTCGCGATTTATGCCTGCCTAGCCGTGCTCTTCGATGTTGCCGGAATGCGTCGCCGGGCTTTCGCATTGGCGAGCGCAGCGCGGCAGCGCTATCGCGACCAGTTTACGCGATCGAAGGTTCGTGCCAGTGCTTCGTCCCTGACGTGACGCGCTGGGTCGGAGGGCTCCCGCACTTTGCGATCGTATTTCCAATTTCCGCCGATCTCGCGGAAATGCCGGAAGCCGACACCCGGCGTGGTTAGGCGCGCCGGCAACCAGCCGCCGATCGTGTGCACCTTCCATTGCGTGCGATCGGGGCAACGATGCGGCACCAGCGTCCATTTTGGGAAACAGGCGACCACATCGCGCTTCAGGAAGAAGCGGCTGCGCTCCATCTGCGGGCGCAACGCGACATCGAAATCACGATGCCGCGGCAGGTTTGCGCTATTTGGCTCATCGGTCGCGACCACCCATCGTCCGAGATAGCGCGCGATGCCGAACGGCGAGCTCTCCGCCTTTTGAAAAATGGACGTGCCGTCGGTGCAGAGGACCAGCTCGTCGATGTCGCAATTCATGGCCGAGCGCGCGTCCGCAAGAAACCGCCGCCGCGCGTGTTCCCAAGCGCCGAGCTGACAGAAATCTGAATCCCATAGGCCCCGCGCCAGGGTACCTTGCGGGCCGTAGCGGAACGGCCAATGCACGACGGCGGCTTCGGCAACGCCGGAAACGGAGCGTATCGCGGAAAGCAATTCGCGCGTCGTGTAGCGGCTGGACTCGTTATCGTAGATCAGAACGGCGTCTGCGCCGTGAATGTCGCGGTTGAACCGAATCCAGTCGCGAATCCATTCGATTTCGTTGTCCTTGGACAGGGTGAAAATGACGCGGCGGCCGCGGAAGGGCGAGGGCGCCGGCGGTGCAATTGCAACCTCGAACTCGCCCAGCGTGCCGGAAAATCGTAAGCGGGTCGTGCCGCGCGGCGCATTAAGCCAAATCTGCATATGCCGATCGAGGCGGCGAAGCTCGAAAGGGCATGGGGTGTGCGAGGGTAGGGCGACCCCTTTCATCGCCGCGAAGGCTGGGCCGAGGTTGAACAGGGGCGGCCCGAGCAGGACGATGCGGTTGGAGTGCTCGCAATGGAACGCATCGAAGAACAACGTCGTCGCATCGAACTGCTGGTCGAAACTAGGGTCGCGCAAGGCAACGGGCCGCGTCGGCTCGCGTCGGAGCGAGGTGAACAGCGGCAGCAGGGTCGGTTCGGGCGACAGAATTGCGTCCATGTCGTTTCGCTTCGGGACGAGTGATCCGGCGGCTGCAATTTTCGGGCTGATCGATTTCATGTCGGACTCGCATTTGCAGAATTACGCAAATGAGCGAGGCCATGTCTCATTTCGATACACCGCAGCCCAGATCGGTCCGGGCGACTGAAGCGGTCGTCTGCGTGCCGACCTTCCGCAGGCCGGAAATGCTCGCGCAGACCTTGCGCTCCCTCGCCGGGCAGAAGACTAGCGTCGCGTTTGCGGTGGTTGTCGTCGACAACGACAGCCGAGCGCGTCAAGGCGTGGCGATCGCCGAACGCGTTATGCGCGAGGAAAATCTAACCGGGCACGTTCTCGTCGAGCCGCGGCAGGGCAACGTCCACGCGATCAACTCTGCGTTCGCGACCGCCCTCGCGCGATATGAATGCGCGCAATACATCTTGATGATTGACGACGATGAGATTGCCGAGCCCGGTTGGCTCGACGCGATGGTGGCCAGTGCACGGGCCAACGATTGCGACATCGTCGGCGGCCCTGTTCTGCCGATCTTCGCTGAGGGCAAGGAAGAGCATCGCCGCCATCCCGTGTTCCACCCGGCCTATTCGATTTCGGGCCGAGTGCCCATGATCTATGGCTCCGGCAATTGCCTGATCACCCGCGCGGCTTTCCAGCGTGTCGGCGCCATCTTCGATCCGCACTTCAATTTTCTCGGCGGAGGCGATACCGAGTTTTTCACTCGCGCTAAAATTGCCGGCTTGCGGTTCGCCTGGTCGCAAGAAGCAGTCGTGCGGGAGATCGTTGGGCCAGACCGCGTGAGGCCGGCGTGGATTCTCAAGCGCGGCCTGCGTATCGGCGCGATCAATTACTGCATCGATCGACGGGAGGCACGAAATCGTGTCGCTCGATTGAAGGTGCCGCTCAAGAACGCCGCCATCGTGGCGTTTGCCGGCTACAAGAGCGCGCGGTTGGTCCTTTCCGGTGCACCACCGCTCCAGACCCTACACCCGTTGGTCATTGCGCTCGGCCGATGCCTCGCCGCCTTCGGCATCTATCCCGAGCAGTATCGCGCAGAGCCCGAAAGCGCGCATTCGTGACACGCGCCGGTCTCGCCATCACCGGACCGTCCATTGCGGCAGCAGATGGCCCCTCGCTGCGCTCGATCGTGTTCGTTGCCGTGCTTATCGTGGCATGGGTCTCATTGCATCCGTTCGGGGATCTCGCCGCGGCCGACGCGCTCGATTTGACGAGCGGCAACGAGGCCGCGACTTATGCGCTATTCGCAGCCTTTGCGGCGATCGGCGGCGGGCTCGCTTGGCAGGCCGACCGAGCGGCGCTACGGGCACTCGCATCGCCAGCGCTTATCATGCTTGCGGCATGGCTCGTGGTTTGCGTATGTACCTCTCAGGACATCGCTACCTCGGCTAAGCGCTTTGTGTTGCTCGCCTGCGTCAGCGTCACATGCGCGTCGCTTTTCCTGCTGCCGCGTGGTCGCAAACATCTGGCTCAGCTCCTCGCGATCGCGGCTGCCGTCTTGCTCGTGCTTTCGTATGGCGGGGTCATGCTCGTTCCGCATCTTGCGGTGCATCAGTTCGGCGACCTCGCCGAACCCGACCTCGCCGGAAAATGGCGCGGCGTCTTTCCACATAAGAACGATGCCAGCGCCGTGTTCTCGATGCTCGTCTTTATCGGCATCTATATCGCGCGAAGCGGGTATCGGCAGACCGGCATTGGGATCGCTGCCGCATCGGCAATCTTCGTGCTGTTTTCGGGCGGCAAAAGTTCCACTCTGCTCTGCGCCTTAGCGGCCTTGCTATCGCTTGCGATCTGGCGAGCCCAAGGAAGATTTGTTTGGTTCCTACTCATCGCCGCGCCGCTCATTCTCCTCAATCTGTTTGGGCCGGGGTCGGTCATCTTTCCCGAGATTGCGTCATCTCTTGCAAGTCTCCCGGTGGATGCGACATTTACAGGACGCACGGACGTTTGGCGTTTTGCCCTGGCGCATGTGTCGGATCATCTCGCCATTGGCCACGGCTTTTCGGCGTTCTGGAACACCGCCAGCCTGCGCTTCGGGATCGAGGATAATACTATCTGGGCCGGCAACGCGTCGCACGCCCATAACGGCTACCTCGATGCGGTGCTCTCGATGGGCCTGCCCGGCCTCGCGCTTACCCTGATCGCGTTTGTCATCGCACCGGCCCGCGATCTTTATCGCGGGCGCCATCGCGCAGCCGATCCCGCTTTGACACTGATGCTGATACAGATTTGGCTGTTCGGCGTCTACCTGTCGTCGCTCGAGAGCTTCTTTTTCGATCGCTCGAACGCGATCTGGATAACCTTCCTGTTCGCGGTCTTCACCATTCGATATGTCGCAATGTTCAGGGTGTCCGAGCAATGATCAGTCATGGTTCTAAGGTGTTCCTCGTTTCGCCGTCCCGGACGCCGTGTGGCGTCGAGACCTTTGCGCGCCATCTCGCGCGGAGCTGGGCCGCCGCCGGTCATCAGGTGCGCCAAATCGCTATGTCCGGTCGCGCCAGTGAATTGTCGCAACTTTGGCGCGCTCTCGGCCATGCCGAAGCCCTGGTGATCAACGCGCCAGTTGTGGCGTGGAAGCGTGTGCTTCTCGTCCCGCTTATCTGCATCGTGCTTGCACGCGTTCGCGGCCGCAAGCTTGTACAGATTGTCCATGAATGGAGCGATCTCGATCCCCGCCGGCGCATCCTGCTTTCGATTCATGCGCTGTTCGCGACGCATATTCTTTATTCCTCCCCGGCTGTGCGGGACCAACATCGTAGCAATCTTCTCGCGCGGCTGCTGCCGGTGAAAGCGGGCCTTATTCCGATTCCGCCCAATATCGAGTCGCCGCGAGCGAGCCAGAATTCCCCCCATCCCCTAGCGATCGAGCAACTCACCGCGGCGCGCACTGCCGGGCGCCTCATCATCGGCCATTTCGGCTCCATTTATCCGCGTAAGCGCTCGGACCGGATTCTCGAAATCGCGGCGGAGCTACAGCGGCGCGGACACGATGTGCTGCTAGCCTATATCGGCGACTTCGTCAGAGGCAGCGACGATATTCAGGACGTCTTCAGGCGTCGCATCGCCGAATTGGACTTGGCGGACAATGTCCTCATCACCGGCTACATCGAATCGCATGCGGATGTGTTCGCCGTGCTCCGCGAGACCGACGTGCTTGTCTATGCGTTCGCTGACGGGCTCTCGTCGCGGCGTGGCAGCGTGCTGGCGGCGCTCCTGTCCGGTCGCCCCGTCATCGTCAACGCTCCCCAAAATCAGCACGAGTTTGATCACCACCCGGCATTCCGCGGCGCCATTGCGACAGGAGGGCTACGCCTCGTCGCGGCGGAG
>JAFASC010000285.1 GCA_019244955.1 Methylobacteriaceae bacterium | reverse complement strand
TTCGCGCCTTGGGGCGTGCAGCTTGCCGGCAATTTCTCGAAGGAACTCGCGCTCGCGACTTACGCGCGCGCCCGCCAGCGCTATGCCTCGATTATTGGCGACCTGCGACCGATGATCATCGGCACGCGATTGCGCAGCCGCGGCACGCGTGCCTTTTACCGCATCCGGCTACCGGCGCAGAGCCGCGCCGGAGCGGACGCGCTTTGCAACCGCATACACGGCGTCGGCGGCGCCTGCGTGGTCCTGCGCACGTGATCGCGCGCTCAATGCTCCGGCGGCAGAAACGCCCGCATCTTGCGGATGTCGGCCAACACTTCATCGACATGGCTGCGGCTGCCCTCCGGCAGCTCGTATTCGTCGAGGCCCGCCATAGCACCGAGATGCTGGCGAATGCGGGGAAGCGGTTCGGCCAGGTGAATGCGGCTCGGAAGGTATTCTGAAAACAAATCCTCCAGATCGCGAAGCAGTGCGCGGGCCTGGGAATAGGCTTCGAGGCACTGCCCCTGCGCTTGGCTCTGGCATCGCTGCGCGATGCTCTCAAGCGCATCCAAGCGCTTCGTAATTGCCACGCGGTGCTCGTGTGCGAGTGCGGTCGCCGTCACCTAGGTCGCCTCCGCGCCATAATGTTGTTCCTCGAAGGCCAGAGCCTCACTGCGTTCGCAGCATAGCGCGGACGAACGAGGTTAAAAGGAGGTGACCAGCATGGCAACGACGGCTGCCGCCATGACCGCGGTGGCGACCCAGCCGAGCCACTTGAGCGCACCGGCGACTGCGAAGCGTCCCATTATGTCGGATCGAGCGGCCATCAGCATCATCGTGGCCATCACCGGCACGGCGACGATGCCATTGAGTACCGCACTCCAATAAAGCGCCTTGATCGCATCGATCCCGGAGAAGTTCATCACCATGCCGACGAGCGTGGCGATTGCGACCGTCGCGTAGAAGGCTTTTGCCTCCTGCCAATTTCGTGAGAAGCCGGTCGGCCAACGGCGCGCCTCGCCGAGCGCATACGCCCCGGAGCCGGCGAGCACTGGTACGGCAAGCAGCCCGGTGCCGACGATGCCGAGCGCAAACAGGGCGAAGGCGAATTGCCCGGCGATCGGGCGTAGCGCCTCCGCCGCCTGTGCCGAGGTCTGAATGTCCGTGGTGCCCTTCTCGTGAAGCGTTGCTGCGGTCGTTACCATGATCGCCAACGCGACCAGATTGGAGAACGCCATGCCGACCAGGGTGTCGAGTTCGATCCGCTTAAGTGCCGCCTTGCCCTGCTCCGGCGCATCGATGAGATCTTCGCGGCGAGGAAACGCCTTGATGTCCTCGACCTCTTCGGCGGCCTGCCAGAAGAAGAGGTACGGACTGATCGTCGTGCCGAACACGGCGACGACGGTGGTGAGTTAGTCCTTCGCCTTGTCGAGCTTCGGCACAAAGAAGCCGTGGGCGAAATCGCCCCAATCGACATGAATCGTGACCACCGCGGCAAAATACGCAAACAGCGCCAGCGTCAGCCATTTCAGCACCGCAACGTAACGCGTATATTGCAGGAAGACCTGCATGTAGATGCAGATGGCGGCAAAGAGCACGATGAAGAGCCACGCCGGTGCGGGAAGCAGCAGGCGCGAAGCATCGGCCATTGCGCCAAGATCGGCGCCGAGATTGATCGTGTTGGCGATGAGTAGGATGGCGACGAGGCTTTGCAAAAGCCAGCCCGGGTAATGAACGCGAAGGTTGCCGGCGAGCCCCCGGCCGGTCGTGCGGCCGACGCGCGCTTATCATCTGCACCGCCACCATGAGCGGGTAGGTAAAAAGCATCGTCCATGTCAGGCCATAGCCGAACTGCGCGCCTGCTTGGCTGTAGGTCGCGATGCCGCTCGGATCGTCATCGGAGGCACCCGTGATGAGACCGGGTCCGAGGACATGCAGCAGCCGTGGCCTGGTCGTACCGACGACCGGGTCGGGCCGCTCCGGATCGTCAGGAACTGCGGGGGTTTCTGCTGAGGTCACCGAGCGCTCCGGCTGCCGCTCCCGCGCGGAGCATCGGCGCGAATCGCCGCATTTGCAAAGCCGCGCGAGCGTTTCCTGTGGGCAGATCGGCGCCCGCCCATTACCCCTGGTGTAATCGACGCCCGGCCTTGAACTGACCAGAGTCCAGTACCGCTTGAAAGAGTGAAAGCGGTTGTGGAGAACAGACATGACCAATGCAAACGAAGTCGCCGAAGCTTATCTCAACGTGTGGAATGAAAGAGACCGGGCGCGGCGCGAGAGTCTCATCGCAAACGGCTGGACCGAAGGCGCGATTTACGTCGATCCGCTTATGCGAGGCACGGGCCGAAGCGAGATAGCCGAGCTAATCGGCGCCGTTCAGGAGCGCTTTCCGGATTTTCGCTTCGGTCTGCTCGGCAAGCCGGATGGGTTCGGAGCGAATGTCAGATTTTCGTGGGGGCTTGGCCCGGTGGGCGGGGAACCGCCGATCAAGGGCACGGATTTCGTGACGCTGGAGAACGGCCGGTTCGATCGCGTGATCGGATTCCTGGACGAAGTTCCGGCGGCGTAACGCTCGTGCATTACGGCACCTGCCGCCTCGATGCGAGCGCGGCGGGTGCAACCCCTTGCATGGGGCTTGCGCGCGATGGGGCGGTCATAGCTTCGATGCGCAGGAGGCTGTCCAATTGCTCGCGCGTGAGCAAGTGTTCTTCAAGCACGATATCCGACACTTTGCGCTTTTCGAGGAGGGCTCGTTTGGCGATGCGGGAGGTCGTCTCGTAGCCAAGTGTCGGCCCGAGCGCGGTGACGAGGCCGATGCTGTTTTCAACGAGCTCGCGGCAGCGTTCGCGATCGGCTTCGATGCCGAGGACGCAACGATTTGTCAGCGTCGTCACGGCCGCCGTGAGATGCCGCAGCGAGGAGAGGATGCAATAGCCGATCGTGGGCTCGAAGGCATTGAGCTGCAGCTGTCCACCTTCTGCGCACATCGTCACAGTGAGGTCCTGGCCGACGACCATGAAAGCAACCTGGTTCACGACTTCCGGAATGACCGGATTGACCTTGCCGGGCATGATGGAAGACCCGGCCTGAACGGCGGGCAATTTAATCTCGCCGAGCCCCGCCCGTGGTCCGCTCGAAAGCAGACGCAAGTCGTTGCAGATTTTCGAGAGTTTGACGGCGACCCGCTTCAGCACGCCTGAGAAAAACACGAATGCGCCCATATCCGAGGTCGCCTCGATGAGATTTGTTGCCGGCACGAGCGTTTCATGCGCCGCGCGTGCCAGCTCTTCGACCGCGAGCGCGGCGTAGCGCGGATCGGCATTGATGCCGGTGCCGATGGCCGTTGCGCCGAGATTGACCTCCCGAAACAAGGACGCGGCTTCCTTCAGCCGTGCCTCGTCTTCCTTGATCGTGGTGAAGAACGCATCGAATTCCTGGCCGAGCGTCATCGGCACGGCGTCCTGCAATTGCGTGCGGCCGATCTTCAACACGTCGCCGAACTCGACGGCCTTAGCTTTGAACGCGAAGGCCAGCTCGTCCAAAGCTTCGATCAGCGGCGTCGCAGCGAAGATGATGCCGAGCCGCAGCGCCGTGGGATATGCGTCATTGGTCGATTGCGACATGTTGACGTCGTCGTTGGGATGCAGCGCCGCGTAGTCGCCCTTCGCACGGCCGAGTATCTCCAGCGCGACGTTGGCGACCACCTCGTTGGCGTTCATGTTGGTCGACGTACCAGCGCCGCCCTGCACGGCATCGACGACGAACTGGTCGTGGAAGCGGCCGTTATGCGCGATCAAGTCGCAGGCGCTAACGATCGCGTCGGCCTTCTGCGCCGGCAGATGGCCGAGTCGCTTGTTGGCCCGCGCGGCTGCCTGTTTTACAAGCGCCAGCGCGCGCACGAATTCCGGAAAATGGCCAACCGGCACCCCCGTGATCGGGAAATTCTCGACCGCGCGCAGGGTGTGGATGCCCCAATAGGCGTCCAGCGGCACGTCACGCTCGCCGAGAAGATCGTGCTCCCGCCGGGTGGCGACGCGCGCAAGTTCGACCGTACGGGTTGTTGCCACCGCGACCGCATCAGGTGGCTCGGGAGCTGACTGGGTCCCGCCCTTCGCATCAGCGCTCATCGTCGGACCTCCGCATTGCGCCTGTCATAGCGTATTGCTGGAGCAAAGGGGAGGACGCTAGTGTCACGAAGAAACGGGAGAGGCCGATGCGAGTCTTGCGGGCGCTGATATGCCTGGGCCTCGTGCTGATCGCTTGGGCGCCGGCGCGAGCTGCCTTCGATATTGCGGAAGCCAAGCAGCTCATCGTCAAATACCGCAACCAATGGCTTGCCGATCCGGACAAGATACGCGACGCCAGGATCGGTCAAACCTACGACATCCCGCTGATCGGCACAGGCGTGTGCGTTGCGATCGATCGCCTGCTTGCCAGCGGCGCCTATAGCGGGCTCGAGCCGCTCGTCGTCGTGATCCACACAGTCGATACGACCCTTCCGCAGGCTGTCTTCCAGCCGCCACCGAAACCGTCGGTCGCCTATACCGTGACCGCCGCGCCGCCCGATGCGCGCTGCGCCGATACACCAATGCTGCCGTTCCCGGAATTGAGGAATGTCGGCGGGCGCGAAAAGCGCTGAGGAGCCTTTAATGAGCGCTCGTGATGAGCTCGCGATCCGCCGCTCCATAGTGGAGGCCTGCCGCGAGATGAACAGCGTCGGCCTTAATCAAGGTACCTCCGGCAACATATCCGTGCGTTGGCGCGAGGGGCTGTTGATCACGCCTTCCGGCCTGCCCTACGAGCGCATGACTGCCGAAGACATTGTCGCGATGCAGCTCGACGGAACTTGCGAGCATCGGCTGAAGCCCTCGTCGGAGTGGCGCTTTCACTGTGACATCATGAAAGCGCGTGCGGAGGTCGGCGCGATTGTGCACGCACATCCGGTGTATGCGACCGCATTCGCGATCTGCCGAAAGGACATCCCCGCGGTACACTACATGATCGCTGCCGCGGGCGGCCCGACCATCCGCTGCGGTGCTTACGCGAGTTATGGAACAGCGGACCTCTCGAAAATCGCGCTCGCCGCGCTGGAAGGGCGGAAGGCTTGCCTTCTTGCCAACCACGGGATGATCACAACAGGTCCCGATATAGCGAAGGCTATGTGGCTCGCCATTGAGGTCGAGACGCTCTGCAAGCAATATGCGGCGGCGCTGCAGATCGGCAAGCCGCATATTCTGCCCGATGATGAGATCGCGCGCACGCTCGAGAAATTCAGTAGCTACGGCCCGCAAGAATTTGAACCATCGAAACAGCCAACCGGCTTCATGCGGTTTTCCGCTCGGGGCGAGAATGGCTGAGGCTGGTGCGCTGATGCGGCAAATAAAGTGGCGGGCTACTCCGCCGGGCGAGGCGCAACTCGCGGCGCGGGTACAACGAGGTTGACAAGGGCCGCGACGATAATGTTGATCGCAAGCGCGATCAGCCCGACATAGAGCGTCACCGAGGTCGAACCGAAAGCCAGCGTGTGCAGCGGCTTCAGGCCGTCGGTCCATGCCATCCATGTGCCGATAAGAAAACCGGCGGCCCAGCCGGCGAGCAGCGCCGGCGCGCGAAACCAGTTGAAGAACAGCCCGAAGATCAGCGCCGGCAGGGTCTGCATGATCCACAATCCGCCCAGAAGCTGCAGGTCAAGCGCGAATTGCGTCGGCAGGAATAGGATGACGAGAAGCGCACCTACCTTGACAACCAGCGAGGTGATCTTGGCGACTTGCGCCTCGCCGGCATGGTCGATCTGCGGATTGACGTAAGCCTTCCAAAAATTGCGCGTGAATAGGTTCGCGGCGCCGATGCTCATTACCGCCGCCGGCACTAGCGCGCCAATGCCGATCGCCGCGTATGCAAAACCGGCAAACCAGTTCGGGAACTGACTCTTGAACAGCGCCGGCACGATGTCGTTGTTGCTCGCGACCTTGAGGCCGGCGGCGATACCCATGTAGCCCAAGAGCGCAATCAGCCCGAGCAGCAGCGTATAGGCCGGCAAGAGGATGGCGTTCTTGCGGATCGTATCGCCGCTGCGGCTCGCAAAAATGCCGGTCAGCGTGTGCGGGTACATGAAGGCCGCGAGTGCCGAACCTAATGCCAGCGAGGCATATGGAAAAAATTGTGCGGGCGCGAGCGTGATGCCGCCCGAACCTTTGGCCTTGAAGGCAGCATCGGCTGCATCGAAGATCGCGCCATAGCCGCCAAGTTTCGCCGGAATGATGACGACCGCCGCGATCACCACGATGTAGATCATGATGTCTTTGACGAATGCGATCAGCGCAGGTGCGCGCAGGCCTGAGGAATAGGTGTACAATGCGAGAATCACGAAGGCGACAATGAGCGGTATCTCGCCGGTGAGCCCGAGCGCCTTGATCACCGCCGCCATGCCGATCAGTTGCAGAGCGATGTAGGGCATGGTGGCGATGACGCCGGTAACGGCGACAGCGAGTTCCAGCGGCCGATAATTGTATGTGCCGTGAACGACATCCGCGGATGTCGCATAGCCGCGCTCGGCCGCGACTTTCCACAGGATAGGCATGACCGCGAACACGAACGGATAGACGATGATCGTGTAAGGCAGCGCGAAGAAGCCGTAAGCGCCGACGGCATAGACGAGTGCCGGGACCGCGATCACGGTATAAGCCGTGTAGAAGTCGCCGCCGACGAGGAACCAGGTGATCCAGGTGCCGAACTGGCGTCCGCCCAGGCCCCATTCGTCGATGCTCGCGAGGGTTTCCGGCACGCGCCACCGCGCCGCGACAAAGCCCATTATGGTCACCAGGGCGAAGAAGAAGACGCAGACGGCGAGCGGGACGTAGTCCATCTCAGTCGCCATGATCCAGCCCCCGATAGACAAGCCAGGTGAGTAGAGCCGAAATCGGCACCCACATGAGCTGATACCAATAGAAGAAGGGGAAGCCGAAAAGCCTCGGTTCGACTTGATTGTAGAACGGAACCCAGAGCAGTCCGATATAGGGGATCAGAAGCAGGAGCCACAGCCATGAGCTGCGTGAAGTCTGCTTGGGGTTGTGTCCGTTCATACGGTAAAGCCCACGGTACACCTGCACATTAATGCCGGGACCTGGCTAAAGTTTCCTTGAGGGCCGCACTGCATTGAAGCGGGCTTCGCCCCTGCCGCCCGGCCCTCAGTCTTCCATCCCTTCCGTGCTCTCGCCGTTGATGGCTGCTTTGAGGGTATTCGACGGCTTGAACACCATCACGCGGCGCGGTGTGATCGGCACTTCGACGCCGGTCTTGGGGTTGCGGCCGATGCGCTCACCTTTGGAGCGCACGACAAACGACCCGAAGGACGACAGCTTCACCGTCTCGCCCCGCACCAGAGCCTCGCAAATCTCCTCAAGCACGGATTCGACGAGCGCCGCAGATTCACTGCGCGATAATCCGACGCGCCGATAAACCGCATCGGTGAGATCGGCGCGCGTGAGCGTGCGCACGTTTTCAGCCGCACCGGCTGCAGGCGCCTCACGTTCTCGCATTCGCAATGCTGATGCCGAATTCGTACTGGACATGAACGAAGCTCGGAAACGGACGTCGTCGTCCTCTATCCTGGCTGGACGGACGATGACAGGACAAACTGCCCCAGCCTCACCATCGTATCAAGGCGGAGCCCCATGTGAAGCCACCCCCCATGGCCTCGATCATCACGAGATCGCCCTTTTTGATGCGGCCGTCGGCATGCGCCTCTGCGAGGGCCAGCGGGATCGATGCCGCCGACGTATTGCCGTGGCGGTCGACCGTGACCACAACCTTTTGCGAGGCGATGCCGAGCTTTTCGGCTGAGGCATCGATAATGCGCCGGTTCGCCTGATGCGGCACGAACCAGTCGAGGTCGTCGGCACTCGTTCCAGTCGCCGCAAACGCCTCCTCGACCACATCTGCGACCATGCCGACGGCGTGCCGGAAGACTTCGCGGCCGTGCATGCGCAGGTGTCCGACAGTCCCGGTGGCCGAGGGACCCCCGTCGACATACAGCTTTTCGCGGTGACGGCCGTCGGATCGCAATTGCGAAGTGAGAACGCCGCGATCGTGGAGTTCACCATTCGATTGCTGCGCCTCCAGAAGCACCGCGCCTGCGCCATCGCCGAAAAGAACGCAGGTGGTGCGATCCTCCCAATTCATCAATCGGGAGAAGGTTTCCGCACCGATGACAAGCGCGCGCTTATTGCTACCGGAGGTCAGAAATTTGTCGGCGGTCGCGATCGCAAACACGAATCCCGAGCAAACGGCCTGCAAGTCGAAGGCTGCCCCGCTCCGAATATCGAGCGCGGCCTGAACCTGCGTCGCGACTGCGGGGAAGGTGTAATCGGGCGTCGAGGTGGCGACGATGATGAGGTCGATATCCGCCGCACTGCGGCCCGCATCTGCGAGCGCCGCTTCCGCCGCGCGGGTCGCGAGCGTCGACGTCGTCTCGCTCTTCTCGGCAATGTGGCGCTGGCGAATGCCCGTGCGTTGGACGATCCATTCGTCCGACGTGTCCATACGCGACTGAAGGTCGGCGTTGGTCACGATCTGCTCGGGTAAGTAGGAACCGACGCCAAGGACAACGGATCGCAAAGAGTTCTGTCGTGAAGGCACGCGTGCTCAATTTCCTTTAGTCCGGGCCAAGCCCGGCATCCGAGGCTGGCAAGCTCGGCACCGGCGCGCGCTCCTCGTCAGCGAGCATCAGGGTCTCGCGGATTCGGTCGAGGAGCCGATGCCGAACCATCTCGTAACCGATTTCGATAGCCCCGGCATAGCCCAGCGCGTCGGTTCCGCCGTGGCTTTTGATCACCACACCGTCCAGTCCCAAAAAGACGCCGCCATTGGCATGGCGCGGGTCCATCTTGTCCCGCAAAGCGTCGAAGGCGCGGCGAGCAAAGAAATACCCGATTTTTGCCGTCAGGCTTCGGTTCATCGCGTCGCGGAAATATTGCGCCACCTGCTTGGCTGTGCCCTCGGCGCTCTTCAGCGCGATATTTCCTGCAAAGCCCTCCGTGACCACGACGTCGACAGTGCCTTTGCCGATGTCGTCCCCTTCGACGAAGCCCTGATAGGAGAGCGCCGGCAGGTCGGCGTGGCGCAGCATACGTGAGGCGGCCTTCACCTCCTCCAGCCCTTTGACCTCTTCGACGCCAACGTTGAGGAGCCCGACCGTTGGACGCTCAAGGTCGAAAAGGATGTGGGCCATCGCGGCGCCCATCACCGCGAGGTCGACGAGATGCTGCGCATCCGCGCCGATGCTTGCGCCGACGTCGAGAACGATCGATTCTCCGCGGATCGTCGGCCAGATCGCCGCGAGCGCCGGACGCTCGATCTGCGCCATGGTCCGCAGGCAGATTTTCGCCATCGCCATGAGCGCGCCGGTATTTCCCGCCGAGACGGCGCAATCCGCCTCCCCAGCCTTGACCGCTTCGAGCGCCATCCACATCGAGGACGTGCGTCGTCCGGTGCGTAAGGCCTGGGTCGGCTTCTCGTGCATCTGGACGGCAACGTCGGAGTGCTTGAGGGTCGAACACGCTGCGAGCCTCGGATGGGCGTCGAGGAGGGGACGCAGGGTCGCCTCCTTCCCAAAGAAAATAAAGCTCGAGTCCGGACGCCGCTCTAACGCCAGTGCCGCGCCGGGGATGACCACCTCCGGCCCGAAATCGCCGCCCATAGCGTCCAGGGCGATGCGAACCGGTTTGTTCATTGTCGTTGCAGCTCCGCGACACTGCGCATGAGAAACGATGTTTGGCTGGAGGCTTGCGTCAATCGCCCGATGCCAGCTTGGGCGCAGCGTCCGGGTGCGCGACAATAGTGGCGGAAACACGCACGGCAACCGGCTGCCAGGTGCGCCTTCGCCAGATATCCGGCGAGTGCCGCTTTTCGGTTACGAAGGCAAGATGCCTTTGAGTGCTTGCAGCTTTGAAAACGGGCTCTCGGCCACGTCCGCCTCTCCAAGCGGCCGGGGTTCCTCGAACTCCACGCCCGGCTTGCGCGGGTAAGGATCGAGGCCGAGGGCCAGGAATTCGGCAACAAGCGCGCCGAGATCGATCTGGCCATTTACAATCGGATCGGGCGGGTCCTCCCCCTGGAACTCGGGATTCGGAGGCGCCATTGCCTCGAACTGCGGCGCGCGACGGTGGGCGCGGTTCGCCGCTCCTTGGGATGCCCTCTCGCCAGATCCGGCGGACAGAGCGGGCGCAAACTTCACGTCGATCGGTTCAACGATCTCCGAATCGAACCGGTCGAGCGTCACCACGCATATCCGCGTGACCCTCGCGCGCATCTCTCCGGTTACCGCGAGACTGTCCTTGCGCCACGGTTCGACATGCAAGCTGCCTTCGAGTTTCGCCAGTCCTTCAAGCCCATCTTCCGCCGCGATCGCGTGGCGCTCGGCATCCGTTGCGGAAATCGTCAGGTCCATTCCTTCCGGAGGCACCTCCTCGACCAGCAGCGGCCGCGAGAACGGAGGACGGTCCTGAGGGTCAGCGTGACCGGGCATGGTTCAACTCCGGATCAGGAAAAGGCGGGTCCGCAACGATCGTGGTAAGGTCGGCCCGCTCCAGGGCGGCAATGACTGCGCGGCAGTACCCCGCGAGCACATCGGCGCCGCAGTGGGTCTTCTCACCATAGATATTACGTGCGAGCGCGGTGGCGAGAGCCGTCCCGTTCCGGTCAAGGGCCTCGCGGTAG
>JAFASC010000199.1 GCA_019244955.1 Methylobacteriaceae bacterium | reverse complement strand
CAAAGCAGGACCTGCAGGAGATCGTCGAATTCCTGCGCGACCCGGGCAAGTTCCAGCGCCTCGGCGGCAAGATTCCGCGCGGCGTGCTGCTGGTCGGCCCACCCGGCACCGGCAAAACGCTGCTGGCGCGCGCAATTGCCGGTGAAGCCAATGTGCCGTTCTTCACGATTTCGGGCTCCGACTTCGTCGAAATGTTCGTCGGTGTCGGCGCGTCGCGCGTGCGCGACATGTTCGAGCAGGCGAAGAAGAACGCGCCGTGCATCATCTTCATCGACGAAATCGACGCGGTGGGGCGTCATCGCGGCGCCGGCCTCGGCGGCGGCAACGACGAGCGCGAGCAGACGCTGAACCAGCTGCTCGTCGAGATGGACGGATTCGAAGCCAACGAAGGCATCATCCTTATAGCCGCGACGAACCGTCCCGACGTGCTCGATCCGGCGCTGCTGCGCCCCGGCCGTTTCGACCGGCAGATCGTCGTTCCGAATCCGGACGTGATGGGCCGCGAGAAGATCCTGAAAGTGCATGTGCGCAAAGTGCCGCTCGCGCCCGACGTCGATCTCAAGGTGATCGCACGCGGCACGCCGGGTTTTTCCGGCGCCGATCTCATGAATCTCGTCAACGAAGCGGCGTTGATGGCGGCGCGGCGCGGCAAGCGTATCGTCACGATGGTCGAGTTCGAGGATTCGAAGGACAAGATCATGATGGGTGCGGAGCGCCGCACGCTGGTCATGACCGAGCAGGAGAAGCTGCTCACCGCCTATCACGAAGGCGGCCATGCGATCGTTGCGCTGAACGTGCCGGCAACCGATCCCGTGCACAAGGCGACGATCATCCCGCGCGGCCGCGCGCTCGGCATGGTCATGCAGCTGCCCGAACGCGACAAGCTGTCCATGAGCTACGAGCAGATGACCTCGCGTCTCGCCGTGCTGATGGGCGGCCGCGTCTCCGAAGAGATCATCTTCGGAAAGGACAAGGTCACGTCGGGTGCGCAGTCCGACATCGAGCAGGCGACGAAGCTCGCGCGCGCGATGGTGACGCGCTGGGGCTTCTCCGACGAGCTCGGCACGGTCATGTATGGCGAGAACCAAGAGGAAGTGTTCCTCGGCTATTCGATGGGGCGCCAGCAGAACATATCGGAGGCGACCTCGCAGAAAATCGATGCGGAGGTGCGCCGTCTTGTGGAAAGCGGGCTTGCGGAAGCGCGCCGCATCATCACCGAGAAGCGCCAGGATCTCGAGACGCTCGCGCAAGGGCTGCTCGAATACGAGACGCTTTCGGGCGACGAGATTTTAGGTCTGCTAAAAGGCCGCCCGCCTGTGCGCGAGACGGGCGACGATGCCCCGCCACCGCGCACCTCGCCCGTGCCTTCTGCGGGCCCACGCGGGCGCTCGCGGCCCGAGCCGGATGCGGGCGGATTGGAGCCGCAACCGCAGGCGTGAGCCTTCCAGCATTGCGCTTCGAAAAGCCGGCCCATGGGCCGGCTTTTTTGCTAGCGTAGACGCGTCGCGCTGCGGCGTGGACAACGAAGACTGCCGGGGAGGCTTTGCAATGGAGTTCGAGACGATCCGGGTCGAGGTCGGCGATCGCATCCAGACAATCACGCTCAACCGGCCGGACAAGCTCAATGCCTTCAATGCTGCGATGATGAACGAGCTGATCGCCGCCTTCGACCTCGCCGACAAGAACGACGATGTGCGGGCGGTCATCCTCACCGGCGCGGGCCGCGCCTTCTGTGCCGGCGCGGACCTGTCAGCGGGCGCCGACACGTTCGACCAAGACAAGCGCGAAGGGAGGCGCGCGCCGCGCAAAATGCCGGACGGCGGCGACGATTATTCCGACGAGGCGATCCGCGACGGCGGCGGCCGCGTCACGCTGCGCATCTTCGAATCGCTGAAGCCTGTCATCGCCGCGATCAATGGCCCCGCGGTCGGCATCGGGGCGACGATGCTTCTGCCGATGGACATCCGGCTCGCGTCGGAAGACGCGCGGATCGGCTTTGTCTTTTCACGCCGCGGGATCGTTATGGAAGCCTGTTCGAGCTGGTTCCTGCCGCGGCTCGTCGGCATGCAGCAGGCTTGCGACTGGGTCTATTCCGGCCGCGTCTTCCCCGCGTCGGAAGCGCTCGCCGGCGGCTTGGTCAAGGAGATGCTCCCCGCGGCCGAATTGCTGCCGCGCGCCCGGGCCATTGCCAAGGAAATCGCCGACAACACCGCCCCGGTCTCGATCGCGCTGATGCGGCAGATGATGTGGCGCATGCTCGGCGCCGATCATCCCATGGAAGCGCACAAGATCGACAGCCGCGGGATTTTCACGCGCGGCAAGAGCGCCGACGTGCGCGAGGGCGTGAGCGCGTTTTTAGAAAAGCGGCCGGCGCATTTCGCCGATCGCGTGTCGAAGGACATGCCGCCGTATTTTCCGTGGTGGCAGGAGCGGCCGTACGGGTGACGGGTTACGTGACACTCACAGCGCCAACATCTCACGGCCGCCGCGAGCTCCTTTGTCGTCTAGCAATAATATTTCCGGCAAGCGCGCACCGGGAGCCACCGATATAAGAGCTTCGTGATCTCGTCACTTAAATTGAAATCGGAATAGCCCGCCTGCACGAGCTGGTCGAGAAGCTGTTTGCTCTCGAGAGCGGGGGTTTCATGACATCGCACCTTCAGGATCAAGACAACCCGGCGGCTGAACTCGTTGCGGACGGCACGGCGCACCTCACGCGCCTCGGCACTGTCGTGCCCGAAGAACGTGTCGACAAGCCTGTGAAAACCCTCGACCTGCAATTGGTAGCGACGCACGAGCCCATCGTCGGAGAAGGAGTCGTTCTCGCCACGCCGGTGCAACCGGACTTGGCCCGTGTATTTGACGCTGAGCCCGCTTTTCATCAGCTCGAACAACCGGGCGGCATGCGCCCAGCAACTGCCGATAAAATCCGGATTGAGCGGCAGCCGGTTCCAGGCTGAGCGCTTCATCACCAGCCCACCCATGAAACTGAAGAACGCTTCCGAGTTTCTCGCGCGCTTGAAGTAGTCGAGCCGCTGCGTCTCATCGGAGAGCTCGAAAACGCCAGCCACATCCGGCTCCAGCACCGGATATTCCATGAGCGGGCGCATGTCCTTGAAGCACTCCATGTGCTTGAGGAGATAGACGTCGTGACCGGTCTCGATCTCGCTGAGAACGGCGCGCAGGGCGCCCGGGCTCATGAGGTCGTCGCCGCTGAACAACCAGCAATACTCGCCGTTGGCCAGTTCGACCGACTTTGCCATGTCGCGATCGATACCGCCCTTTTCAGGCAGACGGTGATAGCGGAGGTTTGGATGCCCCGCGCAGAGACGCTGCATGAGCGCGGGCGTGCTGTCGGTCGATGCGCCGTCGACAACGAGGATTTCGACTTCATCGGCACCATCCTGCGACAGGATGGAGTCGAGCGTCTCTGGCAGAAACTCCGCGAAGTTGTAGACCGGGATGGGAACCGAAAGTTTCATCCGCGTCCCGGCTAGAGGTTGCTGGGTTTCTTCAGCGAGCGGCTCGCGTCGCGCACGCTTCTCCAAATCCTTTGGACAAACGGCTTTTGCGCTGGCGAAGGTTGAGGCGCATAAACGGGATACCCCCCGAACCGGGCAACGGTAAAGTCGTCAAAGACGTTCGGCGGGACACGAAAATGCTCGGCCAGATCCTCGTGTTCGGACGCGATATAGAAACGGTTCAATCCATCGAAATAAACGAATCGATAGCCTGACGCGAGCAGATGCGGTTCCCAATCGGCGTACGTGTCCAAGCGCGAGGAGGGATCGACGGATTCGACCAGTATGATCCATGGCCGGTATCGATGCAGGTCGAACGCGTTGATCACGTCGGCTTCGGTTCCTTCGCAATCGACTTTGAGGAAATGCACTTGCGCCGGCGCATGCTCTGCGAAGATCGCGTTCAGCGTGCGCACCTCGACCTCGACTTGACGGTGAGCGAAACCGTGCCGTTGCTGGTTCTGTGCGACATTGGCATCAAGCGTGGACATCCCGGTTCCATCGATGAGCGTCAAAGCCGAGCGGCCGTTTTCCTTGCCTGCCGCGACGCGGAGATTGATGTCGCGCGGCCGGCAGGTTTGAAGCATCTGGTGATACGTGGCGGCGGGCTCTACGTTGATGCCGCGCCAGCCCCTTTCATAGAAGTACCTCGTGACTGTCTCTACGTTCGGGTCCCACGCGCCGATATCGACATAAAATCCTTCTCGCGTATTTTTCAGTGCGCGCGCCAACATCACGTCTTCGAAGTTCTGCGCATGCGAAACCATGACCTCAGTCATTCGTGCATCCGCTTGCGAGGTTCCGGCGCTGCACCGTTGCCGACCGCATCGATCAGGTGCTTGAATCTGGTGGGGGAGCTTCGTCCCCGAGTGTGGCACGCCGCCTCAAACAATCTCGATCTCGGGAAACGGAAAGATGAACTTGCCTCCGTCGGCGAGGAATTGCTGCTCGCGCGCAATAATGCCTTCCTTGAAATGCCAGGGTAGCACCAGGAAGTAATCCGGCTTCATGGCGCGCGCTTCGGGCTCGGAAATGATCGGGATGTGCGTGCCCGGGGTGAAGGCGCCGAATTTGTCTTCGTTCACCTCGGCGATCGCCTCGACGAGGTCGGGCCCGATGCCGCAGAATTGCAGGACGACGTTGCCCTTGGTCGAGGCGCCATAGCCGAGAATGCGCTTGCCGTCGTCTTTCAGCGCGCGCAGCAGCCGGGTCAGGTCCTCGCGATGGCGGAAGACGCGCTGCTCGAAGTCGCGGAACGGCGCGGGCGTGCCGAGCCCCATCCGGTCCTCCTGTTCAAGCAGCCAATTGACGACGGGGGAATTGCGCCGGCGCGAGCTGCCGCGATGCACGGCAGTGACCGCGAAACTGCCGCCGTTCACGCCGTTCATCTCGACGTCCAGAATATCCAAACCCGCGGCGTTCAATATTTTCTGCATAGCCCCGAGCGAGTAATATTCGACATGTTCGTGGCAGATCGTATCGTACGAGCACGTCCGCAGCATCGAAGGCATGTAGCTCTGCTCGAGATGCCAGATGCCTTCGGGATCGAGGATTTCGGCGACTTCGCGCGCGAACTGCGTCGGGTCTTCCAAATCGTAGAACATCGAAATGGACGTCACGATCTTGGCGCGCCGGCTGGACACCGAACGGAAATTCCTAGCGGAAAAGAAATCGGGGACGAGCTGCACGTAGTCGGGATAATAGCTGCGGAATTTTTCGCCGGTCGGGTCGATGCCGATCCGCGTCAACCCTTCGATGTCGTAAGCCTTGAGCGAGGTGCCGTCGTTCGAGCCGATGTCAAGCACGACCTCCCCGCTTTTGAGCTCGGCCGCGCGCTGCAGAAGCCGCATCTTGTTGGTCAGATGCCGCACCATGGATTGATTGAGGCTGGAGCGGTAGCCGTAATTCTCGCCGTACATCTCGCCCGGGTCGTAGGAATGGGCGAGCTGCAATAGCCCGCTCTCCGGGCACCAGACGAGTTCGAGCGGGCCAACGGTGACACGTTCGTCCGGTGAGCGGGGGAAGACGCCGGTCAAAGCCTGATGACCGAGCGAGAGAACCGGAATGAGGTGCTTGCTACCGCTCGCGCGGCAGCGATCGATCGGCTTTGCTGCAGTCATCGATGGCCTAGAGAAATCCGAGGACCAACGCCTATAGCCGAGTTCCTCGGCGGCCCCGATACCGGTTTTTGCGGAAACCGTCCACCCTGCCGGGAGGTTGGGAAAAAGGCTTCCCAGGCGAAACAAATTCCCGCAGGAAGGTCTCCCCGCAATCTCCTCATGGACATCATGCGAGCACAGAACCGCGCCCCCGATGAACTGCGTCCCGTGTCGCTCGAACGCAAGGTCGCGCGTTATGCGGAGGGCTCGTGTCTGGTGAAATTCGGCGAGACGCATGTTCTCTGCACTGCGTCCCTCGAAGACAAGCCGCCGATGTGGTTGCGCGGCCAGGGCCGCGGCTGGGTCACCGCGGAATATGCCATGCTGCCGCGCGCGACGCATACCCGCTCGCGCCGCGAATCGGCGAGCGGCAGGCCTTCCGGCCGCACGCAGGAAATCCAGCGGCTGATCGGCCGCTCGCTGCGCGCAGTGATGAACTTGCCGGCCCTCGGTGAGCGGCAAATCACGATCGATTGCGACGTCATCCAGGCCGATGGCGGGACGCGCACCGCCTCGATCACCGGCGCCTGGGTGGCGCTCAACGATTGTCTCACCTGGATGCGGAGCCGCTCGATCATCCGCGACAATCCGCTGCGCGACCATGTCGCGGCCGTGTCCTGCGGCATCATCAAGGGCGTGCCGAGCCTCGATCTCGACTACGACGAGGATTCCAGTGCGCATACCGACGCCAATTTCGTTCTGACCGGCGCCGGCGGACTGGTCGAGGTGCAAGCGACGGCGGAAGGCGCGACGTTCAGCGAGGCGGAGCTGACCTCCCTGCTTGGACTGGCGAAGTCAGGCATCGCCCGGCTGGTCGAATTGCAAAAGGCGGCCATCGCCTGATGGGCCGGCAGATCACCGGCAGGCTCGTCATCGCCACGCATAATTCCGGCAAGCTTTGGGAAATGCGCGAGCTCCTCGCGCCCTATGGCGTGGATGCGGTTTCGGCGAGCGATCTCGATCTGCCGGAGCCTGAGGAAACCGGAGCGACGTTCGCCGAAAATGCCCGGCTAAAGGCAAGGAGCGCAGCGGCGGCGGCAAACCTGCCCGCCTTCGCCGACGATTCCGGCCTCTGTGTCGCGGCGCTCGGTGGAGCGCCCGGGATATACTCGGCGCGCTGGGCGGGCGAGACGCGCGATTTCGGCGCGGCGATGCGTAAGATCGAGTCCGAGCTCGAGGCGCGCGCGGCGATGCCGCCGTTTCGGGCCGCCTTCATTTCGGCGCTGTGCGTCGCCTGGCCGGATGGGCATATCGAAGACTTCGAGGGGCGCGTCGATGGCGAACTCGTGTTCCCGCCGCGCGGCACGAAAGGCTTCGGCTACGACCCGATCTTCCTTCCCGACGGCCATGAGAAAACCTTCGGCGAGATGATGTCGACCGACAAGCACGCGATACCAGCGGATGGCTCGCGCGCGCTATCGCACCGGGCGCGCGCCTTTCAGGCGCTGGCGCGGAGCTGCCTGGATGCCGACGTCTCAGTGAGCGGCTGACACGCCGCGCGCCTTGCGCTATTCCGGCAGCGATCATCGCAATCCAAGGGAGAACACATGAAGCTCTATTTCGCGCCGGGCGCCTGCTCGCTGTCGCCGCATATCGCCTTGCTCGAAGGCGGGCTCAAGGCCGACTACGAGCAGGTCGATCTGAAGGCAAAGACGCTGAAGAGCGGCGGCGATTATCGCGAGATCAATCCGAAGGGAGCCGTGCCGGCCCTGAAGACGGATGAGGGCGACGTGCTCACCGAAGGGCCCGCGATCGTCCAGTACATTGCCGATCTCGCGCCGGGTAGCGAGCTCGCTCCGAAGGCCGGCACGAAAGAGCGCTACAAGCTGATGGAGTGGCTCAACTTCATCTCGACCGAGCTGCACAAGATGTTCAGTCCGCTCTTCCGCCCGAACACGCCCGACGATTACAAGCCGATCGCAAAAGAGAATCTTGCGACCAAGTTCGCCTATGTCGATGAGAAGCTTGCCAAAACGCAATATCTGATGGGCGACCATTTTACCGTCGCCGACGCCTATCTGTATGTGATGCTGCGCTGGGCGCAGGCGTTGAAGCTCGATATGTCGAAATTCGGCAACCTGAAGACCTATTTCGAGCGCGTCGGCGCCCGCCCGAAAGTGCAAGAAGCCCTGAAGGCGGAAGGTCTGAGCTGAAAGCTAGTTGGCCGCGGCGCGCGCTATGTTCATGGCGCGCGGCGCGAATGCGTCGCTCGGCAGATCGGTGGCAATGCGGCCGAAGCCGGTAACGTAACCCGCAGCGGGAGCCGCCGCCAAAAGGTTCACCTCGGCGCGGGCAGCGGCGCGAGGCGCTGCCACCGCGGGCCCCAGCACGGACTGCGTGGTCATCCGCGAAACTGACCTGCTGCCGGTCAGAGCGCGGAAATTAGAGCGATCGAGACGGGCGGCCACGAAGGCCGCGTGCCCGATCGCAGCTGTCGAAAGATATGGCCGCCCGAGCGCAACCGCGCGCAAACCAGGCGTCGCCCCGCCGGCCGGTGCATAGGCAAGGGCCAGGGCTTGCCCTGGCGGTTGGCCGGACTCCGCTGCCCCTTCATGAAGGCCGCTCGACGCCGACTTGTGCGGATCGCCGGCGCCTTGCCTCGCGTCGAGCAGACCGCGGATCGCGGCGCTGCCGTCGAGCGACGGACTCGCCGCATAGGCGGCGACGGCGCGGGGGACGGGCCTGGCAATCACTGCGGCAACTTGGACAGGCCGGGTTGGCGGGAGGGGGATGGAGGCAGTCGTCAACTCACCCGGCCGGCGCGGCGGGATCGGCAGCGCCGCTTCGCGTGCGGCGCGCGGGTCTTCGGGCGCCTTCGCCTCGAGGGCGGCGAGCTTATCGCTCGCCTGAGGCGCTTCCGAAGCGGGCGGCGACATATAGGTTTGGCCGCGCGGCAGATCGCGCTCGGCGTCCTGGATCGGACGCGGCTCGCCGCGATAGGCTTGCGCGACGAACAGGTTACGACCGCCATCCTCGGCGTCGGCCGAGGCCACCTGCGTCGCCGCACCGCCACGCGAGGGCGTAGCCCCCACCTGCGTGCGGCTGCCGGCCCAGCCGCGGCGCGGCGCTTCCGTTCCCGAGTCGTCCTCCTCGTCGCGACCGCCGCCGAAGAGGAAGGCGAAGAGCCCCTTGCCGCTTCTCGGCGCCTCCTGCGCGATGCCGCCCGTCGCCTCGATTTCGGCGCGCGCCTCGTCGTAGCGGGCAAGCGTGCGGCCATCGGCGGCAAGATGCACCGTCTTGCCGTCGGGAAAGAGCCGGGCGAGCTGGTCGTACGACATGCGCGGCCAGGCGCGCACGCTGCCGACATCGAGATGGACAAAGTTCGAGGCGCCGTAATAGCCGACGCCGCCGCGCTGCAGCTTCATGCCGATCTCGCGGACCTTCTCCATCGACATGTTCGGCATGGTCGTATCCATGGCCTTGCCAAGCATGTGCTGGGAATGTTCGGCCACGGCACGCGAGCGCCGACGCAGCGCCGCGTTAGTCTTCGGCGAGCGGTAGGCGGAGACGATGACGACGGGGTCGTCGGGAGTGTTGCCGCCGGCATTCCGGTAGGTTTCCCAGACGACGTCGAAGAGTCGCGGGTCCATCTTCGTCGGCTCGTCGGTGCGCCAGTCGCGCAGGAACCAGTTGAGCTTGTCGAGCGCGCCGGAATCGTACTGTCCGTTCACCCGATACGTCGCGGCAATCGATTCCTTGGTATGGGAATGAAGCAGGTAGATCGTGCGCGTATCGCCGTTGGCGATGCAGGTCTCGGTCGTGCCCGGGATGAGGGCGGTGAAGAGCGCCGCGAGGGGCCCTGCCCAGGCGGAGAGACGCGCAAAGCGACGGACTGACCGAGAGTGGCTCTGGTGCAAACTGGTCTCTCGGCTCCCGCCCTGACGCCCGGGGCGATGGTAATAGTCAAGGTGGCCGAAAATTGTTAACGCGTCGTTAACGATTTCGCCGTCCGCTGCGGTTTCCGGACAGGTGTCGCTCTAGCGATACAAATGGGCGAAATATGGCCGAGCTTGCGGCTTGGCTGGATTCTACCTAAGCTGGGCAGCGAGCTCGAGTCCGCGCCGGGCCGACGCACGATGGGCGGGCGGTATCGCGCGCGCACTCGTTCCCAGTCCACGCAGGTACGCCAATATCTCGCGATCGGCGAGCCACCCTTCGACGCGCTCGTTGGTGAGCTGCTTACCCTCATATTTTGTGTAGACGCGGTAGCACTCGGTGACGAATTGCCGAAGGTCCCAGAAATCTCCGAGACCGAGTTCGAAGGAGAACTTGGCCCCTTTGAATACGTAGCTTCCCTTGATGCCGTAGAATTCGGCGATCTCGGGATAGACGGGATAGACAGCGCCGCGCACGAGATCGTCGACGGCATAATCGTCGAAATTGACCGGCTGCGTCGCAATCCCCGCCTTCTCCATGAGCTGGCGCGCGTAATCCAGAAAAACGAAGGGCTTGGGATGCAGGCTCGAATACATGAAGCAGCCGCGCCGCGTCCAACGCAGGATATCCTCGCGGAAATCGAGGCCGAAGTGCTTGCCCTCCTTTAAGAACGCCGCGACGGCATCATTCCATACGTCGAAATAGCCGACGACTTCGAAGACCTCACGATTGAAAAGTTGCAGCGCGCCGTCGACCGGCAGACCGGCGCGATATGCAAAAAACGCCAATGCCGAGTGATATGGACCCATGGGGCCGGCGATCATTTCGCCGGGCTTGTCACGGTTCGAGACGTAGACCTGATCGGGATGGAAACCGTTGAAGATCAGCGTCGGAAGCAGGATGGGATCCTTGAGCTCCGGGACGATTTCTTCCCAGGCTCCGCCGCGAACATAGCCGGGACCAAAGGGCTGAAAGAAAACGTGGTCGTAGAGCTTGAGTGCCCGAGTGAGCATCTTCGCGCTGGTCCACGACTTGAACAGGACCGGGAAGCGGTGGACCGTCGCATCGAGATTGAGGAGCTTCATTGCATAAGCGGTGCCGAAGCTCTGGCAATTGGCGACGACGGCGATACGCGGAGCCGATGCGGCGCGCCGGAGCGTCTTGCTGCGCAAGCTCCCGAGGACACGACGATCGAGGGAATTCAGCAGCATCGGCAAGGCTCAGGTGAGTTCAGGCTGCGCGGTCGCGAGATCGCCCGATTTGGCTCGCATGGTCTTTAATCGCCAGAAAAATGGCGCATCCGTGTCGCCGGTCGAGCCAAGCCCTTCGGCACCTAGGCTGCGAATGTCTCGTTGACCCAGAGCTTGAACCCTTACCGCTCCCTCCCCGACTACCGTTTTTGGCGCAAGGCTATTGCCAACGTGCCGCCGTTCGCGGTCGAGCCGGTGATCGATGTCCCCTTCCTGGTCACGAAGCAGGACAAGGTTGCGACCGCCGGGAGCTGCTTTGCCCAGAATATCGCCAACGCATTGCAGGCGAGCGGCTTCCATTATTTCGTGGCGGAAGCGGGTCCCCAAGATTTGCCCGAACAGGAGCGGCGCTCCCGCAATTACGGCGTCTATTCCGCCCGCTACGGCAATATCTACACGACGCGGCAGCTCCTGCAGTTATTCGACCGCGCTTACGGAGCTTTCACGCCGAACATCGACGTGTGGACGCGGCCGGACGGGCGCTACATCGATCCCTTCCGTCCGCAGATCGAACCGGACGGCTTCGACAGCCCGGCAGCGGTGCACGAGGAGCGCGCGCGCCATCTCGCATCGGTCCGGCAGATGTTCGAAGAGCTCGACATTTTCGTCTTCACCTTGGGGCTGACGGAGACCTGGCTGCATAAGCCCGACGGCGCGGCACTGCCGCTCGCGCCGGGCGTCGCCGGCGGCGAATTCGATGCGAATTACGAGTTTCGCAACATGCGTGCGTCCGAGGTCGTCGCGGATTTCCTCGCCTTCGTCGACAGGCTGCGCAGCGTCAATCCCGCCGCGAAGATCATCGTCACCGTTTCGCCGGTGCCGCTGATCGCGACTTATGTCGAGCGCCACGTGCTTGTGTCGAACTGCTATTCCAAAGCGGCGCTACGCGTTGCCTGCGAAGAGATCGCCGCGGCGCGGCCGGATATCTCGTATTTCCCGTCCTATGAGATTGTGATGGCGAACGCGCATCGTTATTTCGCCGAGGATCAGCGCTCGGTCACGCCGGCCGGCGTGCAGAACGTCATGCGTGTTTTCTTCGCGCATTATACGAGCGAAGGCACGAAAGCTCCGCATGTGCCGCTGCTCGATGTCCGACGCGAGGCCTCCCTCGCCGCGAAGGTCGTCTGCGAGGAAGAGACGATCGACGCGGCTTAGGCGACGATCGGCCTGAGCTCGGGAACAGGTTTCTCCGATCGCTTCGGTTTCACAGGCGTATTCTCGCGAGAGCAGAACTCGATCAGAAAACGCGAAAGATCCCGATCGTCCAACCAGCCCTTTACGCGCTCGTTGACGAGATCGCCCGGAGCATGGCGCGCATAGGTACGATACGACTCGCGTATGAAGCTCGGGAGATCCCAGAAGGTCCCGAGATTCAACCCATGTGGACCATGCTTTGGCGCTTTGAAAAGGTAACTGCCTGACAATCCGAAATGCGCAGCAATTTCGGGGTAGACGGGAAAGACGGTGTCGCGCGCAAGCTCATTGAGAGCGTAATGGTCGAAATCCATCGGCTGCGAGGATATTCCGCACTTTTTAAGCAGATGACGCGCGAGATCGAAGAACACGCACGCCTTGGGATGATTCACTGAGTACATGAAACATCCCTGCCGCGTCCATCCGATGAAATCCGCTTCGAGCTGGAGTCCATATGATCTCGCGTGCTCGAAAAATTGCGTGCTCGCCGGCTCCCACAGCCCGAAATAACCGAGCGTCCGGTAGACTTCGCGCGTGTACAGACGCAACGCCGCTTCGGCCGGCAATCCGGCGCGGTACGCGAACAGCGCCAGTGCCGAATGGTGTTGGCCGATCGGCCCGGAAAGGACGTCGCCGCGCTTGCCGAGGATAAAAATAGAATCGGGATGGTAGGCGCCGAACAGAACCGACGGATATCTTGTCACGTTAGCGAGCTCGCTGCAGAGCCATTCGGAGGTCGTGCCAGGAA
>JAFASC010000184.1 GCA_019244955.1 Methylobacteriaceae bacterium | reverse complement strand
CGCGCACGAATATTTGCACAATTGGACGGGCAATCGGATTACCTGCCGCGACTGGTTTCAGCTCTGCCTAAAGGAAGGCCTGACAGTCTTCCGGGACCAGGAGTTCACGGCAGACCAGCGTTCGCGCGCCGTGCAACGCATCGCCGATGTCAGAACATTGCGCGCCCAGCAATTCAGCGAAGATGCCGGGCCGCTTGCCCACAGCGTACGACCCGACATTTATCGTGAGATCAACAATTTCTATACCGCGACCGTGTACGAAAAGGGTGCCGAGCTTGTTCGTATGCTGAAAGTACTCGTCGGCGACGATGCATTCTCCCACGGCATGGACCTCTATTTCGAACGCTGCGACGGGACAGCTGCGACTGTCGAAGATTTCCTCTCCTGTTTCGAACTAAGTTCCGGACGCGATCTCACGCATTTTGCGGTTTGGTACAAGCAGGCTGGCACGCCGGTCGTGACGGTTTCCCCCACTTACGATCAAGGCCGCAAGACGCTGAGCCTTGACATCTCGCAGGAGACTCGACCGACGCCCGGCCAACCGGACAAGAAGCCATTGCTGGTCCCGCTGGGGATAGGGCTGATCGGCGCGAGTGGAGCAGAGCTTCCCTTGAAGACCGAGGTCGACGCTTTCGACGGCGCAACAGAGCGCGAACTGTCGCGCGGGATTTTCGAAGTAGCGACGGCACGGCGGCACATTGTGTTTCGTGACATTCCAGAGCGTCCGGTCGTTTCCGCTCTGCGCGGCTTTTCCGCACCCGTGCAGCTGGTCCAATCGGCGAGCGACGAGGACCTCGCGCTGCAATGCGCTTATGACCGCGATCCCTGTGCGCGTTGGCAGGCGGCACAGACATTTGCGACATGGCTTCTGGTCGCGGCTGCGCGCCACCCCTCAACGCGCGGCAATCAGGCGAGCACCGCATCTTTCACGCGGGCGCTTCGACAGCTCGTCGCCGCGAGCGATGACCCGCCATTCACCGCGCAAGTTCTGACATTGCCCAGCGAAGCCGACATCGCGCGCGAGATCGGCGAAAACGTCGATCCGGACGCGGTCTATATCGTGCGGCAATCGTTACGCGCCGATCTTGGACGTGCACTCTCGCTCGAGCTGACCGACGCGTATCGCGATCTCGCCTCCGATGCTCCCTACGCCCCGGATGCCCGCAGTGCCGGCAGGCGGGCACTGCGCAACACGGCTCTTGACCTGCTCGCGGCGGGCGACGAGAGCGCCGGCATGCGATTGGCGAAGGCGCAATTTCATGCGGCAACGAATATGACCGATCGCGTCGCGGCTCTTGGCGTGCTCTGCCTGGTCGACGGCGAGGCGCGTGAGGAAGCATTGGAGGGTTTCTACAAACGCCATGCCAGCGATGCGCTGGTCGTGGACAAATGGCTGACTCTGCAGGCGATGATTCCCCATTCGGGAACGCTCGAACGTGTCCGCAGGCTAATGCGAAGCGATGCGTTTTCGATGAGCAATCCCAACCGGGTGCGCGCCCTGATTGGCGCCTTCGCGGCGGCGAACCAGCGGCAGTTCAATGCGCAGGACGGGTCCGGCTACGAGTTCATCGCCGAATGCGTATTGCTTCTCGACCCCAAAAACCCGCAAGTCGCCGCGAGACTGCTCTCGGCTTTCCGGACCTGGCGCATGATGGAGCCGGAGCGGCGCCAGTTGGCGCAAGCTACGCTGCAGCGCATTCAAGCTGCGCGAAACCTGTCCCCCGACGTCCGGGATATCGTCGACCGATCGCTTGCCTGACTTGTGGCTTCGCGGCATCGGCCGCAAATAAATTCGTTAACACTTGATGAAGACCTAGACAAAGCCAAGGTCCAGGATTCTGATGAGACTGATTCGGGGCGATGCGGCACAGAGCTCCGTATCATCAGGTTTCGAGGGGGCCTCGGAATGGCGCGTGCGAACGTGGCCGACGATTCCGCGCGTGCGCGATTCGCGGTCAGACTTTGTTTTCCGTATGCGTCTGCGTCGACACCGCTTTTGACCTGTGAACCCATTATCCGGCATGCCGTGCTCGGGATGGCGGGGTTGTTCCTCGCTGCGCTCAGTGCCGTGAGCTTCAGCATCGCTTCGCGCAATTACGATGCGACGGTCGGGGCCGCGCTCTCGGAAATTGACCTCATCGCCTCGCTGGCGGCAAGCGAGCTCGACCGGGCGCCGTGGAGCGGTGATCTGAAAGTGCTCACGCGAGGCTTCCCCGACAAAGCGTTCACGCACGGCCGGCAGATTCTGATCAGCAATCGCGAGGGTCGCATCCTCGCCCATAACCTTGCGCCCGGCAGCGTACATTTTCTCGCCGAGCACATCGGCAAATCAGTGCCGCTTGGGTCAAGCCAGCAGAGCGGCGCCGCCCGGCTCGTTTTGTCGGATGGGACCGACGCAATCGCGACTGTGAGACCTCTCGCCGAGCCGCTCGGCAGCGTGGCGGTGATCCATCCGCTCGAGGATGTGCTCGCCGAATGGCGTGCCGCCGCATGGCGCTCCGCTCTGCTCGTCCTGGCAACGGGATTCGTACTCCTCGCGATTGCCGGCGCGTACATCTGGCAGGCAGGCCGCGCCCGCCGCGCCGAAAAGTCCTGCGATCGTATTCGCGATCGTATGGACCTGGCGCTGAGCCGCGGCCACTGTGGCTTATGGGATTGGGACCTCGCGCGCGGCCGGGTCTTCTGGTCGCAATCGATGTTCGAGATGCTGGGCATGAGCCCGGCGCAGCGCTCGTTCTCGTTTGCGGAGCTGCGCACCCTGCTCCATCCCGACGATAGCGATCTCGCCGAGACGGCAAGCGGCTTGCTGCGCTCGCCAGGGTCCGCGATCGATCATGAATTCCGCATACGCGATGTCGCCGGCAACTGGATCTGGCTGCGCGCGCGGGCCGAACTCGTCCAGGAACACGGTGCGTCGACACCGCGGCTTATCGGCATTGCCGTCGACATCACCGAGCAAAAGCTGATCGCCGCGCGCAGTGCCGCGGCAGACCTGCGCCTCGCCGACGCGATCGAGGCGATCTCGGAGGCTTTCGTCCTGTGGGACGAGGATAATCGCCTCGTCACTTGCAACTCGAAATTCCGCAAATTGCACGGGCTCTCGGCCGAACCTCTGCAGCCCGGCATCGCTTATGCCGACCTGATGAGCCAGGGCAGGCTGCCCACCGTGCAGGCCGAACTCGCGCTGGAGCGGCGCCCGGCCTCGGGCGCCCGCACTTACGAAGCGCAGCTCGCCGATGGCCGGTGGCTCCAGATCAACGAGCGGCGCACCAAGGACGGCGGCTATGTCTCCGTCGGGACCGACATCACCAAGCTGAAGGAGCACGAAGAGCAGCTAATGGATTCGGAGCGCCGTCTGATGGCGAGCGTCGCCGATCTGCGCAGATCGCGTCAGGCGCTCGAAGTCCAGGCGCAGCAGCTGGCCGAACTCGCCGAGCGCAACCTCGAACAGAAGGCGGAAGCCGAGTTGGCGAACCACGCCAAATCCGAATTCCTCGCCAATATGAGCCATGAATTGCGCACGCCGCTCAACGCCATCATCGGCTTTTCCGACACGATGCAGCGCGAGACCTTCGGGGCGCTTGGCAGCAGGAAATATGTCGAATATTGCCGCGGCATCAATGAGAGCGGCCAATATCTGCTTGGCCTTATCAGCGATGTCCTGGCGATGTCAGAGCTGGAGGCAGGCCATACGCGCCTGAACAAGACCCACCTGGAGATCGAGCCGATTCTCGAACAGGCGGTGAAGCGGATCGAGCCCGCCGCAAGAGAACGGGCGATCTCGATCCGACGCGAGACATTCTCAAACCCCGTTTTGTACGGCGACCGCCCGGCGATCGAGAAAATCCTGAAAATCCTGCTCGCGAACGCGGTGAAATTCACGCCCGACGGCGGACGCATCACTGTCCGCGCGCGCCGTGTCGGCCAGGCGACCAATCTGTATGTCGAGGACACCGGAATCGGCATTCCCGCCGATGTTTTGCGCCGCATCGCGCGGCCCTTTGAGCAGTGCGGGCCGATATCCAACGGCATGAAAGGATCGGGACTGGGGCTTGCGATCGCCCGCTCGCTGCTCGACCTACATGGCGGTTCGATGCGCATCCGCTCCGTCGTAGGCAGCGGCACCGTCGTGCTCGTCCATTTGCCGGTTTCGGCCAAAATGGGCCGCGGCCCGGAGATCGTCGCGGCGGCCTAGCTACTTGCTCGCGAGTACTTCCTGAAAAATTCCCCGGACGCGATGCGCGGTGTCGGCAATTTGCGCTTCGACCCGCTGGAAGTCAGGAACATCGAGCGCTTCCGCCAGCCGGCGCTTTACGCCTTCCGCCGCCGTCCGAGGGTCGGCATCGGGTCCAAGCGTTAGACGCTGCATCTGCGTAAACCGGGCATAGAGCTCGTGAGCGTGCAACAGGGCCTCGCCGTCGGGCCCCGACAAGTACCCATGACGACGCGCGGCTAGCAGCTTTGCCGCGGTTTCCGTCTGCAGCAGATCGGGCGAGGAATGCGCGTGAACAAGCGTGATATACTGCGCGAGGAACTCGATATCGATGATGCCGCCGGGCATGAGCTTGAGATCGAAGCTCGAGCCAGCGCCCTTCTCGCTTTCGATCAATTCGCGCATTTCGGAAACATCGCGAGCGACACGCGGCGGTTGACGCGCGAGCCTCAACGTTGCGTCGATCGCGCTCCGCGCCTCATCTCGAAGGCTTGCATCTCCACCGATCGGACGCGCCCGTGCAAGAGCCATATGTTCCCAGGTCTCGGCTTCCCTGCTTTGATACTCGACAAAGCTCCGCAGCTGCGTGGCGACGGGACCGCTGCGGCCGGAAGGGCGCAGGCGGAGATCGACGTCATAGAGGCGTCCTTGGCGCGTCGCTGAGGTTAGGGCCGAGATCAGGCGCTGTGTCAGGCGCGTGTAGTAGACGGCCGCGTGCAGTGGTCGCGTCCCATCGGATTGCGGCCGCTCGGGATCGAAATCATAGAGCAGGATGAGGTCGAGATCGGACCCGGCGGTCATTTCGCGCGATCCGAGCTTGCCCATTGCGACGACGCAGGCGCGACCCTGCGGAACGCTGCCGTGCTCTTTCTGAAACTCGGTTTCGACGCGGGCCAGCGTCACGCCCACGGCGCATTCGGCACGAGCACTGTATGCCGGACCGGCCTTAAGCGGGTCGAGCATGCCTGACAGAACTCGAATGCCGATCAGAAAGCCCTCTTCTTGCGTAAAGATCCGGGTCTGATCGAGAAATAGCTCGAACGTGGGAGCATGTAACAGGTGTTGCGCACGTGCTTCGTAGGAGGCGTCTGTTGTCGCTTGCAGGAAGCGCGGGTCGATTGCGGTGTCGAGCAGATGCGGACGTTGTGCGACGATGGAGGCCAGCCGAGGCGCCGAGCCGAGTACGTCGCCGAACAGATCGCGCACGGCTTTGTTGGCGCGTAGAATCGAAAAAAGCTCGACAGCCGCCGGCATGCGCGCCAGCGCCTGATCGAATGCCGCAAGCGCAGCGTCGGGATCGCCTGCTCCCGAAAGCGAATCGAGCAGCGCGGGCACGAGTTCCGTCAAGACTTCGCGCGCGCGCGGCGACTGCACCGCAGGGCGTCGGCCGAAATGCCAGCCGCGAATTGTCTCGGCAGCAAGCTCGGGCTTGCGAAACCCGAGCGCGCGCAGGGTTTCCAGCGTTTCGGGGTCGTCTGCGACACCGGTGAACACGAGATTGCCAGTGCCGGCGTCGAGCCCGGCGGCATGCTCGAACAGTTTCGAATAATGATCTTCGACGGAAAGGAGCGTCTGCGTCAGCGCCGCTTCGAAGGTGGAATATCCGGTATAGCCGCAGAACTGCGCAAACCGCTGCAGAGCCTCCGGATCGGATGGCAGACGTTGCGTCTGCTCATCGGCGATCATTTGCAGGCGGTGCTCGAACGTGCGCAGTTGAACATAGGCTTGCGAAAGATCGGCAGCCGCGTGCTGCGTGATCCAGCCCTCCGCCTCGAGCGCAGACAACATGTCGAGGGTGCGTCGGCCCCGCAGATTCGGCCGCCGGCCCCCGAAGATCAGCTGCTGCGTCTGCACGAAGAACTCGATCTCGCGGATGCCGCCGCGACCGAGCTTCAAATCGTGGCCGGGCACCGTCACCTGGCCATGGCCGCGCACGGCATGAATTTGCCGCTTCATCGCATGGATGTCGGCAATCGCGGCGTAGTCGAAATACTTGCGCCAGATGAAGGCGGAAAGCTCGCCGAGCAGAGACTCGCCGAGTGCGAGGGCGCCGGCGATCGGGCGCGCTTTGATCAGCGCGGCGCGCTCCCAATTCTGCCCAACGACCTCGTAATAGTTCAGAGCCGAGTGGGTTGAGATCGCAACGGCAGTCGAGCCGGGATCGGGCCGCAAGCGCAGATCGACGCGAAGCACATAGCCATCCGAGGTGCGGTCCGAGAGAAGCCGCGCGAGCGTCTGCGTCAGGCGAACATAGAATGGTCCAGGCGCGACCGCTTCGGCCAGGCACTTGCAATCCGCATTGTAGAAGACGACGAGATCGACATCGCTCGAATAGTTCAACTCGCCCGCGCCCAGCTTGCCGAGCGCGAGGACGACGACCCCGCACTCTTCCTCCAGGTGCGCACCATCGCAGAGAAGCCGCCCGCGAGAGTGCGCCTCGCGCAGCAGGAAACGCAAGGCGCAGCGCACGAACGTCTCCGCGGCGCGCGACAGCGCCTGCGTCACTTCGTCTAAACACCAGATGCCGCCGAGATCGGCAAGCGCGATCAACAGCGCAAGTTCCTGCCGTGCTCGCCGCAGTAGACGCATCAACGAGGGCTGGTCGGACATTCTCTCGGCGGCTTCGGCAAGCTCGCGCAGGATTTCGTCGAGCCGCGCCTCCGGCTCGGTGCAGAGAAGATGATGCAGGCGACCCGCGTCGGCGGTAATCAGGCGCCATAGAAAAGGCGAGTGATCCGCGATGGCGAGGAGCAGCGCACGAACCTTTTCACCGCCGATAAGTTCGCGCGCGCCTGCATCCGAATCGAAGCCGGAAAGAAAATCGTCAAATCGCGCGTGCGCCTGCGCCAGATCGACAACACGCGGAACAAGTGTCAGTCGCGCCGCCAGCGACGCAGGCTCGGCGAGCTGCGCGGCAGGCAGGCACGACAGCTTCACGACGCCTCACGCAATTCAGGCAGTGCCCGCGTCAATTGCGTCGGAGCTTGCAGCATGGGCGCTGCGTGCCAGAGCGGCAGCGAAATGACGACGCGCAATCCCGGCTCGTTGTCTTCAAGGCGCAATTGCCCGCCGTGAAGATGCGCGACCGCGGCAGCAAGCGAGAGACCGAGGCCGGATCCAGGCCGGGTTCGCGAATTTTCCAGGCGCACGAACCGGTCGACGACGCGCTCGCGATCCGCCGGCAGGATCCCGATGCCGCGGTCGGCGACGATAAGTTCCGCGGCCTCACCATTGCGGCGAGCTTCCAGTATCACCGAGCGACCGTCGGCTTCTGCGTCGTCGGGGACGCCGTATTTGAGCGCGTTATCGGTGAGGTTGGCAAGCGCTTGGCCGACCAGTTCGCGATTGCCATGCACCATCATCGGCTCGTCGGCCGAGACGATGAGCTTCACCTCATGTTGTTCGGCCAACGCATCGTAGAGTTCGCCGACATCGCGCGCGACTTCGCTTACGTCGAAATCGCTCATCCCGTCGGGTTGCGTCCCCGCCTCAGCGCGCGCGATCATCAACAGCGCGTTGAAGATGCGGATAAGCCCATCCGATTCCTCGATGATCTTTTCCAGTGCGGCACGCTGCTCCTCGGGCGAAGTCCTGGCGCGCAACGCCTGTTCGGCGTCTATCCGAAGGCGTGTCAGCGGCGTCTTGAGGTCATGCGCAATATTGTCGGATACTTCCTTGAGCCCGGCCATAAGCGCGGTAATCCGTTCCAGCATCACGTTGACGCTGTCGGCGAGGCGATCGAGTTCGTCGCCCGTGCCGGCGAGCGGCAGGCGCTTGGTGAGATCGCCGGTCATGATGGCGCGCGCAGACTCGGAGATGGCGTCGACGCGCTTCAGCACGCGGCGAGCAACGAAAACGCCGCCGATCGTGCCGATAAGGACCAGCCAGAACAGCGATGTAAGGAGTGCGCGCGCGAGAATGCCGCGCAGGGTCTCGCGGTCCTCGATGTCGTGCCCGACGAGGAGACGGAAACCGCCCGGCAGGACGAAAACACGCGCCAATGCCCGGTGGCGCGGCGTGTCTTCCCCGGCGAGCTGATAGCTGACTTCGACGAGATCCCTGTTTCCCACCACCTGATCGGGCAAGGCGGCGACATTGCCTGCGACTGGCACGCCCGCGTAAGTCGTGACGAGATAAAGCGAGGCGCTCGGCCGGCGCGTGCGACGCTGGATGACCTCCACCAGCTGGCGAATGCCGCCTTCCGAATATTGTTCGGAGAGGCCGCGGATATCGGCATCGATGGTCTGGCCGATCTGTTCGTCGATCAGTTTCTCGACGTTCCAACCGACGCCGCCCAAAACGAGACCGGCTCCAATCGCAAAAACACAAAGATAGGCAAGCGACAGCTTGAAAACTGTCGTGCGAAAAAGCTTACCGAGCGCTGTCACGAATCATGTACCCGGCGCCGCGCACGGTATGCAGCAAGGGCGTTTCCCTGCCCTTGTCGATCTTGGCGCGGAGCCGCGAAATATGCACGTCGATCACGTTCGTCTGCGGATCGAAGTGATAGTCCCACACATTTTCCAAAAGCATCGTGCGGGTGACGACCTGCCCCGCATGTTTCATCAAATATTCGAGCAGCCGAAACTCGCGCGGCTGCACAAGGATCTCTTTGCCCGAGCGCGTGAGCTTATGTGAAAGGCGATCGAGCTCGAGATCGCCGACCCGGTAATGCGTCTCTTCGCCTGATCCGAAGGATTTGCGCCGCGCCAGTACCTCGACGCGCGCCAGAAGTTCGGAAAAAGCGTAGGGCTTCGGCAGGTAGTCGTCGCCGCCGGCGCGCAGACCCTTGACGCGGTCGTCCACCTGCCCGAGCGCCGACAGGATCAAGACCGGCGTCTCGATCTTCTGCGCCCGCAACCCGGCGATCAGCGTCAATCCATCCATCTTCGGCAACATACGATCGACGACGAGCACGTCGTAATCGCCGTCCCGCGCTGCCGCGTAACCATCGAGCCCGTCAGCAGCGTGATCGGCGACATGCCCCTCCTCGCGGAACGCTTTCACCAGATAGTTCGCTGCCTCCACATCGTCTTCAATGACGAGGATTCGCATGGCCTTCATATAGACCCTCCCCGAAAAAACGGCAGGCCGGCGAAATGCCGACCTGCCGCCCATGAACGCCGAACGGGGGCGTTGCCCGGCGTTCCCCGCCGGCTGACGCGTCCGGCCCTCAGGAGGCCGGATTGGTCGCCAGCGCGACGAAGCGGGTCTGGTCCCCGGTCTTGACGCGCAGCAGGACTGCCTTGCGGCCGTCCTTCTTCGCCGCGTCGAGCGCGGAGGAAATTTCCGCCGGCCGGCTCACCGGATGGCCGGCGGCTTCGACGATGATGTCACCCGACTTCAGGCCCTTCTGAGCCGCGACACCGTCGGGATCGACTTCCGTGATCACCACGCCTTCCTTAGCGCCAGAGACGGCGGAAGCCGGCGCAAGCGACAGGCCGAGATTGGCGAGCGATGTGCGCCCGCCACTTTCGGGTGCGCTGATCGTGGCCTCTTTGTCCGCCGGCAACGTGCCGAGACGGAGATTCGCAGTGTGCTCGGCGCCATCGCGCAGGTAGGTGAGATCGACCCGCTTGTCCGGACCGAGCGCGGCGATGCGGCGGGCAAGTTCGCGCGGAGTGTCGATGCGATCGCCGTTGACCGCGACGATCACGTCGCCGGACTTCAGGCCCGCCGACGCCGCGGGCGAGCCGGACTGCGTCTCGGCAACGAGGGCGCCCTTCGTGCCCTTCAGATTGAGGCTATCGGCGATTTCCGGGGTGACCGGCTGGATTTGCACGCCGATCCATCCACGCGAGACGGTGCCCTTATCCTTCAGCGAGGCGACGACATCCTTGGCGACCTCCGCCGGAATGGCGAAACCGATCCCGACCGAGCCGCCGGACGGCGAATAGATCGCGGTATTGACGCCGACGACATTGCCCTGGGTATCGAAGGTGGGGCCGCCCGAATTGCCGCGGTTCACCGGCGCGTCGATCTGCAGGAAGTCGTCGTAGGGGCCGGCGCCGATGTCGCGGCCGCGGGCGGAGACGATTCCGGCAGTCACCGTGCCGCCGAGCCCAAACGGATTGCCGACCGCGATCACCCAATCGCCGATGCGCGGCTCCTTGGAGGCAAAATCGACATGCGGGAAGTTGCCGCCTTCGGTGATTTTCAGAAGCGCGAGATCGGTCTTCTTGT